>JBQMYN010000001.1:0-93519 GCA_052173475.1 Treponema sp.
GGTTATTCTGGTTATTCTGGTTATTCTGGTTATTCTGGTTATTCTGGTTATTCTGATTATTCTGATTATTCTGGTTATTTTGATTATTCTGATTATTCTGATTATTCTGGTTATTTTGATTATTCTGGTTATTTTGATTATTCGGGGATCCGCTTGGCGAAGTGTCTTTTTGAGCTTGAGGACGATTTGCAGCTGAGCCGATGAGAGACGTTTTTCCGTTTATCTGATTACAAGAAAGTACACATAGTGCAATCGCTGCTAAAAAAATACGGCTGACGATGGTTGTTTTAGTTTTCATAGTTGTTCCTTAGAATAAACCTGTTTGGCAACAAAGTTATCGACTATATCGAGTAAACCCATTTGAAAACAAAGGGATCGAACAAGGAGAGTATACAAGGAAAATACGATTCGTTCAAGAACATGAAAGTAGGTATCGCCGGCATTGGAAAGTATGCCAACGCCATGTATACGGTGATGCTGTATGAGACTGAATGAAGCAGTAGGGCATCGCTAAAAACTCAGTTAGATTTTTAGAGGTTCCCGGTATAGAGTACCCATTCCCCGCTGAGAATTTTTGGCAGGGGAATTCATTGCGTTGAAGAACACTGTTGGGCATATTTAAAACCCGAAGTATTTAGAAGTCAATACTTTATTCCCGTAAGCTATTATACAGGGTTGTTGTTGTACTTACTACTTTATCCTGTATATCCATATCGAGCGTAATTTCATACCAATTATCATGGCGGATAATACGGGCTTCTGCCAAATAAGGGCTTTCAAATGAAGCTTGCTTGCCTCGATATTTTGATGTCCATGGTGCATCTTGCTCTAAATCAGTAATAAGTAACAAAATTTTATGGCGTGTGTTGTTTTTTCTTGTTTCGATTATTTTGTGTATGGCATCAAGGGCTTTGCCTATATCAGTGAATTTTTTGTCGGGACGGATTACATCCACCGTGTTAATAAGCTCCTGCCGATCGTGATCCGTTTTTAGCATGAGTGTAAGCAGTTCGCGGGGAGATTCATAAAATTCCCAGAATGTAATCCAATCACCAGTAACCAGCATTTCTGCAATAAGTGTATTACGAATCCAGTGATAAACACTTTCAAATTTTCCGGGTTCGTTCATTGATGCTGATGTATCAATCATCAAAAAAAAGTCAACCGGCACTGTCCGTTCTTGGGAGCAACCAACAGCTGTTATAAAAATACATACTATAATACAAAACTGATATTTATTCATACTTTTATGCAGCACTGCAAACCGCTTAGCACGAGTAAGAGCATTAGCAGTTATGCCCTGCTGCGAGGATGCCAAAGGCTGGAAGAAGAGGTATTGAAATCAATAAACCTGTTCGGCAATGGAGTTATCGAACAGGTCTAATATACTCAACACTAGGGAACCTCTAAAAACTTCCGTTTTTAGAGGTTCCCATTACTCCCCTACTCTGCCCCAGTGATTAATTCATAGAATTAACGGCAGGTTTTTCACTTACAAGACCAATACAGTGCCAATGCCAATCAACTCCAGGACGATCATACCAGTTTTTTACCCGCTTATTGACTAAGGTCACCGCTAAGCGATAGTTAGTCGGAAGAACAACAGCTTCTTCCATAAGGTTTTCATTCCATTCCTTATACGCCTTTGCACGGAATGCTTCATCAAAAGCGTCCTCAGAACATATTTTATCTAACAGTTCATCGTTCTTTGCATTCACCCATCGTGTAAGGTTAAACTGAGCTTTTTTAGAATACAAATTTGAGGGATTAGGATCTGAACCAACACCCCATGCACCAGCATATACTTCTACAGCAGGATCATCTTTTTGGATTTTATCGTAGAAAGCATTGAACTCTATCAATCTACCGTCATTCAAGTTGATATTTAAGCCAATATCACGCCAGTTTTGCAAGTAGTAGTTGGCTAAAGGTTCAGCAATATCACCGCCGCTCATAGATAGATAGTTAATAGTAAGCGGTTTACCATCCGGTGTTTCACGGAAACCGTCTCCGTCTATATCTTTATAACCGGCATCATCAAGTAATTGCTTTGCTTTTCCGGGGTTATAGCTATAGCCTTCAAGACTTTCATCATAAAAACCGGGGTGAGCAGGTGTAATAAGTGAATTAGGTGTTACACGTAATCCATGATAGAAAATCTCATTAACGCCGTCATTATCCATTGCATACCCCATTGCCTGACGAAGAGCCTTATCTTTGAATTTTCCGCCGTCAGGAAATGGTACACATTCGCCCTTTTCTGCATCCCATGTTCCCATTTTAAATGCAACATACCCATACGAACGCTGAATAGCAGTAATAATATCAGCATTATCAATTTTCATTTTAATATTGCCATTACTGTCTTTTACCGGCCGCCCTTCACTATCAAGTTCTACCAATTGATCATAGGTATAACCGGGCATTTCCATTACATCAATTTCACCGGATTTCATCGCCTGTACAGCGGAAGTGGGGGCGATACGTTTCACAATCAGCTTGTCCACTGCAATTTTATTCTTCTTCCAGTACGGATTAGGAATAAACTCAAGAATATCGCCTTCAACCATAGAGTTTATAACAAAGGGTCCACAGGCAAGGGGATGCTTGCGGATGCGTTCATGCGCACGCAGCTCTTTTAAAGGAATATCTTTCAGATAATGCGCAGGCTCAGGGTTGTAAGGAAGACCGGCTCCCCACAGAATTGCCGGATAATAGCTCTTGAAAGAAACTTCGAGCGTGTTATCATCGATCCGCTTTAAGCCGGAAATAGAATCAGCTTTTCCCTCATGGAATTCGACAGCTCCGATAATATTCTCATAATCATCGTCATAGCGAACACCATCATAATCAGGGTGGCAAATTGATTCATACACAAAGATAATGTCATCAACAGTTACCGGCACCCCGTCCGACCACGTAAGTTCAGGATCAATATGAAAAGTGGCAGTTTTTGCTTCACGGTTAAAAGAGACATTACACAAACCGCCGTCTACCATTTCATGGTTCAACCCGCTTTTCATAAAGCGCCCAAGCATCGGAACCATTGCCTCGAAAGTACTATTATCTTCATACAAGAATGTATTAAAGACACTTTTCCACGGAGTGGCGCTTATAATACCGTATACAAAGGTTCCTCCGACAGTATCTCCTTCCCGCTCAACAAAATCAGGAAACGGTCGTTCAAGTTTCTTCTTTCCGGTATCTGCTGTCGTACCGGGGCTGTCGGTTGCACTGCTGTTGCCGCCGCCGCAGCTTGACACAACCAAGGCTGCTGCAGCAAGTAAAAATGCAGCAAGTTTTGAAGTTTTGCTCATAGTCTTCCTCCTATTTGAATCGTTGCTTTGCATCGGATGCCCGTTTAATGGTCTGTCCGACATAATTTATACACAGCACCAATATCATAATCAATATTGATGCAGGCAGCCATACCCAGAGTTTTCCAGAAATAGTCCCCGGATCGCGTGCATACCCAATCAATGTACCCAGCGAGGGCGAACTCGGCGGCAGCCCAAAACCCAGAAAACTCATACCTGTTTCTATACCAATATTACCAGCCATACTCAACGTAAAGTCGACTATTATAATGGAAGCAATATTAGGTAAGATACCGCCGTACATTATCTTTAGATCGCTCGTTCCCAAAATACGCGAGGCATTAACATAATCCCGCTGGTTTTCCGATAATGCTTTACTGCGTACAAGGCGGGTAATACCCACCCAGTAAAATGCGGACATTATAAAAATAAATGTCCAAATATTATAGCTGGGAACCACCGTTACAAAAACAATAATCAGCATAACAATAGGTAAAATCATAATAAAATCGCAAATACGCATAATAATATTGTCAACTTTACCGCCGTAGAAACCTACAATCAGCCCAACAAATATCCCAACCGCTTGCGTAATAATAGTAACGCAAAAGGCAATAAGAATAGAATTGCGCGCACCGATAATAAGCTGCGGCAAAATAGGTCGTCCCCCTAAATCTGCTCCCAGCAAATACTTTTTCCCCGGCACCGAATACTTATCCCGCAGGCTGACGCGCATTACTGTTTCCGTATCAAAGACAAATCCCCCGATAACAATAACAAGAAAAATCAGCACAAGTATCCCTAATGCAACAACCGCAACCTTATCATGTTTAAATTCATTTTTTACAATTTTCCAAAATGAAGGAACGGTACTCATTTCTTTTAATGCAGTTTCATCAATACTATCCAGATTAATAGCAGTATTTTCATTCCTGTCCATACAAATCTCCTACTCTATTCTGATACGGGGATCAACAATAATCATAACGATGTCCGAAATAAGGCTGCCGAAGAGGGCAAGGGTACCGTACAACAACGTAAGCGCATTGATAACAGAATAATCGCGTGAAAGGATAGACTCAATAAATAACAACCCCATTCCCTGATACATAAAAACTGTTTCAATAAACACGGAACCGGCGAGCAGCCCCGTTACGGTAAATCCGAAAAATGCTGCAATAGGCAGCAGCGAGTTTCTGAAAATATGATGGGAGTACACCTTATTAATAGGAACCCCTTTACTCCGTGCCGTCTTTACATAGTCTTGACTTTTTGCATCAATGACCTCGTTGCGTAAATACTGCACAATACCTGTTGTACGCAGCAAAGCACCGGTAATTGCAGGCAGCAGCATGTGATATATGCGGCTGAAGAAAAATGCGACCTTAGTTCCCATCGCTTCAAGACTTACAAAGCCGGAAGTAGGGAAAAACCGCAATTTAAAGCCGAATAGCAATAAAAACAACAGAGAAAGGATAAACGACGGTATTGCATAGGTAATAAAGTTATACACCAATACCGCCTTATCAAATTTTGAACCGTCATACCTACCTGAAAACATACCAAGCGGTACAGCGATTGCGTATGTTAATAGTACAGTCAGCAAAGACAGCCACAGGGTATTATGAGCAGGCAGCTCAATTTTATCTTTAACCGGTAATTTATAGGTATACGAAATACCAAAATCACCATGGAGGAGCATCCGCTTCATCCAGTTTTTATACTGAATAGACCACGGATCATTTAATCCTGCCTTTTCACGGAGTTCCTCGATACGGTGTGCATCTACTTTAGGATTAGTAATTAAGCCGCTGAACGGATCGCCGGGCATCATTTTTCCAATCAAAAAAACAATAACACTTAAAACAAACAGCTGCGGTATCATAATGAGGATACGGCGTAGTATTGTCTTCCACATAGTTCTTCTCCTCCTAGCCCTTTAACGCAGCGTAATGCGTGTCGCTGATTTTTTTCAAATCGTATACTTTACCCTCAGGCGTAAAATACCGTTCCGATTCACGGTTGTATTCCGCTTCAATTTCAAGGCGGCGTTTTTTATATTCATCGCGCATTTCAACATTCATTTCAGGGATCGCAGCGATAAGCCGTCTGGTATAAATATGCAGCGGATTTTGGTAAATATCTTCGCGTGTTCCCGCTTCGACAAACCGTCCGCGATACATGATATAAATGTAATCGCACATGTGCTTTACAACGCCAAGGTCGTGCGAGATAAACAAATAGCTTAATTTAAAATTGCGCTGAATTTCTTTCATAAAATTGAGAATTTGCGCCTGCACCGACAAGTCCAGCGCAGAAACCGGCTCATCGGCAACAATAAGACGCGGGTTTACCGCAATAGCGCGTGCAACACCGATACGCTGCCGCTGCCCTCCTGAAAACTCATAGGGGTACTTATACAGCCCGTCCGCAGGCATACCGACTATATTCAGTAGCGATAATACTTTACGAACTTCATCCTCTTTAGAAAGATTTTCAAAATTCCGAATCGGCTCTGCAATAATATCGCGGATTCGTTTTTTAGGATCAAGACTAGACATAACATCTTGAAAAATCATTTGTACATGCTGATTATATTTTTCTTTTCGCTGTTGTACTCTTGTATTAACGCAGGTTCCGCCGTACAAAATTTGACCGCTCGTCGGTCTTTCCAATCCTACAACCGCTTTCCCGATTGTTGTTTTACCGGAACCGGATTCACCAATAAGTCCGTATGTTTTTCCTTCTTCTATAGTAAACGAAACATCATCAACGGCCCGTACATAGTCTTGAATAGTATTAAAAAAACCTCCCCTGATGGGAAAGTGTATCTTTAGATTTTTTACTTCCAGCAGTGCCATCAGCGTACCTCTTCTCTTATCATCGCTTATACCGCATCTTCAAAATGAAAATGCTTCCAGCAAGAACAGCGGACCAAATGTCCGGTGCTTACCTCATGGAGTTGCGGGTCTTGCTCGTGCGCATCTTCAGGAATCCACTCAATACGATCGGCAAAACGGCATCCGCTGTGCTTCATTTTCTTCAATGAGGGAACCATACCTTTAATAACGTGCAAAATATCGTCATCATTATCAGTTTGCGGGATAGATTTTAAAAGCGAGCGGGTATACGGATGCAGCGGGTTTGTAAAAAGCTCTTTTGCCTCTGCAATTTCTACCACTTGCCCCGCATACATAACAGCAACACGGTCTGCAACTTGCGCTACTACGCCAAGATCATGGGTAATAAGGATAATACCTGCATGATGCTTTACTTGCAGCTCTTTAATCAGATCAAGAATTTGTGCTTGGATTGTTACATCAAGCGCAGTTGTCGGCTCATCAGCAATAATCAACGAAGGATTACAGGAAAGTGCCGCTGCAATCAGCACACGCTGACGCATTCCGCCGGACAGTTCATGCGGAAACCTCAGGGCTGTCCGCTCCGGATTCTGTATACCAACATCATTTAAAAGCTCAATAACCCGTGCTTGACGCTCTTTTTCATTCATAGTTGTATGATACACTAAGGCTTCTTCAATTTGCTTCCCGATCCGCTGAAGGGGATTTAATGACGCAAGCGGATCCTGAAAGATGAAGCCTATATCTTTACCGCGGATTGCATTCATTTCCGCTTCCGAAGCGGTTAGCAAATTCTTTCCTTTAAAAAGGATTTCACCAGATACACGGGTAAACCGCATATCATGTAAACCGGTAATGGACATTGCCACGGTGCTTTTGCCGCATCCGGACTCCCCTACTATTGCAAGCAGCTCATTAGGTTTCACTTCAAGAGAAACCCCGTCAACTGCATCGTAATAGTCGCCGTCAATACGGAAAGCGGTATGCAAATCTTTTATTGTTAATACATTTAAATTTTCCATGATTAATACTGTATATAACCTTTTGCTCGTAATGTATGCGGTAATCAAAAAAAGAAATATTTTAAGATACACCGAATAATGATTGGAATGGTAGCACGAATACAGAATTTTTTCAACTATGAATATACGAAAATATGTAAATTTTCCGAATATTTATACATTTTTATAGCAATATTTGATTTGATAGTGATTTTGATTATGCTAATGGGCATAAAAACTGCCCAAGACCGGAATTTTTGCCGGTCTTGTTTCCGAATGGATTACCTTGAAATGCGATTTTAAGCACGCCGGTCAGTTCGGGGCAATGTTATTGGGCAGGCTTAGCGTTCTTGCCGATGCGGGGCGGTTTGCTGCTTCGTTTTTGTTGATGCCGTACTGAAGCCC
The DNA here is from genome assembly GCA_052173475.1 of Treponema sp. Classification (GTDB taxonomy): domain Bacteria; phylum Spirochaetota; class Spirochaetia; order Treponematales; family Treponemataceae; genus Treponema. The sequence continues at coordinate 7,585 of JBQMYN010000001.1, forward strand.
GCATTTGTCCGGCTTTTTGACTCCCGTTTTTGGTACGGGCTGCCGATTTTTGCCCCCTCTGCTGACCGCCAAGCTGTTTTAATTCTTCAACTTTCTGCGGATTATAAAAACCTTCTTTCCAATTAAACCGCACTGCATCAGGCAGCGGCTGCCCGCTCCGTAAGCACTGTAAAATAAAGCGGTATTCTTTTCGATCCACTACAGTGTGAGAAAAATCAAGTAAAAAATGAGAAAACTGATGCCTTTGTAATGAATGATACCGGTCAATAATGGAAAATGGTTTTTCCGGCAGTACAAAAGCAGCAGACGGAGTAGAAAACGCTCTAAAACTTTCTCCTTGTTTGTCAGAAAAATAGAGAAAATTGTATGATTTCGGCAAGGTAAACCGCATTCTAAACAGTGCAGGATAGGAAAAAACAGGCAGCAGCACATAAGAACGCTGTGCCGGCGTAAAAACGCTTTCAATAGTTTCCTGAGAGGCTTCTACCGGCGGGATATAACAGTATATCCTATTTTCTTGCAGCCATTTTACTGCCCACCGGTTAAACATATACAGATAGGGACCTGCAATCAGCGTATTTTTTTTGTTCCGCAAGAGACTGATATGCCCGGGATTGTTGACAATAAATTGAGAATACCCTTGCGCTTGGAGAATTTCAAGCTGTATTGCTAACTCATCTTCTTTATTCTGCGGGAGGAAAGGATCCAACGAAATAAAAATTTCCCGTTTTGAGAACGGCACCGGTTTTTTCTGTATTGTTTCATCCAGACCGGCACTCGTATCTTCATTTAAATTGATAATAACCCGTACCGGCTTATCGGCAAGGATTGTATGTAAATCTTTCATGGAAGACACCTGAACATAAACACCGTCCGGAAAAATATCACTTGCTTTTTTTGTAAGACTTCGCTTTACCGGTTTTGTGTCTGGATTGAGTGCCGGAAAGCCCGTTTGCAGCATAAGTTCAGGCAGCACTTCATCATTCGGCTGCTTTCGGTATTTTTCTAACGATAGCGGAAGTACACGGGGATAGCGTTTGCTCATTGCCTTCGTTTGCAGCAGGTAGATGCTGTCATCAATGCCGAAATCGGCAGGTATCTGAAGCCATACACCGGCTTTATCTTCAATAATATCATGGAGTTTCCAGCTTTCCCGCCCTGAATCATCTTTTTTGTGAATGCGGATAGAATCACCTTTTTCTGGTATATAGCAGCCGTCTTTGAGTAAGACATAGTGAACCTTTCTTGTTGTTTTTCCATCTTTCAGCTCTATATCTTGTGCCGAAGCCTTTTTAATTTTTAGTACCTTACCCAGAAAAATACCGGTTCCGCCTGCCTGATCAGGATTTAAGACCTCCGATGACGGAGTATTTTTCAGCCAAAACGCTGTTTTATTCCGTGCAAAGTCATTTGCAAGAATCCGCTTTGCAGTTACAATTGCTTCCTTTTTATTACGTTCCCAGTTATCAATTACATAACGGTAGGCAGAAACAACCGTTCCTACATACTCAGCACTTTTCATTCGTCCTTCAATTTTAAATGAAGTAACGCCTGCTTGAATAAGATCTGGAATATACTCAATAAGCTGAAGATCCGCAGGGGAAAAAAAGTACCCTTCTTTTTCCCCATCTTCTGTATGAGCACGGTACAGCCGTCTACATGCTTGGGTACACATACCTCTATTTGCAGACTTCCCGCCAAGATAACTTGAAAACATACAAAGACCGGATTCACTTACACAAAGTGCACCATGCACAAATACCTCCAACTCGCAAGACGTATGCGCATGAATTGTCCGTATTTCTTCCAATGTTGATTCACGGGCAAGCACGGCACGGGAAACACCCCAGCGGCTTAATACATTGGCACTTTTTGCACTCGCAATATTTAATTGTGTGGAAGCGTGTAATTTAAGATGCGGGAAATAGGTATGCGCCATTTGGATAAGCCCTAAATCCTGCACAATAATACCATCCGGTCCGATATTGCTTAAATATGATAAGAAACGGTATAACCGCTCCATTTCGGCTTCCGTCATCACAGTATTAACAGTTGTATATACTTTCTTATTCCGTTTATGCAGCTGTTCAACAGCGGCTTCAAACTGACTCCATGCAAAATTAGAAGACCGCATACGGGCATTAAAACTTTTAAGTCCTAAGTAAACAGCGTCTGCGCCTTCTGCTAAGGCAGCATCTAATGCTTCGGGATTTCCTGCCGGTGCTAATAATTCAATCATAGAAGCATCATACACAAAAAACGCCTATATCATCAAGGCATTAGGCATCAGCATCAGCAAAGCTGATACTATCGCAAATAAGCTTAATGGTGCTGTGTTAATCTTCAAAAAGAGGACGGATAGGCGTATATACATAGTATCCTTTTTTTGATCGAAGCCGTGTAAAATCATATAGCATAAGCAAATCTCCTAGAGTATGTATGCGGGCATCTTTTGTTAAGAGATTTTTTAAAATCTCCTCTTTGAATGGTAGTTCAGGCTGGATAATTTTTACGGAATATTTTTCCGCTATGCCGCAAGAAGCTGCTGCATACACAAATGCCTCGGATAAACCGCCTATTTCATCTACTAATTGAATATCGCGAGCCTGTATTCCTGTATACACTTTTCCCTGAGCTAATTCTTCGAGGGTTTCTACCGGAATATTCCGCCCTTTTGACACTGTTTCCAAAAAAACACGGTAGGTATGCGCAATCTCCAGCTCCGCCTGCTCCCGCTCCGATGTACTTAATTCTTTAAATAATGAATATGGACGATTTGCCGTCGCTCCGATGCCGTCACTGTAAATACCAAAATAATCTTTCAGCATCGTTTGTACAACCGGCATAACAGCCAGTACACCAATGGATCCGGTGATGGTATACGGCGAAGAAAAAATATAATCTGCCGAGGAAGCAATCCAATATGCGCCCGATGCGGCAACTGACCCCATTGACACAATAACTTTTTTACCGATTTTTTTTGAAAGCCATTCAACATTCCGCCTAATCTCTTCAGAAGCAAACACCTCGCCGCCGCCGGAATCAATCCGTACTACTACAGCCTTAACAGAATCATCGCTTGCAGCCTCATTAAACAAGTCCTGCAAATCACTGCTTACTGCTTGCCCTGTTTTATTTGCAGCAGTTGATGTTATTGCCCCGTCAATATAAATAAGACCGATTTTATTGCTCCGTTCTGTTTTACTAAAACTCTTATTATAATCCAGATATGAAATAAGCCGTCCTGAAATAGGATAATACATTTCATCACAAAGCCCTAAGGCAGCTCCTGTTTCATCATAAGAAGCAGTATGGGTTATTAATTGCGCCGCAAGCGCAGCCTCCGCAGCACTGCCGTTGCTCTGCTGTAATGCACCGGTATAGTTATCCACAAAAGCAACAAGAGCTTCTTTCGGAATATTCCTATTTGCTGCAATCTCTGTTGTATACGTTTCCCATAAATTTTGAAATACGAGGCGGTAATTTTGTTTTACATTTTCCGACATACCGGTACGGGAATAGGTTTCCGCCATACCTTTATAAGCCCCTGCTTGAATAACATTCCACCGAATGCCCAATTTTTCTTCCATACCTCCATAAAAAAGAGATTCCGTATAGAAGCCTGTTAAGTTGACCTCTCCTAAGGGATCAAGATAAATACTATCTGCAAAAGAGGCAATGTAATATGTCCCTATCCGGTAAGAATCCGAGAATACAGCAAGCGGTTTTCCCGATTTCTTATATTCATTCAATGCAGCTTTCAATTCGGAAAAGCAGCCTGAAGACACACCGTATAAACCGGATAAATCCATAAACACCGATGTAATACGTCTATCATAAGCAGCATGCTTGAGTGCATCGGTTATATCTGTCAATAAAACTTCTTTATAACTGTTCTCCAATAAATAATCGCTCCACAAGATACTGCTTGATTTTTCCGTTAGTCTACCTGAAGGGGTTATCATTAAGACTGAGTCTGCTGCCGGAACAGTCTGTTTTGCAGGAGAATCTTTTCCATATTTATTTATCGCAGAAATAAACATAAAAAGCAGTGTAAAAAATAGTATATTGATAATAATGAGCCGCAGCGTATTAATGCCTCGGAACAGTGTGTAAAAGAAACCGCCTTTTTTGTTGTCCATCATGTATGCTCCTTATTTCTCTTTTAAAGAAATTTTAGTAATATTTCCTAAAGATTGTAAATCAGTATTAAGTTTGCGTATATTGGTTTGCTTAGGAATATCAATAAAAAGTATGAGTTTTACTAAACTGTCTTCCCGTTTAGACTGCCGTACATTAGTAGATAAAATAGAAATAGCGTAGTTACTCAAAATTTCAGTGATTTCAGTAGTTTTTATTTCATTATCGGTAAAATGAATTTCTAAAAATTTATTTTGCCGTGCCGGAAACAATACCCGTTCAAACCGGTGCATAACCGAAAGGGTAATCATAGTAAGAACTATCATCGCAATGCTTGCAGCATACATTCCGCAACCGGTTACTAAACCGATACAGGCAACAACCCATATAGAAGCAGCTGTTGTAAGACCTTTCACATTCGCGCCAAGTTTTAAAATAGCACCACCGCCTAGAAAGCCCATGCCTGAAACAACTTGCGCTGCCATTCTGCCGGGATCCCCCGATCCCTGTATTTCGGTCAGCCAAATAGATAACAGCATCACACTGGCAGCACCAAGACAAATCAAAATATGTGTTCTCATACCGGCTGCTTGCCGCTTACTGGAACGCTCCAATCCAATGACTGCGCCTGCGCAAAAACTTAAAAAAAGCCGAAACACTATAACTGTATTTGTAATCATATATCCTTCCAAAATATCGCAGCATGAGACCTGTCCAGCAACGCTGCCACGAACAGGTAAATAAGCTGTAAATCGTGCATACAGAACGATTTATATAATCAAATTTCAATAAACATGGGGATAGTATACCATGCCCGGAATGTATTATAGCACAAGCGGAATATTTGAGCAAACGCATCCGAGTATTTTTTTTATAATCTGCTACTACAGGGGTGAACAATGCGAGCGTTGACTTCAACCAATAGTAGGGCATGGTGCTGTCCCATAAGAAAACACCTTCCCTGCTAAAACTTCAGCTTTGGAACTGGACAGTGTCCCGGTTTTTACATATACTAAAGGAATGGGGATGCTCAAAAGCTGAAAGTCTATCGGCTTTTTCTGCAAGGAAATGGCTTATTTATCCGCATTGGCGGATTGCGAAGCAGTTTTTAGACAGCCTCAGGTTTACTCATAGAAATTTATAGAAACAAGGAAATCAGATGCTCTATAATAAATCATACAGTTCATTTCTTTTTTTTATGATACTAACAGCTTTTCTTAGTGCTTGTACGGAAGAACGTGAAAAATCTCCGGATGTATTTATTCCTAAAATTTATCAAATGACCGGCAATGTACTTGATGATATTATGCAGGACACAAAAGAAAAAGAAATGTATCTTGTTATAGATGTGCGCGAACCTGATGAATACAATGCAGCGCATCTCTATTATGCAATTAACATAAGTGTACGGGATATTGAAAAACGCATCGGAGAAATTGATGACGTTAAACATAAAAATGTCGTAGTGATATGCCGAAGCGGAAACCGGAGTGGGAAAGCGGCGCAAATTCTTGCAAAGCACGGATTTACTAAGATTTTTAATGCTGAAGGTATGAGTACCTATCACTATACGGCGGTTACTACTGTTACAAATGTCAGGGGAGCGCAATTTCAAGACATTGCGGCTGCCGGTACACATAGTATTCTTGATGCCCGTGAAAAAAATGATTATGAGGTTTCTCATCTTTCCGGTGCGTTATGTGCTGATATTCATAATATTTCAGAAATGCTTGCCTCGCTCCCCAAGGGTAAACCTTGCGCAGTCTATTGCTATACAGGAAATAGATCTTTTGCTATTGCTCAAAAACTTGCAGCTGAAGGATATAATGTTGTTAATTCGTTAGATGGGGTGAAAGAGTATGCAGGCTTTAATCTTATAAAACCATAAGATAATCGCCTATATGAAAATAGCAGTACCGAACAGAATTTAAGGTTATTCCCAAAACGGTGAGTAGTAGAGAGAAGCTGTGCATGGCTGGAAAAGCAGCGAACGCTTTGGAAAGACTGCGGACGTAAGTACAATACTACAGCTATTTAACTTTTGTTTTGCTCTTTCTTAGAAGACTTCAAACAGCTGCTTAGGAGAACCTATGACATTAGAAGAAATTGATCACTGGTTTAGATCATTCTTACATATTGAGGCATTCAGTGCGCACGATCCATCCCAGAACGGTATTCAGGTAGAAAATACTGCCCCCTGTAGCAAATCAATTACAAAAATTGCGGTTGCAGTTGATGCATGTGCAGAAACAATAAAGCAGGCAGTGCAGTTGCATGCTGATCTTTTGTTTGTGCATCATGGATTATTTTGGAAACAGAACCCCTTAGTAACCGGTATGCACTACCGGCGGATTGCACTGCTGTTACAACACGATCTTGCATTATATGCCTGTCATATTCCGCTTGATGCTCATAACAGCGTTGGAAACAACTATGGACTTGCCGGTATGCTTGGGCTGCAGCAGCTTGAACCTTTTGGTATATGGAAAGGGATGGCAGTCGGCGTAAAAGGGGTATTTCCCCAAGCACTTTCGCTTGATGCGCTTGCTGAACGTCTTTTTCCGCATGGAGATACACCGCTTGCGGTACTGCCCTTTGGACCAAACACAATTAAAACAGCAGCAATTATTTCAGGCAGCGGCGGGAGTGAGCTGCTGCAAGCAGTTGAAGCAGGTGTAGATGTATTTATTACCGGTGAAATTGGACATGAAAACTATCATACCGCACGAGAACACGGTATTCATGTTATTGCAGGCGGACATTATTATACAGAAACAATCGGCGTTTCACTCATTGCAAAAAAAATAACACAGGAACTTGGTATAGAAACGGTATTTATTGATGTGCCTACCGGTTTATAAAACCTAATCTATACAAGCAGATATAATCGGGCTGCCCAAAACTAAAAGCCTATCAGCGTTTCTGCGGAGTATAAAATAAAAAGACAAGGCTAGCAAAAATGCTATTTTTACATAGCCTGTCTTTTTATAACCGCTTGTTTAATCGGCTTTATTCGTATAGAGATCACCACTAATGAGCCGAAAGCCCTGTATGTTAAGCACTATGCAAAAAACTTTTTAAGTTCTTCCATATCAATAGACTTTAAAAGCTCTTTGCCGTCTTCATCAAGAACAACAACCATTGGGGCATTGGAAACTCCATGAGCACCCATAAAGTTTTTCCCCTCATCTGAAGCAGCATCTAACATCTTTTTTTCAACATCAGGGAGATCATTACAGTACGTTTGTAATTGTCCGCTTACCTCATCTCCTGACATTAGTACATATACAATCATAAAACCTCCTAAACTTCTTAGCAGTTAAACAGCAATGCTTGTGTTTACTCAGTTAAGATACGGATAATATCAGCTTTATCTGTTGAGGAAAGAATTTCCTGCCGTTTTTCCGCACTCTTGAATAATAAGCTGACTTCTGCTAAGAACTGCAAATGCGGACCCGTTTTATCGACAGGAGAAAGCGTCATAATAAAAATCCGGCATGGTTCTTGATCAAGCGAATCAAAGTCAACCGGCTGGTCTGAAATACCAATGCAAGCGACAAGATCACTTACAGAATCAGTTTTTCCATGCGGTATAGCAATACCATGTTTCATACCGGTTGACATTTTCCGTTCACGGTCTAAAACACAGGCTAACGCAACAGCCTTGTCTTTTACTTTTCCTGCTTGAACAAGCATATCAAGCAGCTCATCAATAATTTCCTCTTTCGAGGTCCCTTTTAAGTGAAGATTGACAGTCTCAGGTGTCAAAACAGTCTTTAAGTTCATGTATTCAGTGTACGGGAGTTTTCTGGAAAAGTCAAGTTTTTTCTTGCTATACTTTAGTAGAAATATTTGCAAGAGTAACGCGGAAGCATACTGAAAAAAGCGGTTATGGGGATGGCAAAAAGTTTGTTACTTATGCCATCCTCATCAGCAGTACAAGCAGCACTGAATACAGCGGAATAATCCTGCGCCCGTTAATAGGTTAGTAAAATTTCTTTCGGATAATAGACTTCAAGACCGGGTTTCCATTGATAGTATACGGTCATCATATCCGCTGTGTCATAAGGGTCATAATAAACCGGATAGTTTTTATTTTGAATAATGGTATACTGAGGCTGTATGTTCTTTCCATGACCGGTAAACAACACAGGATTTGCTTCTTTATAGCGGAAATCACAATAGAAAGTATAATCGTAAACGGCAAAATACAATGAATGAGTTTTATATGCTGATAAGTCGGTATAAAACCGGTATGATACAATGCCGTCATTATTCGATACCGAAAATTGGCTTACCCCATTGGGATTGCTTCTTTTTTCTCCCTCCCGTATGAATGTAAAATAGTAATAGTTTTTTACATGCACAAAGGCATTTTCATACACATCGTGTGTTTCTGCCGGACTGAATTTTCCGTCATTATTTACATCAAATCCTTGTATAATATCAGCACTAAAGAATCGGTCAAAGCCCCATGTCTGATACGCTCCTACAAGCAGCGTATCTTTCCATACAAACTCAACCTGTGCGGTGATAAACATGTGCGGATGCGCATAGAGCGGCAGTACTGACAAGGCAGCAATACTGCAGTACACAAACACTTTCCGATAGAAAGCAGAACGCTTCATTTTAAAAATAAGCATACCACATATACTAAAAGAAAGTAGAAAAAAAAACAACAGTAATTTTACCCGATAGCAGGGATTCAGGGGCTGTCATTGCCGGTGGCAAAAGTTGACCACTTTCGGGACAGCCTCAATTTCCATTACCATTCCCCTTTTTGTCAGACAGGAAAATCAGTGCAGCTTTGAAAATGGTTTGGTGATATAAATCAGCACCGGTGTCATCAGGTAATCGGCAATCAGCGCAGAAGACAGTCCAACTGCTGCAAGGATACCGAGCCGTAAAATAGCATCAATCTTGCAGGTCAGATACATAAGAAAGGTGGCTGATAGAATAATTGTTGTCATTGCCAGTGTTTTTCCAATACTATGGAAAGTCTGCTTAATTGCCGCATCGTACGATTGTTTTTGTTCATAGATATATTTTGCATGATTGGTAAAATGAATAGTGTCATCAACAGCAATACCAAGAATCATCGGCATAATAGTCATTGTTACCATATCAAGCGGTATCTGTAAATATCCCATAATTGCACCGATAGAAATCACCGGCATCAGATTAGGAATAAGCCCGATAAGCCCCATTTTAAAACTACCGAAGACAATTATCATCAACACAGCAATTGCAGCCAAGGAAGCAAGAAATGAATATAATTCCCCGTATACAATCTTATTGTTCATTTCTGCAAAATGAACTGCTGCACCGGTTAAAAAGCAGCTTGCTTCGGGGAATTCTTCGGAGCAGTATGCCCGTATATCATGCATATTTGCGGCAATTTCATTGCCGTCGAATGATATTACATCAATATTCATACGCAAGGTACGGTATTCATCGTCTATCCATTGAAGGGTATTACCGCCGGAGATTTCATACAAGAATAACAGCTGCGTTAAAAGCTCCGGATCATCGGGGATAGTATAGTAAGCAGGATCATCGGCATTCATTGTTTGATTCATTTCTTTGATAATATCCAGCACTGAAAAGATTTTAGGTACGCCGTTATTCAATTTAGTCAATCGGTAGCTGCCGATCCGCATGGCAAGCCCATCGAGTTTTTTTAAGACTACAGGATTTTTTACTGCATCGGTTTCAGGAAATGTAAGCATTACATTATAATTAAAATATGCACCAAGCTGCGATTGTGTAATGTCATAAAGCCGCTTTACGTATGGTATGCGGGTACCCATAAAATTAAAGCTATCCATATTAACGGTAATAGTGAATAGTGCCGGAATGCATACCGCTGTTATGGCAGTAAAGATAATCAGTATAGACTTACGTTTATTGATTACGGTGCAGCCGAAGCGTTCAAAAAAAACATCAAGTTTTTTAAAGCGGTTTGCCAGCCTGTTTTCTTTCGGATTACAGTTTTTACCAAAGCTCATAAGAATAGGAATGAGCAGACTTACATAGAGATAGACGGTAAACACCATCGCGGCACTTGTAACGCCTACCCAGCGTATGGGTTTTAAATCCGTAGTTAAAAATGACAGCACTGATACGACAGTGGTAACAACGGTAAAGAAAAGCGGCCAACCGGTGTTTTCTATTGATTCTATTACGGCAGCATGCCGATCGCCAATCTGGTAAAAACTGCTACGAAAAGAGTTGAGCAAGTGGATTGAATACCCTACTGCAAGTGCCATTGCCAGAATAATCGGCAGCGACAGCATTTCTGAATTCGCTTGAATACCGAGCAGCCCCATAAAGCCAAGTACTGTTGTAATAGCAAATACTGTTGCAAAAATCGGTACGACGGTACCGCGTAAGGAACGGGAAAATAGAATAAGCAGCAGTACCATGCAGATAAAACTTAATCCGACACTCTTCCGCGTTTCTACCCCCATAACAACTTTTTCTTCTGTTTCTGTGTAGGGAAGCCCGGCGGGCTTTATCGTGTATGCAGTACTTTGATACTTTGGATCGGTTACAATTGCAATTGCCGCCTCTCCAATAAGATACATCGGTGCTTTTGAAGAAGTTTTTGTCCATTCAGCTTCTTCAGGCGTTGCTTTTAAATTCAACACTATCCATGTTTCTGTTGCATCGGCAGTTACTAACTTATTAACAATAGATTTTCGGGAAAGAATAAAGTCTTTTGCAGTTTGAAGTTCTGCGGCATCGTCAGGAATACCGTCTTTAAAAGGATTGCCGATTTCTATCTCTTCTTCAGTACCGATAGTAATATCCATATCGGTAATTGAAGTAAGAGAATCTGCATAAGGCACCTTTTCAAGTAATTCATTGCCGATATTTTTAATTGCACGCAGCGTTTCCGGCTTAAACACATTATCGGATTCTATGAGCAATACAATGTTGTCGTTACTACCGAACAGCTCCTTAAAACGCTCTTCATTTTTTTTTGTTTCTTCATCATTAGCAACAAAAGCTTCTTCTGTTGCCGAAGATACTTGAAAATTCCGTAAGCCGATACCGCCGACAATGGTTATTATAAGCAGTCCGAACATACAAAACCACCGATAGCGTAATTGAAAAACTGCGATTTTTTTAAAAATACGATGTATTCTGCTGAGTTGCATATTCCACTTCCTTGAAAAAATTTTGCATAAAATGCAGTGCATCTTGTACAGTAGACATGTTGGATACCTTCGTTGCCGAACAGGTCAGAAAGTCCAACAGCTCATGTCACGGTAACCTGTTCTGAAACGGAAGTCTCCGAGCAAGTATAGATTTATTTCGCGATGTTTTTTTGGTAAGTCATAATAATGCAAAGACTTATCAAAAATACTCGTTGTCAGCTATGCTGATACGGCATCTTCTAAAAATCTATACCTGAGTTTTTTGCAGATGCTATATGCTCAAAATTTAAACCTGTATTCTTTGTAAGCATACTCTTACAAACATCAAAAGTCAATGTTTAACCCTGTAGATACAGCTCATTCTATATGAGGGCATCTCTAAAAACTCGGTGAATTTTTAGAGGTGTCCTCATCTATTTCCTTTAAAATTTCGCCGATGTCGCCGTCAAGGCAGATAGATTGCTTTTCTATTTCATACGGTACAAAGGCTTCGCCGAAATTGATACAGGCATACCGTGCATTCGGATTTTTTGCTGTCATTTGCCAAAACGGATACTTGATGATTCCGGGAGTGTTTCTACCAACGCCAAGTTCAAGAAACAAAACGTCCCCATCTCCTGTTTGTTGTTTCTGTTGAGCGGATGAGCCGATTATATTCCGTGTCTGCAAAAATGTTTCATACCGTTCTGCCGCCTTGTCCCAGCCGCTATCTGTAACAAACGTGTCGTCAGCCCGAAGATTCATGCTCATCGGCTTTCCGCAGACAGGGCAATGGGGAACAAGCGCTGCCGGGATTTCCATTCTATGACGAAATTCCCACATTGCGCGGATTTGTTTTTCGTTGTCGTATGTTTTCTGATGGCACGGTTCGCTGCATTGGAACAATCCGTAATCGCCCTGTGTATAGAACAGACGGTTTTTGTCAAAACCCGCTTTTTGAAAGCAATAGTCTACATTTGTCGTAAGTACAAAATAATCTTTGCCCTTCATCAGCGAAAGCAAATCTTCATACACCGGTTTCGGAGGATTCATATAACGGTTTATCATAACATATCGGCTCCAATACGCCCACTGCTCTTCAAGCGAATCGAAAGGGGCAAATCCGCCCGAATACATATCGCGAAAACCATATTTTACCGCAAAATCGGAAAAGTATTGTTCAAACCGTTCACCGGTATACGTGAAGCCTGCTGAAGTGGAAAGACCGCTTCCCGCTCCGATGATAACTATTTCCGTTTCGGAAAGCATCTGTTTTAATTGCTCAATCTTCTCCTTCATACAACAGCCTCCGGTAAATATCCTCGTCTTTTTCACTAAACACATTAAAGACAACGCTCATTCCATCGGTACGCCCTGTCTTATTCGGACTAAGCTCAGGCTTCTCTTGTGTTTCTTTCCATTCCCTGACAGTAGCGACCGCGATTTGCGCCGCCTTTTCCTGCGGAAAGCGGAACACGCCTGTTGAAATACAGCAGAATGCGATTGACGAAACACCGTTACTCTGCGCCAAATCAAGGCAGGATTTATAGCACGATGACAGTAATTCACAATCAGTTTGAGTAAGCTGTTCGCCCACAATCGGACCGACAGTATGAAGCACAAACTTACACGGCAGATTAAACGCAGGGGTAATTTTTGCCTGTCCTGTCGGCTCTTCATGTCCTTGCTTTTTCATCAGCGAATCGCACACGGCACGGAGCCGGATTCCAGCAAAGGTGTGAATGCAGTTGTCAATACAGGCATGGCACGGCTGCTAACACCCGGTCATTCCGCTGTTCGCGGCATTCACGATTGCATCAACTTTGAGTGTTGTAATGTCGCCACGCCATAGGTAAAGACCATTGCACGCGGGAACCAAATCCTTGACGTCAGTAATGCCGCGCAATTTGTTTTCTTCCTGCAAATACTCATCTTGCATATGCAAAAACGCTTCACGTGCAGGAACGGCAGGGCGCACATTTACAAGTGCACGAAGCAGCTGTTTTTGCTCGCTTTCGCTTTCAGAAATCTGCACACCGCCGTATTGCGAATTTTCTGCAAGAAGATACTCAATTAAAAACTTCCGCCGTTCTGTCTGTGTCATCATTCACTTTCCTTTCTGAATACTATCAGATAATTGCAATTTTTCTCTTCCTGTCGGCTTTGAAAACGATGTTAGGACTTGTTAGGAGTATTGAGAGCGGGGCTGGGGATGTCATTGCCGACGGCAAAAAGTTGGTTACTTTTGCCACTGCAATGACATCCCCGACGAGTTTTAAGGTGTCCTGTTTTGAAACGGAAAATTCCAAACAGGTTTATTATGTAATAGATGCCTCATAAATGCCTTTGATGGTTGAAGCAAGTGCGGCATCAAACTCATCTTGGGTCTGCTGATAACGCAAATCCTCTGCCAATGCACGGGAGAAACTTGCGATCATACCATGATTTTTTGCAAGCAACGCATTTGCATCATCACGGCTGTAACCGCCAGACAACGCAACAACACGTACTACTTGCGGATGATCAACAAATTCTTTATATAAATCAGCCTGAGTAGGAATACTCAGTTTAAGCATTACCAATACATCTTTCGGTAATTTATCAAGATGCTCTTTGATTTCTTTTTTGAGTATATCCTCGCATTGTGCTTTTTGCGGGCTATTAATATCAACTTCCGGTTCAATAATCGGTACTAAACCATAGCTTGCAATCTTTTTGCCGAACTCAAACTGCTGTTCAACAACCTTTTTAATGCCAGCAGGATTTGCTTCTTTAATTACAGAACGCATCTTTGTGCCAAAGATATGCTTCTCAACAGCACGTTTTAAAAGATCATCTAATCCATCCATCGGCTTCATAATCTGCACACCGTCAGCAATATCCGCAAGACCTTTGTCAACTTTCAGGAATGGAAGAACGCCTTTTTTATCCCAAAGATAATCGCCGGTAGGGATACCGTCAATTTCACGATCCATGGTTTGTTCAAAAAGAATTGCACCAAGCACATGCTCTTGTGAAAATGATTTGCTGGTAATAATGCGGGAACGCATTGCATGAACCATATCAAACATTTCTGTATCATTTGAGTACTGAGTCTTATCAACTCCGTAGGCAGCTAATGCCTTGGGTGTACTGCCGCCGCTTTGGTCAAGTGCGGCAATAAAGCCTTTTCCAGTGCGCATCCGCTCTACTTTCTGCTTATCCATAAGAACCTCCTGTGGTATTATGCAGCGTATGTCTGCATATTAAAGCATCAATCTTTGCTATTAGTAAACCTAGGACTAGGGCTGTCCCAAAAGTTGGTTACTTTCGGGACACCGACATCAGCAAAGCTGCTAACGAGTCTAAAATTAAGTCTTTATACAATAATGACTTAATTTTAAACATCGCATCTAAATCTAAGGAAACAGGTGGGCAAAGCTCACCACCAAAAACTTCAGTGTTTAGAGATGTCCTAGCTTCATATCCAGTATACTCTATTTGCTATAAAAACGCTAGACCATAATAGCGAGTTGTGATAATTTCAGTAAAAAATAGACTAAAGGGCATCTTCTAAAAACTCGGTTAGATTTTTAGAAGATGCCTCATCAGCACAGCTGATAACGAGTTTTAATTTAAGTCTTTACATTATAATGACATATCAGATAATGACATATCAGACGAGTTTCGGCGATGCCAAAACTCGTCTGATACATGTACGTTTTTGTACATGTATCAGCATAACATCGCAGATTAAATCTATGGACAACCTCTAAAAACGGAAGTTTTTAGAGGTTCCCTAAACCTATTTGATAACAAAGAAACATCCTCCCTGACAGTGTTTTTCAGCCGTTCTATCTCAATGGCTGAAATTTTATATAATTCTTCATTTCTATATGTTATTTCTATAAAAAATGTGCTACTATACAAATAGTCTATAGGGCATGGGGATGTCAATGCCGACGGCAATGACATCCCCGACGAGTATTTTTTATAAATTGTTGTACTGTAATAATTTATAAAAAATACATCGCACATAAATCTACGGGAACCGCTAAAAACTTCCGTTTTTAGCGGTTCCCGCTGTGTTATTTTAGGAGAGCAACACATGAAAAAGACAAAGATTGTTTGTACTATCGGTCCCGCATCTGATTCGGAAGAAATTCTACGGGAACTTTTTAAGGCGGGGTTGAATGTGTGCCGCCTGAACTTTTCACATGGTACGCATCAAGATCACCAAGTGCGTATCGACCGCATAAAAAAAATCCGTGAAGAGCTGAATATGCCTATCGCAATTATGCTCGACATGAAAGGTCCTGAAATCCGTACTAAAAAATTTGTTAATAATTCAGTACGCCTTATGCGCGGTCAGCAGTTCACCCTTACAGCACAGGAAGTTGAAGGTACCGACAAAATATGTAGTATTACCTACAAAAAACTTCCCAAAGAAGTGCATATCGGCGACAGAATTTTGATTGATGACGGTTTAATAGAATTACAGGTAAAAGAAATACAGAATGATACGGATATTATCTGTACGGTTATGACAGAAGGTGTTGTTTCTAATAATAAAGGCATTAATATTCCCGGCGTAAAAATAAACTTACCGTTTTTAAGCGCACAAGATATTGAAGACCTGCATTTCGGCATTAAAAATCAAGTTGATTTTATTGCAGCTTCTTTTACCCGCAGCCATGAAGATATTTTGAGCATTAGAAAAATTCTTGAAAAAGAAAACGGCAATGCTATCAATATTATTGCAAAAATAGAAAACCAAGAAGGATTGGATGCGATTGATAAAATTCTTGAAGTATCAGATGGTATTATGGTTGCCCGCGGCGATCTTGGCATAGAAATCCCTCCGCAAAAAATACCGCTTGTTCAGAAAATGATTATCCAGAAAACATTGCAGGCAAGCAAGCCGGTTATTACCGCTACTCAGATGCTTGAATCAATGACGCATAACTTACGTCCCACCCGTGCTGAAGTTACTGATGTTGCAAATGCAATTTTTGACGGCACCAGTGCTATTATGCTTTCAGGAGAAACTGCGGCAGGCCGCTATCCGGTTGAAACAGTAAAAATGATGAACAGCATTGCAATTACGACAGAAAATGCACTTAATTATGAAAAAATACTCAATGATGTTGCCCATAAACATTCTAACATTAGTAATGCTATTGCCCATGCTACATGTTCATTGGCGATGGAAATGAATGCACAAGTTATTATTACTGCATCTTCATCAGGAGAAACGCCGCGCTGTCTTTCCAAATATAAACCGAAAGTACCGATTGTTACCCTTACGCCTTACGAAGCAACAGCACGCCGGCTTTCATTAAACTGGGGTGTTTATGCTGTGGTTGGTCCGTATTTTAAATCAACAGATGAAATGTTTGAAACCTGCATCGCCGAAGCAAAAAAACGAGGCTATGTTAAAGAGGGCGAGCTTGCCGTTCTTACTGCCGGTGTCCCTATTGGTCTTGCCGGTTCTACAAACCTTTTAAAGGTAGAAACGGTCGGCAACATTCTGTTAAAAGGACGCGGTGCCGGAAGTGATTCTGTAATTACCGGACGTGTACGTATTATTCGTACAGAACGCGATTTACTCACCGATTTCCGTGATAATGATATTATTGTTACTGCAAAAACCAATGACTTAATGAACTCATTTATCGAACGGGCATCTGCAATTATTACTGAAGATAGCAGTTTAAGCGGACACGCTGCAATTATGGCAACAAAATACGCAAAACCGGCTGTTGTCGGAGCAGGTTCTGCCTTATCAAAGCTAAAGGATAATGATATTATTACGATAAACGGTAAAACAGGCGTTGTTGTAAAAGGGTAAGCGTTAATCTACCGGGCATCTTCTAAAAATCTATACCTGAGTTTTTAGAGATGTCCTATAATTTTTTGTAGTTTCCCTGCTATACAGCACCGGGGACGATAGTCCTAAAAACCATATAAAGCCCCTTTACAAAAATTACAGCTTATGCTATAGTCTATCAGCATAAGAGCCGGCGTGGTGAAATTGGTATACACGATAGACTCAAAATCTATTGGGGGCAACTCCGTAAGGGTTCAAGTCCCTTCGCCGGCAACTATATATTCAATCTACTCTGTCCTAATCACCGTTACAAATACTGAAAGCTTCTGAAAAATAATCTGATACATTTTCCAGCATTACAATTGTCCTCATTTTGTTTGAGACAGTACAATACAGGCGATACCCCCTTGTGCTATCTCTAGCTGCAAGTGTTCTTATAAAAACTTGCAGCTGTTATAAAGCTCTATTGTATAATGATTTAATGTTAAACCTAGCGATGTGATAACGACAAAAAGCAACTAACTTTTGCGTTCCCTCTTTACAAAGTAAACTAAAGTTAATATATTATAGAATAAACCTGTTCAGAAACTTCCGTCTCAGAACAGGTTTATTCTATAATATAGGGCATCTCTAAAAACTCGGTTAGATTTTTAGAGATGCCTCATCAGCACAGCTGACAACGAGTATTTTTTATAAATTGTTATAATGCAATTAATTTATAAAAAATACGTCGCAAATTAAATCTACGGAAAACCTCTAAAAACGGAAGTTTTTAGAGGTTCCCTATAGTATTTAAGGAAATTTATGCAGTATCTTAGACATAGTTTACGCTCAATTTTATCTATAGTACTTTTATGTATTATCGGTTGTAATCAAGGATTAGAACCGCAGCGGAAAAACTCGCTGCCGCCGCATACAGACGGCAGCAGCAGGATCTCAATTGAAATTGTTGATTCGGTATGCGGAACACTCATAAGAGAAGACACGGTACTCTCTATTTATGACAGTGAAACGCAGCAACAAGTGTTGGATCCTATCACAATCAGTCATGGAAAAGAAACACTGTCGCTGTTAAAAGGGAAATGCTACACGTTCAAACTTGCAGGAAAACGTAACCGTCTTGCAGCTTCAACATTGGAAAACTATGCCGTTACGAAAGATACGCAGAATCTTACACTCATTCAACGAGTTCCTCAAATGGGTTCTGCAGTCGAAGCCCCCTCTATCACTGATATTACATTAAACGGCAGAACCTTTACGGATAATCAACACTGTTCCAACGATGCAGGCACTGTGTTGCAAGTTGTCTTTCGTGCACCATCACGCGCTATTCAGCCGGCTCCAAAAGCAGGAAACTTCGCTTGTGCTTTTGGTATCGGCAGCTCGGCATCGGCATACAGCAAGGTGCGGGAAACAACCCCCGTTTGCGAGTATAATCCGGACGGCAGCTGGACATGCACCGCCCGATTTCCCTTAGAAAACATACCGTTTCTGCCTACCCAAGAAACACTTACTATTACCGCGTATGACCTTGCAGGAAATAGGATAGAGCGGCACATCAATAATGTTACGTTTAAAAACAACCTCATCGGCGGTGCGTATGTCCCCGACAGCATTTCTATTCAAGACTTTCAGGTGGAAATGATTCGTTATCCGCATTCGCTGCGTTTGTTTGCCGCACAGGAACACGCGCTCCGCTCGTTCGGATTACAACCGCACGATGGTAGAAGTACCTCGTACGAAACAAAGCTATGGTTTTCGGTTAAACACCTCGGCGCAAATGTTCCCATCACTGCATTCGAGATATACCGCCGAGACAAAGGGCAAGAAAGCTGGGAACGGGTACAAAGAAAGCAATATACAAGTAAATACAGCGGTGCTGATACCGCTGCGGGATTTCCTCCTTCATACAAAGGAAAACATCTCGCCTACGACACAACGCCGATAGAGGAAGGAAAAGAATATGAATACTACGTAAAAGTTTTCATTGACAAAGACCATTTCATTACGTCTCCTATTGGAACCGTGCGTCTTCTTCCGGCTTGTACAATTCGTCTTGTATCTCCTGCCGATAACACCGTAGTAAAAAAGTCGGAATTGAAAGCACTGTCATTTACGTTTCAACTGACTAATCCTGCCCTTTGGGAAAAAGAGCAGGCACGGTATTTTGATTTTGGTATTTTGATCACAGAGCGGACAGCGGAAGATAAAAAAATATTTGCCGGAAAAATGACCATTGCCTTAAATGCCGATACAGGAAAGCGGCTTTCCATACGGTTAAGTGATAAAAAGGATTATCGGCTTTCAAAATTAAAAGAAAAAGGCATACTACCCGAAAGCATAACGGAAGATGATATTGTTTCATACCATAACGGATATGTAACGCTAAAACCGGCATATCTTGTACAACAACTCAATAATACGAACACGATACCGGAATTTAAAAGCGGTCATACTTATTCATGGGAAATCTTCGATTGGGAATACAATGAACCCGCCCGCTTTGTTGCAGTATGGTTCACAAAAGACTGGAATGGTAATTCTCTCACAAAGGCAAAACTGCATACATCTGAATCGCTTGCAAATAGATTGCGGTCAGCGGGGTCTCTTAATGGACATTTTTACTTTACCGTAACGGATAATTAAAGGATGATATATATGTACATACATAAAAACAGAGTACAAAGTCTTATATTTGGTGCAATTTTACTTATGCTTACCGGATGCCCGATGAATATTTCTCAAAAGCAGACAAGCGAACAGGAACAACGTGTAAGTTCTCCGAAGCATACAGCAGCACTGCAAGAAGGCATCGGCCGTTTTTCAAACGGAAGCCTACCTGTCCGCAAAGGTTATTCAATCGTAAAAACGGTGGACACTTTTGATCCGGCAGAATTTGAAAAACTATATGGAACGGTTGAATCCGTATTCAGTCTTTTCGATGGGTATACGTATTTTCTCGTACATACAAACGGGGATGCAAAGGATTTCCGAACCGCAGTACGTACATGCAGCGGTGTTGTGTATGCACAACCTGACCACCGCTACGCACCGCCCGCAGTTAGCACTGATACTACTTTTTTACCGCGCTCCCCGTACCGTCCACCGCATAACACATCAAAATATTCTCTAGTGCCGCTTGGTACGCATGAGGGCAATGTCTTGGAAGACCCGAAAGCAAATATGCTGGATTGGGGGCTTACGGTAACCCAAGCACTGGACGCATTTAAGCACTATCCTGCGCAACATCCGGTCATTACTGCCATTATAGATACCGGGGTAAATGGCTTGCACGAAGATTTTTATGATACAAATGGAGAATCGATTATTTTTTATGCAAAAGCAACGATACCGATAGATCCGAGCGCCCAGCTTTTTACCAAACCCCGTGTTATTCCCCGCGAAGCAAATTGGGACGATTTTGGACATGGAACACACTGCGCCGGAACTATGGCAGCAGTAGGAAATAATAATAAAGGCATTTGCGGGGTTTCTCATACTCAAACAAAACTCATTTCTTACCGGGGTCTAGGACTGCGGGGAGGGAGCGAATACGCAACCTATTCTTGCCTTGGCGACCTTGCAGCAATAATAACGGAGCTGCGAAAAGAACCTGCTTCCCGCAATCCGGCTATTATGAATCCATTACCTGAAGAAGTCCGCAATTTCCCCAAGCTGGAGCAGGCAACTATTCCGGTTAATATGTCGCTTGGCGGGGGTGCGGTGTCTCCCTATGAAATTGAAATGGTTAATACCGCCTTAGCAGCAGGAATACTCCCTATTATCGCAATGGGAAATAATGGAAAAACCCTCGCACAGTATCCTGCAGCATATAACGGTGTACTGGCAGTAGGGGCAACTACTATGTACGACACTCGTGCATCATTTAGTAACGGCGGTTCGTGGATTAGTGTATGCGCTCCGGGCGAAAGTATTTTCAGCTGTAGTAACGGAGGCTCAAAATGGAACAGCAGCGCTCCAGAATTAAAAGAAAGCTACGTATGGCTAAGCGGTACGTCTATGGCAACTCCTTTTGTAACGGGGACTGCTGCCTATTTGCTGTCTCTCAATCCTGCACTAACACCTTATCAGCTAAAAACTATTCTTGAACAAACTGCTGATAAAATTGATGCCGGAGATTCCGAATACGGCAAATATGATTCACGCGGTCATTCAAAGTGGTACGGCTATGGACGAGTAAATGTTTTAAAAGCTGCTAAGATGGTAAAAGAAGGAAGCACACCGCCGATCGGTGTCCGCTACGCAGAAAAACCATTCAAAATAACCCTGCTAAAAAACCCATCACAGCCGATTTTTAACACCCCCGTATGGGTATACGAAAAAAATACCGGACTTTGTGTTTCTGTAGGTCTTACAAATAAGAACGGCTATCTTGAAATTAGAGGGCTGCGGACAGATACACAGTATGAAATAGGTGTTAATTATAGAGGTACATATCATTCCATCCTAATTAAACAAGATGCACATAACGATGGAGAATATACATTTTCGCTCTAAATGTGCGTCAGGGCATCTTTCAAAACCCGTACTTAGATTTTGAAAGATGCCCCGTACCGTTTTTCAGCCGTTTATGCTGAATCCTGTGATAAGCGATTCCTATACTTGTCAAAACTTTTCCTTTATGGTATCTTTATTAAAGAACATTATTATCCTTAATACATTTAGCAGGAGTCGTTCAAACGGCTCTTTTTTTATTTACGGGAGTTACCGAATGGAGTATGTACAAAAAGAGGCTATTCCATACTTTAGTGATTATGAACCGCTTGTAACCGGTCTCGGCTATACGCTCGTGGGGTTACAGGTCGTTCTGCACAAATCAACACGGCTGGTAAAAGCAGTTATTCATTCAGCAAACGGCATTGGCGTAGACGATTGCTCAAAAGTGCATCGTGTACTGCTTTCCCGGGCAGAGGTATTGTTTAACTCACAAGATATACAAATGGAAGTGAGTTCCCCCGGTCTTAATAGAATGATAAAAAATGCTTTTGAATTTCATGCATTTATTGGCGAAAATATAAAAGTTTTAAAATCCTCCGGTGCAGATTGGCTTGAAGGTACATTAGTATCTGCTGATACTGTTAAAATTTCTTTAGAAGTAGACGGAGTACGGCGCGATATCCTGTATGCGGATATAAAAAAAGCGAAATTGAATAAAATCTAAGGAGCCATTGATGTCTGGTGTAAGGAATGAAGATGTCCGCAAATTCGCACAAGAAAAAGAATTAGACGAAGACGTTGCTTTTAAAATTGTCGAACAAACCTTAAAAGCTGCATATAAAACAACTTTTAAAACCGATGTAAATGCTGTGGTAACATTTGGCGAGGAGTACGTAGCAATTTATGCCCGTAAAAAGATTGTTGATGATGTTATAAACCCTGTTTTAGAAGTTGATATTGATGAAGCAGTACAATTTGATCCTGAATGTGAAATAGGCGACGAACTACTATTTGAACTCGATCCGAAAGATTTTAAGCGAGGGTCAATTCAAGCAGGGGTGCAGCGGGTGCATCAATCCACCCGTGAAATTCAAAAAGACACTATTTGCGCTGAATACAAGAGTAAGGAAGGGGAAATCATTATCGGATATTACCAGCGGGAAAAAATGGGCAATATCTATGTTGATTTAGGAAAGGTTGAAGGGCTGTTGCCTAAAAAATTTCAGCTTCCGCAAGAAGTTTATCATCCGAATGACCGCATCAAAGCACTGGTAAAAGAAGTAAAAAAACACCGCCAATCAAGCCTTGTGCAACTGATTTTATCCCGCACCGATCCGGACTTTGTACGTAAGCTTATGGAACTGGAAGTTCCTGAACTGTATGACGGCATTATTGAGCTGCATAAAATTGTGCGGGAACCCGGCTATAGAACAAAAATAGCGGTTATTTCCCATCGGGAAGATGTTGATCCTGTCGGTGCCTGTGTTGGACCGAAAGGGAGCCGCATCCAAACAGTCATAACCGAGCTTGAAGGCGAAAAGATTGATGTATTGGAACACTCCGCCGATCCTGCCGTGTTTATTGCAAATGCACTATCACCGGCGGAAGTACTGAAAGTTATTATTTTAGATGAAGAAAAACGCACCGCCCTTGCAGTGGTTTCGGACAGCCAGCTATCTATTGCAATCGGCAAACAGGGGCAAAACGTCAGGCTGGCAAACAGGCTGGTTGATTGGAGCATTGATGTTAAAACAGAAGCGCAGTTTGCCCAAATGGATATTCACGCAGACAGCCGCAAAGCAGCTGAAGACTTGTTTAATGATGATGCGATGACAGTTGCTGATATAGAAGAAATAGATGATGCATTGCGTGCCGTACTGTCGGAAAACGGAATTGAAACAGTTGATCAGCTGGTTAATACACCCGATGCCATACTGTATACCCTTCCCGGCATGACAGAAGAGCAAGCTGCAAAACTCCGTGATATTATCACTAAAACATTTGAATTTATTGAAGAAAATGAAGATAAGCAGGAAATGCCGGAAACAGCTGAATCCCATGCAGCTGCTGAAGAAACTACTGATTCGTTTGATGAAACTGAAGAAATATACGAATGCCCTGAATGCGGTGCGGAAATTACGATCGATATGACGGTTTGTCCCAACTGTGGTGTCGGTTTGAGTTTTGAATATGAGGACGAAGAATAGGAGAAATATGGCGGAAGATATCGAAAACACGCAAGAGCAAAAGGTTATCCTTAAAAAAGCTAGACACGAAGTCTCAACAGCTCCGGTAATGCAAAAACAGGAGCAAAAAAGCTCCGAGCAGCAAGCTGCTCACAAAACTCCGGTACGAGTTGTTAAGCGGAAACGGAAACCCGTTGCACATCCAGCTACCGTAAAGGACGATTCTGAACAAAACATAACTGAGGTAAAACAGGAAAAAGAGCAGCCTGTCTTACCGCCGGTTCCGGACGTAAAAAAAACGGAAACGCCGCCCGTATCTTCTTCTGAACCGGTAAAACACGAAGCACCTGCCGAGCCTAAGCCCGATGTCCGGAATGATACCCGCCGTCCTCAAAAATATTCTCACGATCGCAGCGAAAAATCACGAAATGACAAACAACAGCGAAAAGAAGTATCGGATGGCGTAATTGTTGATCCTAAAACGCAGGTGCGTTCGCTGGATTTGAGCAGCAAACGCCCCGATCGGCGTGCAGGAAACCTTGCAGGCGGTAATAAACCCAATAACCGGTATGGCAATCAGGGAAATAAACGGCGTTCAGGCTTTTCCGGTCAGCAAAACCGTTCTGCTAATGATACACGCAACGGGCAGCCGCATGATGGACGCAGCCAAAACGGACAAGGGCGTACCAGCAACCGGCAGGGCGGCTATCAGCAAGACCGGCAACGGCAGGGGGGAGCCGGTAAAAGTTTCGGTTTCCAATCAGGAGGCGGACAAAACCGCAGCGGTGGACGTGCAATGGCAAGTCCCATGCCGATGGAAACAAATAAACAGCAGCCGAACAAAAAAACATTTAAAGGCAAAAAGCAAACCTACTCACGCAAAGACCAAGAAAACGACTTTTTTGAAGAAAAATTGCTGCAGCAGAAGAAAAAAATCAAAGAGAAAGTCAGTGCTGTACCCAAAAGCATTGAAATGCTTGAGTCTATTTCTGTTGCTGAACTTGCCCGCAAAATGAATCTGAAAGCCTCTGAACTTATCGGCAAACTTATGGGCATGGGCATGATGGTAACCATGAACCAGTCTATTGATGCTGATACTGCAACAATTCTTGCATCAGAATATGACTGCGAAGTTAAAATCGTCAGCCTATATGAAGAAACTATTATCGAAACTGTCGGCGATGAAAATGCAGAACTATGCGCCCGTCCGCCGGTTGTAACCATTATGGGACACGTTGATCACGGTAAAACCAAAACGCTTGATGCAATCCGCAGTACCAATGTTACAGCGCGCGAGTTTGGCGGTATTACCCAGCACATAGGGGCATATATGGTAAGCACTCCGAAAGGCAAGATCACGTTCCTTGATACGCCCGGACACGAAGCCTTTACCATGATGCGCGCCCGCGGTGCGGAAATCACTGATATTGTTGTGTTAGTAGTTGCTGCTGATGACGGCGTTATGCCTCAAACAATAGAAGCTCTAAACCATGCAAAAGACGCAAAAGTTCCTATCATTGTTGCAATTAACAAGATTGATAAACCTGAGGCAAACCCTGAAAAAATTAAAACACGGCTTGCCGAACTCGGTCTTATTCCTGAAGAATGGGGCGGCGATACCATCTATGTACCTATTTCAGCATTGCAGAAAGAGGGTATTAATGATTTACTGGATGCTGTTTTGCTGCAAGCGGAAGTGCTTGAGCTGCAAGCCAACTATGACTGTGCTGCTGAAGGTAAGGTTATTGAATCTCAAATTGATCATGGGCGCGGTATCGTTGCAACGATTATTGTGCAGCGCGGTACCTTACGCACCGGCGATCCCTATATTGCAGGCGTTTATTCAGGGCGTGTCCGCGCTATTTTTAATGACAAAGGTGAAAAAATTGACGAAGCGACCCCCAGTATGCCGGTAGAAATTCTGGGACTAGAAGGTATGCCGCATGCAGGAGATCCGTTCCAAGTAACGGAGACAGAACGGATTGCCCGTCAAATTTCAGCAAAACGGCAGGAACTCAAGCGGTTTGAAGATGCCCGCAACGTGAAGAAAGTTACGCTTGATAATCTGTACGAAACAATTACCGACGGTGAAATATTGGAGTTGAAAGTTATTATAAAAGGTGATGTGCAAGGTTCTGTAGAAGCATTGAAGCAATCGCTTGAAAAACTCTCAACTTCGGAAGTTAGACTGAATGTTATCCACGCATCTGCCGGTGCTATCAATGATTCTGATGTTATGCTCGCTGCCGCTGATTCCAATGCTATTATTATCGGATTTAACGTGCGTCCGACCCCACAAGCAAAACTGCTTGCCGAGCAAGAGAAAGTAGATATTCGCAAATACAATATCATCTACAAAGCAGTAGAAGAAATTGAACAGGCGATGGAAGGGCTGCTCAGTCCCGATATAAAAGAAACAGTTATCGGTATGGTTGAAGTACGCAATGTTATTAAAGTTCCTAAGATTGGGAACATTGCCGGTTCGTATGTTATGGAAGGCTGCGTAAAGCGGAACAGCGTTGTGCATCTTATTCGAGACGGTATTGTGCTGTATTCCGGCAAACTTGCTTCTCTGCGCCGATTTAAAGATGATGCAAAAGAAGTTGCAGCCGGTTATGAATGCGGTATTGGGCTTGAAAACTTTAACGACTTAAAAGTCGGCGATCAGCTTGAAATTATTGAAATGGTTGAGGTGGCGCGGAAACTGAAAGATACACAGAAATATCATGCACCTGAAGCCCGTCAAGAGGATCCTGCAAATGAGTGAGTTCCGTTTGAATAAGCTCTGTGAACAAGTCCGCGAGGAGATTTCTCAACTGATTTTATCGGGAAAAATAAAAGATCCCCGTGTTTCAAATTTTTTATCGGTAAACCGTGTTGAGGTTTCGAGAGACTTGGCGTATGCAAAAGTATATGTTTCAAGTTTTATGGATGTCCATAAAACAAAGCAGGGGGTTCGCGGCTTGGAAAATGCCACCGGTTTTATCAGGACAGCCCTTGCAAAGAAGCTGCATATACGGCAATGTCCCCAGTTGACTTTCATTTATGATGAAAGTATTGAAGAAGGCTTTAACATGGTAAAAAAGCTCGAAGCACTTGCTATTCAACCTGCTGACGATAATGCCGAAACATGAACCGCAGCTTATTATACCCTTTGCAAAGCAATCAGGTATGACGAGTTTTACCTCCTTGCGGCAGGTAAAACTCGCTTTGGGAACAAAAAAAATCGGGCATACCGGTACGCTTGATAGTTTTGCAGATGGATTACTTGTTTTATTGTCAGGAAAATTAACAAAACTTGTACCGTATATTACAGAATTTGATAAACGGTATGCCGTTACCTTTTATTTTGGCGAGCAGACAGATACGCTTGATCCGGAGGGAAGCGTTGTCCTCCGAAAGCCGCTGCCGCTGTATACGGATTTTCAAGCAGCGGTTAAGCGTTTTCAGGGGAGAATCGAGCAGTTTCCCCCTGCTTATTCAGCAATAAAGGTAAACGGCGAGCGTCTTTCAGATAGAGTGCGGCGCGGTGAAACAGTTGATATTAAATCCCGCATTATTACCATTCATGCAATCAAAATAACTGAAGTGTTTTTTGATGATGCAGATAAAACACGGGTACGGGGGGCAGTAATGCAGGTGCATTGTTCAAAGGGAACATACATCCGATCGCTTGTACGCGATATTGCGGTATCATGTTCTTCTGCGGCGTATGTGTATGCCCTGCGGCGCACAGCGATAGGTCCTTTTTCATTGCAAGAAGCTGCCGGCAGCGGACTCTTGCCGGTCTTTCATACAGGAGCGGCAGCGGCTGTCGGGCAAGAGCGGCACTGCGGTGAACCGATAACGCAAGAAGAAATTACCGCCGCTGCCTACACACTTGATGAGCATACCTGTACTGCACTGGGGTTTCAAACGACAGTGCTGCATGAAGCCTACTGCGCTGATTTTCTGAATGGGAAAAAAATCCAGCCGCAGTGGTTTACTCCGAATCAGCTTACCGGCAACACGCCGATTGCCGTATTGCATCATAATGCCTGTCTAGGACTCATTATGAAACAAGGCAGCCGGTTTATCTATAAAACGGTATTCGGCTAGTTATGGATATTTTTTCTTGGGAACAGTTACAAGGCGGCTGTTTATTTCCTCAAGGAACTGCAATTTCAATCGGCGGCTTTGACGGACCGCACCGCGGGCATCAGTATCTATTAAAAAAGGTTGCGGCAAAAGCGCGCGAATGGGCTATTCCTGCCGGGGTCATTACCTTTAAACGATCGCCGCAGGCACTGAAACAGCAGGGACTATACCGCGGGGATGTTTCAACCTTACGTTTACGGCTGCAAAAGTTTGAGGAATATGGATTCACTTTTACCGTACTCATTGACTTTTCTGAAGATTTTGCTAGAATAAGCGGTACTGCATTTTTTGATATTCTGATGAAAACTGTCTGCATAAAATATCTTGCCGTCGGCAGTGATTTTTCATGCGGATATCGCCGTGATACACGAGTAGAAGAGCTGCGTTCTTTTGCTCATACAAGAAACTTTTGCTTTGATTCCATTGACCGGCTCTATTCTGCCGACGGGGAGCGTATTAGTTCCACAGCGATACGCCGCGCGGTTGAATGTGCCGACTTCGCCCTTGCAAAAGAACTCCTTGGGTATTCATTTTTTGTAGATGTCAAAGATGCGCATCAGTGTATTACCGCACAAGGGTATTGTATTGATCTATCCGGCGGAGTTCAAATACTCCCTCCTGAGGGATTGTATTATGCACGGTGTTTTTTACAAAGCGGTACCGTTCATGCAGTAGATATAACGCATGACAGGAATACTTTTTGGATTATGTGTAATCCGCATTGCACCGCTTTAAACACTGAACAACAGCTCATTGAAAGAATAGAATTGTTATGGAGGAAATAACAGATGGCACTTACAAAAGAACATACCGCATCGGTAGTTACTAAATTCGGTTCTAATGAAAAAGATACGGGCAATACACGGGTACAAATTGCCCTGCTCACTGATAGAATCCGTCAGCTTACCGAACACTGCAAAATGAATAAAAAGGATAAAAGCAGTCAACGCGGTTTGCTGGTTTTAGTAGGACAGCGGAGACGCTTCTTAAAATACTACAAGCGTACTAATCTTGAAGGTTATCGTGCGCTGATTAAAGAATTAGGCTTGCGCAAATAACAAAAAGGTTACCCGTCAATATCAGGATGGGTAACTTTTTTTATAGTACACCTGTTCACCAACGGACTTATCGAACAGGTGCAGCAGCGAAGTCAGTTTTTACTAAACCGCTGATATACGCGGTTTTTGAAGAAGGAAAAGAATATGAAACACCGAGTAACGTATACGATTGGTAATGATGAATTAATTTTGGAAACAGGACATCTTGCAAAACAAGCCAATGGCTCTATTTATGCACAATATGCAGGGACTGCCGTGCTTGCAACGGTCTGCGCTTCCTCAAATGCTGTTGAGGGATTGGACTATGTACCGGTTACGGTTGACTATAATGAAAAATATTACGCAGCAGGGAAAATTCCCGGCGGTTTTATTAAGCGTGAAGGTCGCCCGAAAGACAAAGAAATTTTAGTATCACGGTTAATTGACCGCCCAATGCGCCCGCTTTTTGAAAAAGCATTTGGTCGTGAAATACAGATTGTACCTACATGTATTTCTTCTGATATGATAAACCCGCCGGATATTCTCGCCGTTATTGCAAGCTCTGCGGCGGTTGTTATTTCTGATATTCCCTTTAACGGTCCGGTTGCCGCTGCCCGTGTCGCCTACATTAACGGAGAGTTTGTCATTAATCCGGCTTTTTCACAGATTGAAAAGGCAGATATGGAAATTGTTGTCGCAGGAACTGCTGAAGGCATTACAATGGTAGAAGGCGGTGCTCATGAAGTTTCCGAAGAAATTATGCTGACTGCGCTTGAAAAAGGGCATGAATTTATTAAGGCGATGTGTGCATTACAGCAAGAATTGCACGCTCTTTGCGGAAAAGCAAAACTCCCCTTAGCCCCTGTGAGTACAACGCTTGAAAATAAAGAAGCTATCCGCGAAAAAGCCTATCCGCAGCTTTCAACAGCATTGTACACAACAGGAAAAGTAGAACGCCGCGCTGCTTGTGATGCAGTTAAAAAAGCACTCGCAGAAGAATATGCTGAGCAGCTTACCGATGAAGTGCAGGCAAAATTGTTTAATGCGCTCTTTGATGATATGGAATATCATATTTTACGTGAAAACATTTTGGATAAAGGCGTTCGTGTTGACGGACGCGGACTGGAGGATATCCGTCCTATTACCTGCGAAGTCGGCGTACTGCCCCGCCCGCATGGTTCGGCAGTGTTTACCCGCGGAGAAACACAGTCTTTGTCCGTAGTAACACTTGGAACCGTTTTTGATGAGCAGGTCTATGATGATATAGAAGGCGATCGCCGCGAAAACTTTATTTTACATTACAACTTTCCGCCGTATTCTGTCGGAGAAGTGGGACGGTTGGGAACCGGTCGGCGTGAAATTGGGCATGGGCATTTAGCGCATCGTTCACTTGCCCCTATGCTTCCTGATCGGGAGGCATTCCCCTATACCATGCGTGTAGTATCTGAAATACTTGAATCAAACGGGTCATCTTCAATGGCAACCGTATGCGGCGGTACACTGTCGCTGCTCCATGCCGGTGTCCCCATGAAAAAGCCGGTCGCGGGTATTGCGATGGGACTAATTACAGACGGTGATCGGTTCGCTGTGCTGTCCGACATATTAGGAGAAGAAGACCACTTAGGGGATATGGATTTTAAGGTTGCCGGCACCCAAGACGGTATTACTGGCTTCCAAATGGATATTAAAATTGCCGGTGTGTCTCCTGAAATCATGAAAAAAGCACTAGAGCAGGCAAAGCGCGGGCGGCTCCATATTTTGGGAATCATGAATCAAACAATTTCAAAGCCGTCTGCACAAGTTTCAAAATATGCTCCGCGTATTGAAGCACTCAAAATTGCTGTTGACAAAATCGGTGCGCTTATCGGTCCCGGCGGAAAAAATATCAAAGCAATTTCAGAGCAATATCATGTAACAATCAATACTGAAAATGACGGCACTGTTACCATTTACGGTAGGGATTCTAAATCAGCACTTGGGGCAAAAGCTGCGGTTCTCGGCGTTGTAGAAGACCCTGAAGTAGGACGGATTTATACCGGTACGGTTAAACGGGTTATGGATTTCGGTGCTTTCATTGAAATTTTACCCGGAAAAGAAGGCTTGTGCCATATTTCAAAGCTCTCCCGCACTCGTATTGAAAAAGTAACGGATGTTTTGAAAGAAGGGCAGAAAGTATCGGTTAAACTCTTGGAAATTGATAAACTTGGGCGGCTCAATCTTTCATATATTGATGCGTGTGAAGAGTTAGCAAAAGCCTAACGGATAACCGCCAGCCGAGAGCTATCCTGAACCGATGTTGCAGGACAGCTCTCTTGCTTTAAAAGCACATCACTTGCCTAAGGAGGAATTATGACCGATACTGTTTTGCCTATCCATGTATTTTCACTGCTAAAAAAAGGGGCAAAACTTCCTGAGTATCATACTGCGGGTGCTGCCGGTGCGGATTTATGCGCATATCTCCAAACACCAGTTATAGTGGAACCTATGGAACGGAAGCTCATTCCAACCGGCATTGCCGTTGAGCTGCCGTCGGGGTATGAGCTGCAAGTGCGTCCGCGATCGGGACTGGCGTTAAAATACGGTATAACGGTGTTGAATACTCCGGGGACTGTCGACTCTGACTACCGCGGCGAACTTGCTGTGTTGTTGATAAATTTTGGTTCAAAGCCTTTTACTATACAAAACGGTGATAGGATTGCACAAGCCGTTATTGCGCCGGTTGTAAAGGCTTCGTTTATTGTACGGGCTAAGTTGTCGGCTACTGAACGAGGCAGCGGCGGCTACGGTTCAACAGGTGTTGCATAAAACTATGAATCAGTCATACCGGCGGAGAACGGGGCATATTCTTTTTTTGTACATTGCAAAAGAAATGGCTCTATATTTTATAGTGTGCTTTTTGTTTTTCTTTTTTATCTTTTTTGTCAACAATATTCTGCTGCTTGCAGAAGATATTTTATCAAAAAAAGCACCTTTTAAGGATGTAGCCCTGCTGATGATTTATGCACTTCCGTCGGTTATTGCCAATGCCTCGCCTTTTGCCGCTCTTGTTGGGACGCTTATGGGAATTGGGCGTTTTGTGAGCGACCTTGAATTTCTTTCGATGAATGCCCTTGGGGTTTCTACCCGTTTTATTATGGTGCCGGTACTGCTTGTCGGCGTTATGATTTCGCTGCTTTCATTTTTTACCAATGATGTACTGTTACCTGCCGGTGCAGTGAATTTTAGAAAAGTGTATTGGGATATTGCAACTTCAACTCCTGCACTAGAGCTTGAATCATATTCAATTAAACGGAATGAAAATGCCGTTGTTATTTCAGGCTTAATTAAAGATAATCACATTCATAATTTACTTATTATTGACAGTTCAGAGGATAAGTCAACACGTATTCTGGGGACGGAACAAGCATTGATCGGTAAATCGCCGGATCCGTCGATTATTATGTCGCTTTCTATGCAAGAGCCTTGCCTGTTAATGCTTCATTCTGACGCTCAGCAAAACTACGATACTGTTGTGGGTGAACGAATTACCTATAATGTGCTTGCAAAAAGTATTAAATCTTCCTATTTTAGTACCATTGGACCTTCTGAAATGAGTTCGTTGGATTTATATAAAGATGTACGAGAAAAAAAAGCGCAAAATGAAGACCGGCGACTTATCAATATTTATGAAATGGAGCTGCATAAAAAGTTTTCCATACCGTTCGGCGCATTCTTTTTTGTGCTGCTTGCCTTTGCTATCAGCAGTGCAGGAAAAGTTCATAGCCAAAGTGTAGGCTTTATTCTTGGGCTTTTGATTGCAGTAGCCTATTGGGCTTTATTTATGGGCGGACAAACCCTTTCCCTCCGGCTTGATTGGAATGGCAGTGCCGCAATGTGGCTGCCGAATGTAATGCTGCTGCTTGCTTCGATTATTTTATTAGGGAAAAAGATGCTCAAATGACCATTCTACAACGGTATTTAATCCGGCTTTTTTTTCCTGTTTTTATTGTTGCATTGCTCTTTTTCATGTTACTGCTGGAACTGGGAGACTTATTTGCAAATCTTGCTCAGTATTTGCAAAATGGGGTAAAATTTATTACCCTTTTGCAGGTTATGTATCTGTATTTGCCTAAGTGTCTTTCTTTTGCTATGCCCTTAGCGGTGCTTTTTGCTGCTTCGTACACTATGGGAAATATGTATGCAAAAAATGAGCTTACCTCAGTGTTTGCCTCCGGTATTCCGCTCGGTATGTTTACTGCTCCGCTTGTATTTTGCGGTTTTCTCCTTTCAATTGGAATGTTTTATTTTGAAGACCGTATTCTTATCCACTATCAGCACCGGAAAGTGCAGCTGGTTGATGCCCTCCTAGAACCGGAGCGAGATTTAAATACGAGCGATATTGTAATTCTTTCCGATTCAGGAAAAATAGTGTACCGCGCTGATTTTTATGATGATTCCGCTCAGGAGCTGATTAAGCTACTCATCGTTCTGCGGAGCGAAAATGGGCAGATTCTTGGGGCAATTACCGGAGATTCGGCTCATTGGAACGGCAGCTATTGGAATATCGACAATAAACAGGTGTACATGCTAGCTGAAACGGGCGAAGCCGAATATTCAACCGAAACTGATGAAAGCCGACTTACTGAACCACCGGAAACATTTAGAAAAAACATTAGCTCTGTTGATGAAATGACTATTGAAGAAGCCGGCATCTTCATTCAAAATTTAAAAAAACAAGGATTGCCGTACCATGAGCATCTTTCAAAATATTACCGCCGGTTCTCATTTCCGTTTACCATCTTTATCGTGTTATTTCTTTCTGTATCGATTGGCGGTAGGTTTAAAAAAAATATTTTGTTGATGAGTCTTTTATTCAGTCTTTCAATTGCAACGCTGTATTATATTACCGAAATGATGACAATGCTTTTTGCAAAGTGGGAATATATTTCCCCGCTTGCAGGTGCCTTATTGCCTTTTCTGATTTTTACGGTTATAAGTATTCTGCTCCTGCGGACAGCCCGCACATAAATACTATCAGCAGGCAGCTCGTAATAAGCCTATTCAGATACTTCAGTTTCCGGACAGGCACTATGTATGATGAATGACATTCTTTTTCGTTTAAACCTTTTTGAATACGACTTTAGAAATTACTATGCCGTTACCCGCCGCATTACAAACAGGAAATTTTTCTATTGTTAATTCATTACCGGTAATTGTACCCTCAAACGCTTTATGCGATTCTAAAGCTAATGCCAAACTCTTCAAATTGTTCACAATTGTTGTCAGTTCGGCTGTTGTTTCAGGAGTTAAACGTTCTAACTTCTGTAAATAGTTTTCTTCTGTTTTTAATGCTTCGTCCTGCTTCGCTTTCTCATCTCCAGTGAGTTTAGGGTCAGCGAGCTTTTTCTTCCTTGTGGTTATGCTGGTTTTTGTCAGTCTCTTTTGCTCTTCTATATATCTATCTAATGTTATGGTTTTAGATAGATTGATGAATGGCGAGGCATCAAAGATAATTTTTGAAGTTTCCGGTTGTTTTTCATATAAGATATTACCGTAATGTGTTATATGTACAATATTTCCTGTTTTATTAAAATTTATTGTCCCTATATCGTTACTTTGATTTGTAATCCAATCTGTATTGCTAAGCTCAGTATCGGCATCCCCTGTCGGTTGTATATTCATGAGACTACTATTGTCAGTGCTTTTTGTGCGGGCAATGTTTCCAATGCTGCTCTTGGTATCATGTACCTGAGTACAGGCAGACAGGGATATCATCGTGCTAAGGATGATAATTAATATGGCAAGACATGGAAATGGTTGCATTACTTTCATAATTTGTACTCCTTTTATACCGCTTAACTATACAGCAGGGCATCTGTAAAAACTCAGGTATAGCTTTTTAGCGATGCCCCATCAGTAAGGCTGATACTATCGCAAATAAGCTTAAGGAAAATCGGTGAGTAAAGCTCACGAGGCTGTCAATGCTAGTATCAATGGCACCGGCATTGACAGCGTTTACCTACCGATAATCGAGATATATACCGTATTTTAATACTGTTTTTGTGTCAAGAGTTTTTTCTGATAATTCAACAAATAGAAGACCTGTCCCGTGGATGGCATCGTTCAGGAATGAACGTCCGTGTTCATTCCTGAACTTTGAGATTTTCGTTAGAAAAACTCAATACTGTTTGGAATCACTGCCTGATATGTCTGCTCTGCCATATTTACAAATATTTTTCTTGCCAATTACAAATTTACAGGATATACTTTTTATTAGGAGAGAAATTATTACTGTATAAAGAGGTTTTGTATGAGTGCTTCAAAAGATAATATTTATAAACTTGAAGGTCGTGTACCACTGAAAACAGCTATTCCGCTTGGAATGCAGCACGTACTCGCAATGTATGCAGGAAATCTTGCGCCGATATTAGTAGTATCGGGTGTACTCAATATTCCTGCTGACATTAAAGTTTCATTATTGCAAAGTGCTATGTTCGTAGCAGGTGCGGTTACTTTTGTACAGCTACGACCGCTTTGGAAAATAGGATCAGGGTTACCAACCGTTATGGGAACCAGCTCGGGTTTTATTCCTGTTGCTATTGGTGTGGGAACCCAATTTGCTGCTCAAGGCGGCGGCTGGGCAGACGGATACGCGGCAATTCTTGGGGCTTCATTAATAGGCGGTTTAATAGAATTTGCCCTTGGTTTTGTTGTAAAACCTTTGCGGAAATTCTTACCGCATGTTGTTACTGGAACTGTCGTTACGACATTAGGAATTTCACTTATCCCTGTCGGTATAAAATTTGTCGGAGGAGGTGTTGGGCTGGAAAAGACACCGGACTTCGGTTCAATTAAAAATATTCTTATAGCTCTATTTGTATTTTTATGTATTATCATAATCCGCCAGGTATTTACCGGTTTTTTGAGTATTTCTTCCATATTGATAGGATTGATTGCAGGATATGTAGTTGCGATTTTTAGCGGTATGGTTGATTTTACCGCAGTACATAATGCAGCATGGTTTTCTTTCCCATTACCATTCTTCGCTACTGAACATATTAGACTCTCATTCTACTTGGAAGCCATTGTGCCGTTCCTGCTTGTATATCTTGCAACAACAGTAGAAACAATCGGTGATAATACCGGTATTGCAGTAGGCGGTCTTGGAAGAGATATAACTGATAAAGAATTACAGGGGGCAGTTCATGCCGACGGATTCGGCAGTATGATTGCTGCTCTGTTCGGGGTTATGCCTAATACCTCATTTAGCCAAAATGTTGGACTTGTCGGCATGACAAAAGTAGTAAACCGGTTTACAATTGGTATTGGTGCCGGCTTTTTGGTATTATGCGGATTTTTTCCAAAGCTAGGAGCAATTGTTTCAACTATTCCTAATCCAGTACTGGGAGGCGGTGTGCTACTTATGTTCAGTATGATTACAATGAGCGGTTTGAATTTGATTTTTGAAAATGGAAAAATTTCGGAACGCGATGTTGTGATTATTGCAGCATCATTAGGCATTGCCTTTGGGCTAAGTAATGTACCTGAAGTCATGCAACATTTACCGGTATGGTTCCAAAATATTTTCCAACAGGCTATTGTCGGTGCTTTTGTAACATCACTGATTTTGAATATGATTTTGCCGCAAAAAGCAAAGTTATAGCAGCATGACTGATACCGCCATGCCTAATAGGAAGTTCAATGCACAGCCCTACTGGAAGCGGGATAATTATATTTTTTATAACCGGAGTTCTGTAGATTCCTTTTACGATGTTTTTGATAAGTCATAATAATCCAAAGACTTATCA
Organism: Treponema sp.; assembly: GCA_052173475.1. GTDB lineage: Bacteria > Spirochaetota > Spirochaetia > Treponematales > Treponemataceae > Treponema. The sequence goes on from JBQMYN010000001.1 coordinate 44,281, forward strand.
AAAATACTCGTTGTCAGCTATGCTGATAAGGCATTAGATACTCACATAGTCTGAGGATTTTGGAGCATTTTTACATGATATGTCCTCATTTTCCTGTAGGAATAATTCTTGCGAGCGGGATGTCCCGGCGTATGGGTACTTGTAAGCAGCTATTGCAGCTAAACAACAAACCGCTTATACAATACAGTATTGAAACCTTAGTGCAGGCAGGGCTGCCATACATTTATATCACTGTTTCAGATGATATTGCACCGGCAATGACAGAAATTATAGAATCTATAGTTGCACCGCATACACTATCCGCCGGCACATACACCACAGCAGCTTCCGATCCCGCTATTAAACTGGTACATAATCCGCACCCTGAGTATGGGCAAGGTTTTTCTACCGCCATTGCAACTGCTGCTTGTACAACTTGCGAAAGCCAGCGTTCAGGGTTCCTATTTTGCCCTGCAGATCAGCCATTTTTAAAAAGCAGCAGTGTGCAAGCACTATGCCGATATTTTGTATCACACCCGGATTATATTATAGCAGCTGCATACAATGGGCAGCGAGGTGCTCCCGTGATTTTCCCTCCTGCTGTGAGTACCGAATTATGTACATTATGCGGCGACATAGGCGGAAGGGCGGTTATCAACGCACACACAGATATGCTCCGCCTGTTTCCTCTGCACAATGCAGAGGAACTATTCGACATAGACACGGTTGAGGATTTTAACTATGCGCAGAGCATAAGTGGTACACAGCAGAAACTGTAAAAGGCAATACAGCCATACTTTCGACCATCTGCCGATTTGACAATATCCCCGTTTGACAACAAAGCATCAGCAGGTCTACTATTTTTGGACATGTTTTAAAATAAACTTTGCTCGTAATTTTTTTCTTCAGGCGGCGGAGGCTCAAGTACAAAACCGGCAGGCTGTTCACTGCGTATTTTTTGTACAAGTTCCGTATCTTTTTTCAAAAAATATGCAAGAGTGTAGTTGAAAAGTTCCATGCACACCCGCGCATCATCTTCTGCACGATGAGCTTCAATAGCAACAATGCCGAATTGCACTGCAATATCTTGCAGTGCATAGCTTTGCAAGCCTCTAAATATTTCTTTTGCAAAAATACGTGTATCAACAGTTTTATTCTGCAGCGGTTTTCTGCCGTTTCGTTGTAGTTCCGAATTAATATAGTTCACGTCAAACGGCGCATTGTGAGCAACAAGAATTGTTTTGTCAATAAAAGTAAAAAAATCAGGAAAAATTTCTGAAATGACAGGTTTCGTTTTAAGCATATCGTCTGTAATACCATTCACAGTCGAGGCATCAGCAGGCATCGCCATTTCAGGATTAATGAGTACATTGTAGCGTGCAATAATACCATATTTATCAAATTTTATTGCACCGATTTCTACAATGCGCCCCGTAACCGGATCAAGCCCGGTTGTTTCAGTGTCGATGGCAGTAAACACTGCCGTGTCATACACGGCAGCAAGCCAATCATACGTACCCATTAAGCGAGTGCATCCAATGCCGCTTCAAATTTTTTTACAATTTCTGCACCGGATACTTCTGCAGCTCTAACATCACCGTTTTTAACAGGCTCAGGGTGGATAATGTAGAACTTAATTTTAGGCTCCGTACCGCTCGGTCTTACGCTTACAATTGTTCCATCTTCAAGATAATATTGCAGTACATTGCTCACCGGCATCGCAACTGCGGTTGTTGTTTCAGGCGTTGCAGGAGCATATTCGCATGAACGCTGAATATCACGGATTTTCAGAACTTTAACTCCCGCGATGTCTTTCAAATGTGCGCCGCGCAATTTAACCATCATATTCTGCATGATTTCAACCCCTTCTGCACCGGGGAATACCTTATTGATCGTTTTATTACAAAAGCAATCATGCGCAGTAAATAATTCATCAAGTCGGTCTAACAGGCTCTTACCATGCTTTTTCCAGTACAATGCCATTTCAGAACAAATTGCTGAAGCCGCAACGCCGTCTTTATCACGGAGTTCCAAACCGAAGTTATAGCCGTAGCTTTCTTCAAATCCAAAGAAGTATGAATGAGAACCTGTTTCTGTCATCTTTGCAGCAACATTACATATCCACTTAAAGCCGGTCAGACATTCAATAGACTCAACTCCGTATGTTTTTGCAATACGATCGCATAAATGAGACGTTACGATTGAACGGACAAGTGCCGGTTTTGGCGGCATATAGCCGAATTCTTTTGCAGTAAGACACAGATAATCAAAAAGCAAAGCCCCCATTTGGTTTCCGGTAATTAAATGCATTTTACCATCGCTGCCTTTAACAGCAGAGGCGAATCGGTCTGCATCAGGATCTGTTGCCATGAGAATATCTGCACCTTCTTTTTCTGCAAGCGCAATTGCCATTTTTAATGCAGCAGGGTCTTCAGGATTCGGGTAGCTTACTGTGGGGAAATTGCCGTCCGGCTGACGTTGCTCCGGTACGGTCAAAACAGAGAATCCCATATCTCCTAAGACTTTTTCAACGTGCATCGCACCGGTTCCATGCAGCGGTGTATACACAATTTTTACTGTTTTCGACATTTCTTTAATAAGTTCAGGGCGATGCAATTTTGCTTTGACCATTGCCCAGTATTTTTCATCCATTTCTTTATCAATGATATGAAGTTTTCCGCTTTTTAACGCTTCTTCACGGCTTATCATTTTTACCGTAGTTACTGCATTAACTTTTTTGATGATACCTGCATCATGCGGAGGAATAATTTGCGCACCGTCATTCCAATAGGCTTTATATCCATTATATTGAGGAGGATTGTGGGATGCAGTAACGACAACACCGGTATCACAGCTAAGCTCCCGTATTGCAAAGGAAAGTTCCGGCGTAGGGCGCAGCGCAGAAAAAAGATATACAGTAAAGCCATTCGCAGCAAATATTAATGCGGTTACCTCTGCAAATACATCTGAATAGCGGCGGGAATCATGAGCAATAACCGCTTTCAAATTTCCGGCTTTTGCTTTTTCCGGATAGGTTTCACTGATATATTCTGCTAACCCTTGCGTAGCTTTTTTTATTACGGTAGGATTCATGCGGTTTGTTCCGCCGCCGATAATACCGCGCAATCCTCCGGTTCCAAACTCTAGCTGACGGTAAAAACGGTCAAATAGCTCTTTTTCATCATTTTTTTCCAATAACTGCTTTACTTCATCAATAAATTTTTGATCGGCTTCTTCAGTCATATACTGTTCAGCATTTTTACGAATTTCATTCATATCCATAGCGTATTCCCCTTTATTACTAGATCGGTTTGTACTGTACAATAGCAGCACACTTTTAAATAGTGTAACTTATTTTTATCGGTTAAGCAAGCAAAATAGTAGACCTGCTCAATAACCCTGTTCGGAAACTTTAGTTTCGGTTCAGGGTATCTTGAAATGAGATGCCGACTTGTTGGGCAACCAAGTTATCGAACAGGGTTAGAAGTTCCCTTTAGTATGTTCTCCGCGGCTTTTCTTGCGCTTCATTAACACGTAGTCTTCTTCCTTCAAATTCTTTTTCATTTAATTCTGAGATTGCCGCCGCCGCTGCGTTTTCATCGCTCATCTCAATAAATCCAAAGCCTTTAGATCGGTTACTGAATTTATCCCGAATAACAATAGCTGATACGACTTCGCCATAGTTTCCGAAAAGGGTTGTTAGCCCTTCTTCTGTGGTTGCATAATTTAAATTCCCTACATAAATTTTTTGAGACATACTCAAATCCTTCTCACCTTTTCGGCATAAAATACTGATCCATACGGATCATTTCTATGAGACCTTATGATTCAGTATGACAAGCAAGAAGCACAGTGTTCAGCTACCCATTAACAAAAAAACATAGATCACCTAGATATATTAATAGTAACATGGTTTTTTATTGCGGTCAACGATTAATCAGGGATTCTGTAGGGTATTATGCTGAAATGACGGCGACATTTCTAAAATCTATACCTAAGTTTTTAGAAATGCCGTGCTATTTGGTTCTTATACCCCTCTCTCACTCATAATTACTTTAATCTCATCTTCATTGATGCCGACCATTGCTTCGCCTAAATCTTCAGAAACCGCTGCTAATAGTGCCGGATCATCATAGTGTTTAACCGCTTGTACAATTGCTTCAGCTCGTTTTGACGGATTACCTGATTTAAAAATACCGCTACCTACAAACACACCATTTGCACCAAGGTGTACCATCAAGGCGGCATCGGCAGGGGTTGCGACCCCTCCCGCTGAAAAGTTCGGCACCGGCAATGTCCCATGATCATGAACGTATGCGACTAATGTATACGGCACTTGGAAGTTTTTTGCTGCAACATACAGCTCATCTTGCCGGAGAACCGTGAGCTGCTTTATTTCGCTTTGGATTTGCCGCAGATGTTTTACTGCTTGGATAACATCGCCCGTACCTGCTTCGCCTTTTGTACGGATCATTTTTGCACCTTCTTGGATTCTTCTCAGTGCTTCTCCGAGATTCCTTGCTCCGCATACAAAGGGAACTTTGAATGTGGTTTTATCAACATGGTACAATTCATCAGCGGGCGATAGTACTTCAGACTCATCAATAAAATCTATGCCGATGGCTTCAAGAATACGGGCTTCGACAAAATGCCCAATTCGGACTTTTGCCATAACCGGAATGTTCACCGCTTTCATAATTTCGCGAATCATTTTAGGATCACTCATACGTGAAACGCCACCCGCAGCCCGTATATCGGCAGGAATGCGCTCCAATGCCATAACAGCAACAGCACCAGCTTTTTCTGCAATTTTTGCCTGCTCGGGATTGGTTACATCCATAATAACCCCTCCCCGCAGTTTTTCTAAAATATCCATAATAACCTCCATAACAGAGCATTGGAATCAGATGCTTTTGGGAATAACTGATATTGCCATCTGATGCGCCTGCCCTTCTTCAGAAATGTAACTGTTTAAAGCAAAAAATCTTATCGGATTTTTCGGCAGATAGTTTTTTATACACCGAGGGGCTATCAATGCCAATGATAAAAATAACTAGCTTTTGAGCGTCCCCCTGTGTATTGTAGCTGTATCTGCGGCTTTATGAAAGTATCTTACCGCTTATTCGTGATAGATTCTGGGGATGTCAATACCGAGTTTAAATTAAAGAAGCTACTACAAGGAAAGGGCTGTTTTCCTTAAATCTGTTTCTTTTAAGATAATCTGTCCATGATTTATGATTCTGAATTGAGTTTCTCTACTTCCTGTACAGTCAAGCCGGTTGCTTTTGCGATATTTTCAATAGATAAACCTATCACAAGTAAGTTACGTGCTGTTTCTAGGGCTTTTTGCCACGAGCCTCTTACTTCGCCTTCAGCAAGACCAAGCGATTTACCTTGTTGTATACCTTGTTGCATACCTTGTTGCATACCTTGTTGCATACCTGCATCAAATTGCGTTTCAGAAATAGTTGTTATATCGCTTTTCAATTTCATGCGTGATTCATACAGCTTCCGTTCTATCGGCGACAAGGTTAGTACGTCTATTTTTTCATTCAGCATTTGTAATACCGGTGATGTTGTTGCTAGCATTCTTCGCTCCTCTTTATCAGTTGCTCCTATAAAACGCAGCCAGTTAATAAGATGACCGTGCTTCCCCTCCGCTTTCTCTGCTCCTTTCGCTTTTTTTGCTGCTTGCAGATATAAAAAATGTACCTCAAGCACATCTGTCAATACAGTATGTGCCGTTTTTTCTTGTAACAGGTACTCTGAATGAATAGCATCATTAAGGCTGAACCCCTCGGCAATAATATTGATAGTAATGCATTTATGCAATCCATCATAGGATTCTCCGCTCTTAAAATCAGCTGTGTACATCTTTGCCCAGTAGAAGAGTGTCCGCTTTACAAATGAGGCATTCCATGACGCTTGTATTTCAATGTCAATGACTGTACCGTTAGTTAATTTGAGTTTTACATCGAGGATGCCTGTTTTATCGCTAAACTCCTCTTTCATCAACTCTTTATCCATAAACTCAAGACCGGCAACCTCTTGAGGTGCAAGGTCAAGAATGCACTCCAGTAAGTCCTGCAAGAGCGGTTTGTTTTCTTCCGAGCCTAATACACGTTTGAAAGCGTAATCGTTTGTAAGCGTTATTTGTATTTCATCTTCCATATCTGTATAAAATATAAGGTATATGGGGATAAAATACAAGGTGTGCATTATGGGTGGAAAATGCTATCATGCGGGTGCCCTAGTTCATGAGCAATTCAGGGATTCCGCATTTAAATTATAAAGTTATAGTCTATAATAACTTATACGTTTTATGTTTTTGTTATATTTTATGCTTAAGTTATTATCATACAATGATTTAGAAAATTATAATGCGGAATCCATGATGCCCTGTATATTTTCACTTGACACACAGGGGCTTATTATGGTCTATTAAGTCCGCTGTTCCAAAGCTATCGCTTTTTGGAGCGGCGGCCTCATACTGCTGCCAATTAGCAAAGAAGTTACAGGGGGGTTATATGGAAAATGAAAAGCAAAAAGAATTTATTTTAAATAGTGATTTATGGCAGGTAATTATTACGCTTTCATGGCCAGCGGTTCTCTCTATGTTTTTGCTTGGAGCAAATACAGTGCTTGATGGCATTTTTGTCGGGCAGCTTGCAGAAGCAGATGCTTTAGCAGGTATTTCCGTTGCAATGCCGCCAATTATTACCATTATAGGGCTTGGAGTGCTCATTGGATCGGGTGCTGGAACCCTCATGAGCATTTCCATTGGAGCGGAAGATAAAAAACTACAGAAAAGCATACTCGGCAATGTAAATTTTTTAACACTGGTGTTTAGTGCGATAGTTATGCTTTTAGGATTGCTTTTTTCTAGGCAAACGCTTTTTTTAATGGGAGGGCGCAATAATGCGCTTGCATTGGGAAATGACTACTACCGCATTATGCTGTGGTCCGCACCGCTTTGGATATATTCGCTTTCACTGAATAATCTGATACGATCGGAAGGAAAAATGAAAACAGGTGCTGCAATTATGGCGGTAGGATTACTGGTCAACGGTTGTGCAAACTATGTTCTTATGGTGGTGTGCGGTATGGGTATAAAGGGAGCAGCACTTGGGACTACTATCGGTATGGCAGTACAAGCCTGCATTGCAGCAGTGTATTTTTTCAAAAAAAATGGTGCTTCCGCTACCGTAACATTTGCTGTCCGTGCCGATAAAGCGGTTATCGGTAAAATTATTTCAATCGGATTTGCAGGATTTATCATGCAACTTATGAATACGATTCAAACCTTACTGGTTTTAAACGTGTTAAATTATTATGGCAGTTCAAGAGATATTGCTTTTTTCGGTGCTGTAACACGTCTTTTTGCGTTTATTATTCAGCCTATCGCAGGATTTATGTTTGCACTTGGTCCTGTTATTGGAATAAATTTTGGTGCAGACCGCTCTGATCGGGTTATCGCTGCATTTAAACGATTTGTGCTTGCGGCAGTAGTGCTTTTACTACCCTGCTGGGTTTTAATGCTCGTCTTCCCTGAAAGTGCTGCTGCATTAATGATGAAAGATGTACTGCTCACTACAAGCGATATTGCCCATTTTAGAATTTACATGGCACTGCTTCCGGTTATGCCGATGGTATTTTTTTCACTTGCGTTCTTCCCCTCTGTAAACAAAGGGACAATCAGCTCCATTCTGGGCATTTTACAGCAAATTGTGTTTTATATTCCGGTTATGTTAATACTGCCGTTATTCATTGGTGTTGCAGGCGTGTATTACGGCACCTTTATTATTGAAATGATGAGTGCTATTCCGGTACTCATTTTGGTATTGCGGGAATTTAAGCTTTTGCGTTCGGGAGTTACCAAATGGCGGCAGCCGGCATCGCCGCAAGCGAAGTAATAGGACACTGGAGCTGTCTAAAAACTTCAGTTTCAGAACAGGGCTAGCAGAGCGCACCTGTGCCTTGTAGCAACTTCACCTTAATTTTTAAAAAAAATGTTTTGCAAAATAGCTTGTTATAGGGTATACTCATACACGGAGTAGATGTGCGGCGGCAGCATGTAATGTAAGAGGGACACTGACCGGCAACAAAGTTGTCAAACAAAACGGATATTTTCTTCTTAAGTGTTTAAAAAACCGCTTTCTACCATAATTAAGCCTATTCCGAAACTTTCGTTTCAGAACAGGGCTAGTATCGACTATTGTTGCATAAAGCAACTATTGCTGCATGCAGCAACAAACTGTATAAGGAGCCATGTATGAAAAAGTTTTTTGTGATTGGGAGCTGCATACTGTATCTTGCAGCACTTTTTTCTGTTTCCTGTAAGAATAATGTTTCACCGGATGGCGGCGGTAGTGATAACTCGCTGCGCTGTACGGTAACATTTAATCTTCAAGACGGCCCCCCCCCCCCCCAATAAATTTCAACTAAAGCAGCAAGTCATTGTAGGACATAAAATTGCAGAACCTACGGGACCATTTACAAAAGAAGGGTACACATTCAAGCACTGGTCAGCCAACAAGAGCGGTACCCCAAAATATGACTTTACAACGCCGGTTAAAAAGAACCTGACGCTTTATGCAATCTGGGCGGAGAAAGAGCAAAACTGCACCGTAACATTTGAACTGCAAGGCGGTACTGCTCCCAATGGTTTTGAAGCTGCCCGAAAGGTAAAAAAAGGAACTGCCGTTTCCCAACCGCAAGGGGTATTTAAAAAAGATGAACACACATTCAAGCACTGGTCACTCAATGAAAACGGTGATCCGCAATATGATTTTAAGACACCTGTTACCGAGGATATAAAACTCTACGCATACTGGGAAAAAATTCCTGACAATAAATTTGTTGTTACGCTCGATTATAATGACGGCACAACTCCGGCGAAAACGGAATACATTGATAAAAACACCCCATTTGCCAAACCTACTGACCCAGCGCGGGCAGGCTATAAATTCCTCCATTGGCAAAAAGAAAGCGAAACACAAGCGTACGACTTTACACAACCGGTTGCTGCTAATCTTACGCTCATAGCACAGTGGGAAAAAGAACCGTGGAAAGTTACATTCTTCTTTGAGGGCGGCAAAAACGCACAAGGTGCCGATAAGGAAATCATTGACGTAAAAGACGGTGAAAAAGTTACAGAACCGCAGAATATTACGAAAGATGGAGCTAAGTTTTCTCATTGGGGTAAAAAAGCAACCACGCAGAAAGAACATGCGTTTGATTTTGGAATCCCTATTACCGAAAACCTTGAACTCCACGCAGTATGGATTACGCTGTATACCGTTACCTTTGACCCTGATGGCGGTACTGTTGCAAGCGGAACACTTCCCCAACCACAGCAGATAGAGGAAGGCGGTACTGTATCAAAGAGCCTTGTTGAAGGTCTTAAACTAAAAAAGCAGGGATTGGTTGGTAAACAGTGGTCAAAAGACGGCTCAAAGCCTTTTGGATTTGATAGAACGAGGGTAAAAGAAGATATTACGCTGAAACCGATATGGATAGATGAAAATGTTACCGTAACCCTTTGCTATAACTACACCGGTGCGCCCGCTGATAAACAAATCAAGATTGAAAGAGATACAGTGTTTGCGCAGCCGTCACAGGACCTTCCGAAAAGAGACGGGTATGTAATAGTAGAGTGGAAAGGGAAAAAGAAAAATGGTGAATTTTATAAAAATCCCTACGATTTTCGCAAGCCGGTAAAAAACGATCTAACGCTATACGCTATCTGGGGAAAATCAGAGGTTACCGTTACCTTTAACTGGAACTATGACGGAGCAGCGGCACCGCATACACAAAAGCTGGCAAGCGGAGCTTCGGTTGCACAGCCATCAAATATTCCCACCCGTGCGGGCTATAAACTCGATCACTGGTCAAAAAATGAAAACGGAAAACCTGAGTATAGCTTTGGAGAGCCTTTAACTGATGATTTGTATCTCTATGCGCACTGGGTAAACGAATATACTGTTAAATTCGATCTTAATCAGGGTACGGGGACAGTTCCTGCCGAACAAAAAGTGCTGTCCAATGATCGGGTACAAGAACCTACTGCAGAAGCCAATAATGCGCTCAAAAGAGACGGCTTCTACTTCAAACATTGGACTGACGATATTACCGCAAACACACCCTATAATTTCTCTAAAAATAAAGTAACAAAAAATCTTACCCTATTTGCAGTATGGGGCAAGTTAAGTACTGTTACATTCTATCCCAACGGTGTACAAGATGTGCAAAACCTGCCGGCGAGTAAAAAGCAAAAACCCGGCGAACACATTGCAAAACCTACACCGGATCCCACAGCAACAGGCTACACCTTTAAATTCTGGTCGCAAAACCGCAATGCGGAACCTACAGCCGAGACCGAGGCATTTAAATTTGACACGGAAACCATTGCAGAGGATACAGATGTATCACTGTATGCAATTTGGCAGCCGGAAAACGGTGCAGCACAGCAGTCGAAAAAATGGACAGTAAAATTTGACTTAAACGGTGCTCCGGCACAAGCTAACACTGACGCATATAAAGATCAAATAGTAACAGACAATACTATTCTTACCACTCCCTCTCAATCTCCGGTATGGGATGGCTATGAATTCCGGCATTGGTCTGAAGCCTCCTCAGGTACTGCAGCAGAAACTGCATATACTATTGCTAGTACACCGGTAACAAAGGATATGACACTGTATGCTATCTGGAAGCTGATACCCAAAAAGCATACCGTACAGTTTGATCTGAATAATGGCACTGGCACAAAGCCTGCGGATCAGCAAATAGAACACGGGCAAAAAGTTACCAAACCGACTGATGAAGAAGTTAAGAAGATGACTGCACCGGAAGGTCAGGAATTTTCCCACTGGTCACTTACCAAGGAAGCAGGTTCTGCAAAATATAACTTTGAACAGGAAACTGTAACAGGTGCTATTACCCTGTATGCTATCTGGATGAAAAAAGACTTTGATGTAGTTCTTGTTATTGATGATTACGATACAAAGGAAGTTGTAACAGCTAAATACGGCGATACAGCAGATAAACTAAAAACACCCGGAGACTTTGGGCATAGGATCGAGCATTATGAATTCTCCCATTGGTCTAAAGAGAAAAACGGCACAAAATATACTGACCCTATCAAAGAAGCACTGACCTTGTATGCAGTATGGAAGCAAATAGATTGGTTAGTAACTTTTAATTTAAACGGCGGCTCCTTTAAGGGAGAAAGCGGGAATCTGGAAGAATATGTTGCTAAAAACGGCAAAGTAACAGAACCGGATAAAACCCTGCTCAAAAAATCGGGACATAGCTTTAAACACTGGGAAAATAAGCAGCAATCTGGTACGCCGTATAATTTTGAATCGCCGGTAACCGGAAATATAGAACTTGTTGCTATCTGGGATACACTCAGTGCAGCAGATGCGTATACCATTACCTTTATGCACGGCGATAAAGAAATAAAAAAGGTGCTAGTACCGAAAAACACAGCAGAGTCCTCCGCAATGCTCGGCGATGCCGGCATTCCCACCACTATTGACGGTCTTGAAGATGGCAAAGCATTTGGTTACTGGACAAAAGACAAAGACTGGGCAACCGATACAAAAAAAGGCTGGTTCTACGATTTCCGCGATGTAGTAACCAGCGATATTATCCTTTATGCGCTTATCTTTGATTCTGCCCCGGATAGTGTTAAACCATTCTTAATTGATTTAGACGGCGGTACTATAAGCGACGACAGTGTTAAAACTGAATTGCTGGGCTTGATGCGCAAAGGTTTCAAGAAGAATACATCCATCAATCTGAAAAGCCTTAAAGGAAAAGAGTCCACTATTACTAAAGGCGGCAAAAAAATTTCCAAATGGCGCAAAAACACCACCGATAAAGAAGTAACAGTTGGTACTACGATACAAAAAGCTGACTTTAACAAAACACCGAAAAATGAGCCGAAAAATGCAGTTGTTTTAACTGCCGTCTACAAATAGGGAGTAAACGAAAAAGCATTGCAGGTATGAGGCAGTCCCAAAAGCCGGCTGCTTGCGGGATAGCCCATGCCGTGCAACAGCCCTGTTCAGAATCTTCTGTTTCAGAACAGGGTTATCCGTCAATAAGTTTTAAAAGGTGCAGACACTACTGCACAGGAGAGAATTGTATGAAAAGAATAACCGCCATAGCGGGTTGTATACTCGCAATCTTGGCACTTTTTATTGCATGTAAAAATACTACCGTTACCGTCCACGAGAAAAAGACACAATATATGGTAGACTTTGACCTACAGGAAGGTACAGCACCCGAAGGTTTTAAAGACTCTGTCTTAATTGATCGCGGACGAAAAGTTAGCAAGCCTACACAAGAAATTACCCGTAATGGTTATACATTTCAGTACTGGTCAACTGAAGAAAACGGCAGCGAGTACGATTTTGAAAAACCGGTAACCGAAGGATTTACGCTCTATGCAGTATGGGTTCCCGCAGGGAAACACTATACGGTAAGTTTTAATCCTACCGGCGGAAAGCTCGATAAACCGATTCCTCCAGCCTACCCGAATGCAAACGGGAAAATAAAAAAACCGGCTGAAACACCGAAACGGGCAGGCTATGTATTCAAACACTGGTCAAAAAAACAGAATGGTGCTGAATATGTGTTTGATGTTGAAAAGGTTGAAACCTCTTTCACGCTCTATGCTGTATGGAGCGAAGCATATACCATCAAATTTAACTTAAATGGTGTTTCGGGTTCTGCCCCCGCTGAACAAATAGTAGCAAAAAGCGGTACAATTCAACAGCCTCCCGCTCCTGTTGCAGAAGGTTTCTCATTTAAACATTGGGCAATAAACACAGAACCGGGAACACCTGCCTATGATTTTACACAACCTGTTACCGGCGCATGCACCCTCTATGCAATCTGGCAGCAGACAGCAGGAAGTTCCATAGAATTGCAGTATACTATCAGCTTTAATCTTAACGGCGGTACAGGAGATGCAGCGGATCAAACCTGCAAGACAGGGAGCAAACTTACAAAGCCTGCCGATCCCGTAAAGGAAGGGTATACCTTTAAGCACTGGGCAATAAACACAGAACAGGGAACACCTGCCTATAATTTTGAAACGGAAACGGTAAGCCGTTCATTTACACTCTTTGCTATTTGGCAAGAAAATACAAAAAACTATACAATTACGTTCCATTTGAACGGCGGAAATGAACCGGCACCTGAGCCGCAGTCTATCACACAAGGCGGAGTACTTACTCAGCCAGCTCAACCTGCACGGGACGGGTATACCTTTATGCACTGGGCAATAAGCACAGAATCGGGAACTCCCGCGTATGATTTTAAGGAACCGGTTACTGAATCCTTTGACTTATATGCGATCTGGGACAAGGTTTTTACGCAGGGTAACGGCTGTACTGTTACTTTCTACCGTAATGATGGAACAAATACTGTTCATGCAACCGAAATGATTGAAAAAGGTCAACCGGTATCTAAGCCTGCTATTCCCACAAGAGACGGGTACACCTTTAAACACTGGGCAAAAACAAAGAATGGTGCCGCTTATGATTTTGAAAGTGCAGTAACCGCCGATCAGCCCCTTTACGCAGTATGGGTTCAAATTACCGATAAAATGCATGACGTAACCTTTAATTATTGGGATAAAGATACGCTTACTAAGTCCACAAAAAAGAAAGTAAAATGTCAGCATGGTATGACAGTTCAACCGGAAAACCCGCCTACCGTGGAAGGCTGGAAATTCCGCTATTGGGCGGCAAAAGAAAAAAACGCATATCGCGAATATGACTTTAAAAGTCCTGTTACAAAAAACTTTACTTTATATGCAATCTGGGAAGAAGATACCGAGAACGCCAACTACACTGTTACCTTTGATCACAATACTGATCCGGCAAAAAAAGACACTGTAACATGCCGATTCGGCGAAACAGTTAAAAAACCGGCTAATCCCATATACAAAGGGTACGTATTTAAGTACTGGAGCATTGCAGAAGGAGACTCCTATGTTGAATACAACTTTGATACTCCTGTAACAAGCGATATTGAGCTTTGTGCCGTATGGGGGGAACTCTTTACTGTTACGTTCGATTTAAATGGTGAATCGGGAACGCCGCCTGCTAGTCAAGAAGTAGAAGAAAATACCTATGCAAAACAGCCGCCGTCTCCATCTTCTACCGGTGCAACCTTTAAATACTGGGCACTGGACAAAGCGGTTCCGTCTGCATATATATTTACAACAGCAAAAGTTACTGCCGATATAACCCTTTATGCAATATGGGATTATCCCGCAGGCACAAAGAAGCACACTGTTACATTCGACTTAAACGGCGGAACCGGTACTACACCGCAGCCCCAGCAGGTAGATCACGGACAAAGTGCCTCTGAACCGTCTGAAAAGCCCGAAAAATCCGGAAAAGAATTCGGCGGCTGGGCAAGCGAACAAAATAATTCGGTGCCGTATAACTTTAGTCAAAATAAAGTGTATACAAGTTTTACACTGTATGCCATTTGGCGTTCCACCGGAACTACTATTATGGATATTCAGGGAACCCAGCACACATCCCCGATGAAAGGACAGCAGGTAAAAGAGGTTACCGGTATTGTTACTGCAATAACCTATAAGAGTAAACACCCGACAGGCTTTTATATGCAAGACCCAACCGGAGACGGAAATGAAGCTACCTCAGACGGTATTTATGTAGAGCTGAAAGGTTCCTCAGACGGCTTGGAAATAGGTGCTGAAGTAAAAGTAAACGGTACTGTTGTAGAAAATGGACCCGAAGAAGAGACTATTCAAAAAGGTCAAAATAAAGGAAAAGCAGAACGGCTTACCGTAACGCAAATAAACGATGCCTCGTTTACTGTTGTCGGAACCGGTAAAAAGCTGCCGGATCCTATTAAACTTTCAGAACAACGGCTGATGCTGCCGGTTGGTACAAAGACTCTTGGTAAAATTGAACCTACAGAAGAAGCAGTTGACTACTGGGAAAGCCTTGAAGGTATGCGCGTTCTGGTTACTACGCCTAAAGTAGTGGCACAAAATTCTGCAAATACCTACTATGTAGCTCCTTCCGATATTGATCCTAAACACTGGTCATACCGGAACGGCATTATGTACAATGACTATATTGCAACACCGCTTGTGGTGCTGTACCCGCCTGCCTGTTTTGAATCTGCTAAAGATTCCGGTATTACCAGCCACCCCGACGTAGGAGATACCTATACCAAGGATATTACCGGTGTGGTAGGCTACCGCAGCTTAGGATTTGGCTCTTGCTACCAAGTATACCCAACAGAAAAACTGCCGCCGTATTCAAAAGCTGCTACCCCCTTGCGTCCTGAAGAACCGAATTTTGAATTTAACGAGAACAATTTAAATATTGTTAGTTATAACCTCAAAAACTTCTCCTATGCGCACAGCGAAGATACGCAACGTGCTAAACAGTTCGCTGAACACTTTATCAACAAACTAAAAGCACCGGATGTTATTGCACTTATCGAAGTACAAGATGATGATAGTGCTGCGAAAGGCTCTACACTCGTCAGTTCTGAAAAAACATTAAAGCTTTTGCTCGATGCCATAAAAGCAAAAAGTTCTATTCCGTATAAGGATATATGCATTTATCCTTCTAATCGGGCAGACGGCGGACAGGGCGGCTCCAACATCCGCTGTGCGTATCTGTACCGCACAGACCGGCTTGAACTAGTACCCGACAAAGACGGAAAACCAACACTTCCAACAAATTCTTTTACCGTAGAAGCAGAGCTTGAAAAAGACGGAACTCGCTTAGTTGCCAATCCTTCCCGTATCGGTACCGGTAAAAACGGCAAGAGCATCTTTAATAGTGTCCGTAAATCGCTCGTTGCGCATTTTAGATTTAAATCCGGCAGCGGTTCAGGCGGCAATGCAGGTAAAGACTTCTTTATGATCTGTAACCATTTTTCTTCTAAGCTCGGTGATGATATGCTATGGGGAAAAATACAGCCGGCACGGCGAAGAACCGAAGAACGGCGTGAACAGCAAGCCGGTGTTGTGCGGGAGTTTATTTCAAACCTCCTGACACAGCGTCCTGATGCAGTAGTAGTTTCTGTCGGAGACTACAACGATTACTGGTTCTCTAAGACCCTCTCCATTATGAAAGGTGATGATCTGAAAAATGCAGTTGAAGAAATGCCGCTTGGTGAACGGTATACCTTTACCCACGACGGCAAATCACAGACATTGGATCACATCTTAGTGCCTAAGAAAGTAGATATACCCGTCAAGAACATTCTCAACCTTAATTCTGAGTTTGCTGACGGCATTTCCGACCATGATCCGGTGTATGTTCAACTGCACTGGTAGCCAAGGAGTTTGTATGAAAAAGTATATGAAATTGACTTTGTCAATCCTCTCTGCGGCAGCGTTGATGTTCGCCGCCTGTAAACAGCCGACTATTACTACAACGGTCGAAAAGGCGAAACAAAACGAACAGGAGCAGAATGCTCCCGTCCATGAAATGTGTACCGTAACTTTTAATCTTGACGGCGGAACAGGATTGCCGGAAGCGGAATTAACTAAAAAGGTAATAAAAGATACGCCGGTAGTAAAACCTACTCCCAATCCGATAAAATCCGGTTTTATTTTTCAACATTGGGCAGCCGAGCAAAACGGCAGCACTGCATATAGTTTCACCGATAAGGTAACTTCAGACACGACACTATGGGCAGTATGGCAAAAGCCGGCACAAGGAACAATTGAAATAGCATTTGATCTGGACGGCGGTACAGGCAGCATTGCTTCTCAGTATATTCAGCCAGGTTCTGTAGCGGAGCTTCCTCATGCTATTCCCAAAAAAGAACACGCTTTTTTTAAATTTTGGTCAAAAGACGGGACATCTATCTACGATTTTGCCCAACCAGAGTCTCAACCGCTTACCTTAAAGGCAGTCTACTACGATATAGCCCCGTCGCAAACACGGATTTATGATATTCAAGGAACAACGCATACATCTGAAATGAATACTAAATATGTCAGCAATGTCCCGGGTATTGTTACAGCAATTACTTATAAGTATTCAAGCTGTGATGGGTTTTATATCCAAGATCAGGCAGGCGACGGGAATGCAGTAACCTCAGACGGTATTTTTGTATACTGCGGAAAAAATTTCCCGTCAAATATATCTGTAGGAGATATAATCACCCTAAGCGGATGGGTAAAAGAGCATACTTTCGGTTATGAAACAGGGGAAAAAGATGCAAATGGGAAGCCTGTTTTAAATGATAAAGGGAAACCTGTTACAAAACCTGATCTCACCTCCACACAAATCAGTCTAAAAAAAGATTCTGTCAAAATTGAGCAAAAAGGATCTGAACTTCCTAACGCAAAAATGCTTTTGCCTGAGCCGGTAACATTACGAGCCGTAGACTTTGTCGGAAAGCCTGTTTCTACAGGACCAATAGGTTCGCTTGAACCTGATGCCGAGGCAATAGATTTTTACGAAAGTCTTGAAAGTATGCGCGTAAAAATTACCAATCCCATAGTCGTAGCACCATACGATGGACAGTACAATCGCAATATCTATTATCTTGCACCGGAAGATACCCCAGCTGATTGTTTATCGTATCGCGGCGGTATGATGTATAACAGCTATAATGCAACACCGCTTATCAACGTGCAGGGAAAAAAATGCTTTTCATCAGCACAAGAGGCAGGCTTTGACGGTAAATCGCCTCCGGGTGTCGGCAGCAGCTATGACGGCGATGTTGTCGGTATTATCGACTTTGAAACAGCCAAATTTGTAAGCCGCTATCGTGTTATTGCAACGGAAAAGCTGCCTGAATTAAAACTAAGCAATGCTTTGGAACCTGAAAAATCTCAAATTGAATTCAATGAAAATGCATTGAATGTGGTGAGCTATAACCTGAAAAATTTCTCAGCATGGAATGCAGGGCAAAATATCAGTACCGGAAAGACTCCAAAATACACAACAAAGGATGCAGAACGGGCAGGCGATTTTGCCGACCATTTTATAAATCAGCTTAAAGCACCTGATGTTATTGCACTTATCGAAGTACAATCGGATAGCGGTCTTGACGATAATGGAAATGTTAGTTCAACGGAAACGCTGGATTTATTACTTTCAGAAATCAAAAAAATTGATGCAGCACCGCCCTATGAAAAGCTCTGGATCAATCCTGAAAATAATACGGACGGCGGTGCTCCCGGAGCAAATATCCGCTGTGCATTCCTGTACCGCACTGACCGCGTAGAACTTGTATCCGATGCAGACGGTACGCAAACTACTGCTGAAGAAAGCAATGCCGCTGCAGTAATCGAAAATAGCGGGTTACGATTGCAGAAAAATCCTGCCCGCATCGGCTTAGGTCAGGAGGCATTTATAAAAACCCGTAAATCGCTTATAGCGCACTTTAAACTCAAAACAGGCGGCATGAGCGGCAAAGACTTCTTTATGATCAACAACCATTTAAGCTCAAAACGGGGAGATGCTCGTATGTGGGGACCTGACCAGCCGGTAGTCCGCAAAAGCGAGGTAAACAGACAAAAACAAGCGCACATTGTTAAAGACTTTATTGATAGCATATTAGCCGTCCGGAGCGATGCTGTTATTGTTTCTGTCGGCGACTACAATGATTTCTGGTTCTCGGAAACTATGAATATTATGAAAGGTTCTAACATGAAAAATGCCGTTGAAGAAGCACCCCTGAATGAACGCTATACTTTTGTATATAACAACCATTCACAAACGCTTGATAACATCTTAGTACCCCATCATGTTAGCGTTGAAAAAATTGATGTCTTAAACATCAATGCTGAAACCACCGGTCTTTCAGACCATGATCCGGTGTATGTTCAGCTCAAATGGTAACATGATACTGTACGTGTGATACTTTGCAAGCTGTTCGTTTATTTTTGCTGCAATGTTATACAAGGGCATCTCTAAAAACTCAGGTATAGATTTTTAGAGATGCCTCATCAGCAAATCTGATACTATCGCAAAATGAGTTGCTTTTAAAATAAAAAAAAGACGGTTTAACTCAACAGTATTAAACCGTCTTTTTACTTCCGAAATATCTGACGGTAACGGCGGCTGGATGTTTATTCCGCCGTTTATACCCGGCATTATTTAATATATCGGATGTATGGTTAAACACTTGAGCAATAATTTCTTGCATTTTTACTCAAGATGCCCTATGATGGAAATCTCTAAAAACTCGGTTAGATTTTTAGAGATTTCCTGATGTTTTTCGAGGTTCTATGCGTACCAGAGATTTTTATTTTGATTTACCGAAAGAGCTTATTGCACAGTATCCCAGTCCCGAACGCGGTAATGACCGGCTTTTAGTACTTAACAAACGGACAGGAGCAGTAACAGATGCCTTATTTTCAGATTTACCCACGTTTTTACCAGATGACTGTTTGATGGTTTTTAATGATGCAAAAGTAAGTCATGCACGCATTTATGCCGAAACAGGCTGCCGGCAAACTGAGTTTTTACTTATACAGACTGTGGATGGCGGTTTTACATGGAAAACACTTGTAAAGCGGGCAAAACGCCAAAAAGAGGGCGCGTGTTATCATTTCACAGATGGTACGACAGCAATGCTGGTATCGTCTCCTGAAACAGAATCATCGGATTACAAATATATCCGGTTTGATCGCCGCATTGATGATGCATGGCTTGAAAAATATGGGCATATCCCGTTACCGCCGTATATAAAACGCGGCGATACGTGCGAAGATGCAGCTCGGTATCAAACAATTTATGCAAAGAATCCCGGTTCTGTCGCTGCTCCAACTGCTGGTTTACACTTTACGCAGCCAGTATTAGATGCTTTGGATTCTAAGCATATTGAAAAAACCTCGGTTACTTTGAATGTCGGCTTAGGAACATTTCTTCCAGTACGGACTGAGCACATTGAAGATCACAAGATGCATATTGAACATTTCACCATTACCGATACAGCCGCTGATTCTATCGAAAAAGCCTACGAACAAAAACGGCGTATTGTTGCAGTGGGAACTACCTCTGTTAGAACACTTGAATCTGCGTGGAACCGTGCAGCAAAGCAGATAATAAGGGGAGCGCAAACGACCGGCATTTTTATTTACCCCGGCTTTGAATTTTCGCTCACAGATATTCTGTTAACCAATTTTCATACACCCGAATCGAGTTTGGTCATGCTGGTATCTGCCTTTGCAGGAAAAGAGCAGCTGTTTCAAGCCTATCGGTATGCAATTGAAAAGCACTACCGTTTTTTTTCTTATGGCGATGCTATGCTTATTATATAATCGGAAACTTTCATTCTCGAACAGGCTTAATAATAACACACCGGCTGTTTTATTATGGAACTCCCTTACAAAATCGCTGCAAGAGTGATATACTAGAGCTGTTCGAGAACTCCGTTATCGAGCAGCTCTAGTATTCAGATCAGGAAGGTTTGTTATGCCAACACACAATCGCAGGTACAAAGATTCAGTATTTGTTGATCTATTCAGTGAAGATGAAAAGGCAAAAGAGAATTTTTTGTCGCTGTATAATGCATTACATAATACCAATCTCGACAGCTCGGCAGAAGTGAAACCCCTGAAGCTTGAGCAGGTAATGTATACAAAATTATCCAATGATGTATCTTGCTTAATTGACAACAAAATTATCGTTTTAGCGGAGCATCAATCGACAATCAACGAAAATATGCCCTTACGCTGTTTGCAATATGTGGCACGGCTCTACGAACAAATCCAAGATCCAAGAGCAAAATATTACAGAAGTTTACAGAAAATCCCTACGCCTGAGTTTTATGTTTTCTACAACGGAACGGAGGCGTATCCTGCACAGAAAACGCTGAAACTTTCAGATGCCTACTGCATAAAATCGGAATACGTTCCATTGGAACTGAGGCTAGAAGTTTTAAATATCAATACAGATAAGGCAAATAAAGTGTTATCATCTTGCAAAACACTGAAAGAATACAGTCTCTTTGTAGAAGAGGTGCGGCTACAAATGCAGACTGATCCTGAACAGGGTTTTACAAATGCCGTAAAAATATGCATAGAAAAAGGTATCTTAAGAGAATACTTAGAAAGGAAATCGAAGGAGGTCATCAATATGTTAGTGGCAGAATATGACTATGATACAGATATTGCCGTCCAGAGACAAGAAAGCCTCATGATTGGCATACAACAAGGCATACAACAAGGCATACAACAAGGCATACAACAGGGCATACAACAAGGCATACAACAGGGCTTTACTGACGGCTCATACCAAACAAAGCTTGAAACGGCAGCAGCATTTAAGCGACTGGGCATTGATATTACCAAAATAGCCGAAGGTACAGGGCTTTCTATTGAAAAGATACAAGCTCTATAAAAGTAGGGTATGGGGCTGTCTAAAAACTGAAGTTTTTAGAGATGCCCAATAGTTATACAGGGAGAAATAACAGACAATGAAAGCAGCAGTCCTTGATGGGTACACTCTTAATCCGGGCGATATATCATGGCAGCCATTAATAGCCTGTGCAGATATTACTATATACGATAAAACCGAAGCACATAATCTGTATGAACGGGTAAAAGATTGTGAGGCTGTTTTTACTAATAAAACAGTGCTTCCCCGTGAGATTATTGAACAGTTGCCTAAACTGCGATATATCGGAGTACTTGCAACAGGTTTTAACGTCATCGATAGAGAAGCTGCCCATACAGCGGGAATTACGGTAACAAATATTCCGGCATACAGTACCGATAGTGTTGCACAGCTTGTCTTTGCCTTTATCTTGCATTTTTACTGGCATAGTAAAGAGCATAGCGACGAAGTGCATGCAGGAGTATGGAGTAAAAGTCCGCATTTTTGCTATACTTCATTTCCGGTATACGAATTATCGGGAAAAACGCTCGGAATTATCGGATATGGGAATATAGGGCAAAAAGTAGCGGAAATCGGTACTGTAATGGGAATGAAGATACTCTATGTTAATCGTTCACGTAAGACAGCAGCGCATATTCCCGCTGCACAGCAAACCGATTTAAAAATGCTCTTGCGCCAATCGGATATTATCAGCCTGAATGCGCCGCTTACCGCTGAAACGAGCGGTCTTATTGATACTGACGCGCTTAGTCTAGTAAAAAAAGATGCGGTAATTATTAACACAGGGCGCGGGCAGCTTATTGATGAGAATGCGGTTGCAGATGCTTTAAAAAGCGGACGTATCGGCGGATATGCAGCTGATGTGCTGAGTACAGAACCGCCGCCGATAGAACATCCGCTGTTCGGCTGTCCAAACTGCCTTATAACACCGCATATTGCATGGCAGACGCGCGAAGCGCGACAGCGGCTCCTACATATTGCCGTTGAAAATTTTACACAATTTTTAGCAGGCACGCCACAAAATTGTATATAGGGAACCACCAAAAACCGAAGTTTTTGGACAGCCACTCGGCGTGTTTTTCAGCAGCGCAATCTTAACGGCTGAAAATAAACACACGATTTAGAACATCACATTTTAAAACAGCCTGTTCCGAAACTAAAGTTTCCGAACAGGTTTATAACGTAAGGAATAGAGAATGAACTCACTCAAGCGATCATCAGTGATTATAGGTATTAGCATGCTGTTTCTCGGTATTGCGATATTTTCTAGTTTTACAGTAATTTCTACTACTGACAATGGCGTTGTTACCCGCTTAGGAAAATATAACAGAACCCTTGGAGCAGGGTTGCAAATGGTTATTCCGTTCATTGAAACCGTCTACCATATACCGGTAACTACCGTTCAGAAAGAAGAGTTTGGCTTTAGAACTACCCATGCCGGCAATCAAAACCAATACCGGAACAATATTCTAATGGAATCTTCCATGTTGACAGGAGACCTCAATATCATCAATGTTGAGTGGACGGTTCAATACAAAATAGTTGATCCTAAGGCATGGCTTTTTAATGTGGATGAAGCCGAAAGAATTAATACCATCCGTGATGTCTCCACTGCTGTCATCAATAGTTTAATAGGCGATAGAGCAATACTAGACATTATGGGTGCAGAACGGGATAATATTCAATTTGCTGCTCCTGAAATGATGAACGAACGGTATAAACAGCTTGGACTAGGCATTTCAGTTTCGTCTGTCCAACTGCAAAATATTGTTCCGCCGGAACAGGTACAGCAGGCATTTGAAGATGTAAACATTGCCATACAAGATATGAACCGCATGATAAATGAAGGAAAAGAAGCATACAACAAGCAAATTCCCCGTGCAAAGGGTGAAGCAGACCAGCTCATTCAAGAAGCAAAAGGCTATGCAGCAGAACGTGTAAACAAGGCGGAAGGCGATACTGCCCGTTTTAATGCAGTATATGCCGAATACAGTAAGGCACCTGATATTACAAAACGCCGTCTTTATTTAGAAACACTCGATTCTATTTTTACAAACACTGATAAGCTCATTATAGTAGATAAAAATTTAAAAAACTTTTTGCCGTTAAAAGATTTAACAGGAGGACACCGTGAGTAGTAAAAAAATTGCATTTTTCCGCATAGCAAAACCGCTCATTATTATATCCATTATTATTGTCGGTATTTTTTTACTGAAACCCTTTTATATTTTGAATGAAGGACAAACCGCAATTATTACCCGATTTGGTGAAATTGTTTCTACAGAAACGGCAGCAGGTATTCACTTCAAAATGCCGGTACTGCATCAAGTACATAAGTACACAGCAAAATTACAGCGCATTGACGGCGATCCGCAAAAAATACTCACAAAAGAAAAACAGTTTATTCAAGTAAATACTACAAGCCGCTGGCGGATTTCAGATATTCGCGCATTCTACCAGTCGCTTGTTACCTACCAAGGGGCATATTCACGTCTTTCAGATATTATTGATTCGTCGGTACGGGATATTATTACCGTTAATAGTCTTGACAATGTTGTCCGTACTACAAATAATATTAATGCTTCGCTCCATAAGGAGCAATTCGGACTAACTGATGAAGAGGTAAAACTTGAAGATGTTACCGGCAGTGAAAAAATTATATACCCTGACATTACGAAAGGACGGGAAGTCCTTGCGGGTGAAATTTTACGGAAAGTTAATGGGCAGCTGAAAGATTTTGGCATCGAAGTAATTGACATCATTTTTAAAGAGATAAAATATTCAGATGAATTACAAGCCTCTGTGCATAACAGAATGATTAAAGAACGGAATCAAATAGCACAAACGTTCCGTTCAATCGGCGAAGGAAAAAAAGCTGAATGGCTTGGCAAGCTGGAAAATGAGAAAAAAAGCATTTTATCAAAAGCCTATTCTGAATCCGAAAAAATTAAAGGTGAAGCCGATGCACAGGCAACAGCAGTGTATGCAGCATCCTATGGAAAATCGCCTGAATTTTATAGTTTTTGGAAAAGTCTTGAAGTGTATCAACGAGCTTTACCAAATACTGAAAAAATCCTTTCAACTGATATGGAGTATTTTCAGTATTTGTATAACCATTAGACATGTTCGGCTAAGAACTAGTTTATTAAACAACGGCGATTTATAGCGCAGCCGGCATCATATACCTGAATGTATGCCGGTACCTGCTTCATATCTTACAGCCTTTTGCCGATATTGGAACTATAGCAGGTGTTCGGTATACGGCTCAAGTGCTGCACCGTAAGAAAAAGTATGCCGGTGTGTATAAAGAGGGAGAAATGAAATCATGCGGAAAGGATCTTTCGGACGAGTTATTGTATTACTCTTATTGATAATAATATTGATATTCGGCGGACTTTTTTGGTTTAGCTATCTTGATTTAATAAATGCACGCAGTATCTTTGCTCCTGTGTATTCTCTATTCGGCTTGCAGGCTCCAGCCGGTGTTGCAACTCCGGCAGATAAACAGGGAGATTTAGATGCAGACCGGTATGCAAAGCGGCTGCAAGCACTAGATATCCGCTCTCAGGAGCAGGATAAGAAAGATGCCGAGTTAGCCGAACGCGAAAAAGAAGTCGCACAGATTTCGCAAGAACTTGATGACCGGCTGGCAATCATCGAAGAAAAAGAAAAATCATTTAAACAACTCTTGCTCGAAACAGAAGATAGAGCTGCAAATATTATGCAGATTGCAAAGTATATTAACGGTATGCCTCCTGAAAAATCTGTTGCCAACTTGCTTGAGATGGATGATCAAGATATTATTGATGTACTGCGTGCTGTTGAGGAAATAGCGAAAAAAGAGAATAAAACATCTTCTGTTGCCTATTGGTTCTCGCTTATGCCTGCTAACCGTGCGGCAGATATTCAGCGGAAAATGGCGAATAAACCGGCATCTCTTCCTTAACCAATGAGATGCTTTTTCCGACACTAAAGTTTGCACTCTTCTTTTTCCTCGTATTTTTTTTGTACTGGTATGTGTTCCGCTTAAAACAACAGCGGTGCATACTGCTAGTCTGTGCAAGCTATATTTTTTATGCTGCATGGGATTGGCGTTTTTGCATTCTGCTATTTTTTGTTTCTGTATTAGCCGCGAGCTTCGGTAGTATTATTGGGATGCAAAAGAATTATCTGCCGCGGAAAATAACATTGATAGCGGCAGTATCCTGCCATGTTGGGATTCTCGCTTTTTTCAAGTATTTTTATCAGCTTTCAGATACTGTAGTACACATTCTTGGTACCATGTATGCGATACAAGTGGCATCCCCGTTTTTACACCGCATACAGGCATATTCTTTACTTTTGCCGGTTGGAATTTCTTATTATACATTCAGGGCATTAAGCTATATATTTGATATTTATTTGTGCAAAATGCGTCCTGCAAAATCTTTTACGGAAGTGCTGCTGTATATTTCATTTTTTCCCCAACTCCTTGCCGGTCCGATTGTACAGGCAGAACCTTTTTTTAAAGCATTACCCGAAAATTTGAGTAGGGATCTCAGTCCTGCCACACAACCAATTGAGTTCGATCGCAGTCTGCTACTTATCCTTGCAGGGTTGTACAAAAAAATGATTCTTGCCGGTTTTTTATCAACGCTTGCGGTGGAGCCTGTTTTTTCAAACCCTGCACAGTGCAATACAATTGAATTGCTGATAGGTGCAATTTCATATACATTCGTTATGTATTGTGATTTTTCAGGATATAGTGATATGGCTGTCGGCATTGGATTACTGTTAGGCTTTGACGCTCCTGCTAATTTTAACCGTCCGTATATTGCACAGTCTGTCAGCGATTTTTGGCGGAGATGGCATATCAGTTTTTCAACGTGGCTGCGCTGCTATGTGTATTTTGCATTTGGAGGCTCCCGGTTTGGATTGAGGCGGACGGTGCTTGCCTTAATCGGCACGATGCTGATCGCCGGTATTTGGCACGGTTGCGAAATAACCTTTTTACTGTGGGGCGGGCTGCAAGGGCTTGCCTGTGCAGTTGAACGGGTTTTTGTTGTTGTACAAAAGAACCGCCGTAGGCACTCTAGGCATACTCCTGCCGAAGCAGCCCCCTATATGGAATATGCAGACTTGTCCCCGCAGTCCTTTATACAACGGAGTCTGCGCACGGGGGCTGTTTTTTGTTTTATCAATGTGAGCTGGCTGATTTTTCGTGCTGCGTCTTTACAAGAACTACAGCTTTTTATTCATTCTTTAAAAAATATCTCTTTACCATTTCGCACTGTCCATCCGTTTAGCATTGTTGTACTGCTTGCTGCCGTTCTCTTACAGCTTCCAAGCGAAATGCTGCGCCAGACATTGTTTACAAGGTATACAGCCCTGCCGTTTGCAGTAAAGATTGTTCTCACCATACTGTTTTTTATTGGGCTGCATAGTGTAACGATGTCCGGTATTCCTCCATTCATCTACTTTCGTTTTTAGAGAGGCTGCCATGCGCATACCAGATACAATTTCCAAAAGACTGCACCATATTGCACAGGGAAACTATACCCCGAATCGAGTGCTTTTATTTTTACTGTTTGTTATTATCGGGCTTATTCCCTTTCTAGGACAGAAGATTGTGCACCCGGCACAAAGTATCGAAAACCACGCACTGCGGAAAATATATACCGCACTGACTGAACCGCTTGCAGCAGCAGGAATGCGCTTCCCTACTGCTGCCGTTATCCCCGCAGTACGGGCTGTGTTTTTGCAAAGTGCAGGACTTACTCACGAAGCCGCATGGGATTCTTTTTTTTATAGCGATGCGGTATACGCTGCATCAGAGTTTACTGAACATGCTGCCGTATCAGGTGCATCAACGGTAGCGGAAAGGAACATACTGCATGAATCGAGTGCGCAAGGCAGTGCGGCATACTCAACGGCAGCTAACGCAGCGGCAGATACCGATGAAAAGAACCCAGCCGGAACACCTCATGTTCCCGAAAAACAAAAAAAGCGTCCCTATTATATTGAGCAAAAAATTATTCCCTTTTCCGCTGAACACCCATTGCGGCTTTTGTTTTTCGGCGATTCGCAAATGCACTTTATTGCTTCCGGTATGAAACGAGCACTCGGCACTGATCCGCGTATATCTATTGAAGAAATAAGTATCCATTCTTCAGGCTTTCTGCGTTCAGACTACTACAACTGGCCGAAAAAACTAGAATCAGTATTTACGAACTCTGAACAACAGCCGTTTCATGCAGCGGTTATGATACTCGGTATGAATGATTATCAAGATATTGTAACTGAAAAAGGGCTTGTACTGCAAGCAGGTTCTTCCGACTGGGAAACAGTTTACCGTGCAAAAATGCAGCATCATATTGCTGCGGTGTTAGGTAGTGTACCGCGTCTGTATTGGCTTGGGCTGCCCGTTGTCCGCTCAGAAGACTACAATAAAAAAATACAATATCTTGATTCATTACAAAGAGGAAGCGCAGCTGAATATACTGACAGCAGCGTCATAAAAGTATCGCTGCAAAATTTAATCCGCAAACAAGGGGTTGGCTATATAAATACTATTCAATCAAAAAGCGGTGCCTCAATACAATTTATGCAAAGTGATGGCATTCACTATAGTATTCCGGGCTGCGAATATTTGATGCAACAGTTCCTTACCATACTATCCGATGACTACTTACTGGAAGATTTGCCGCCCCACTCTGCACAGCATCGGGAATAATAGACCGAAAGGGACTGTCGATACCATGGGTATACCGATAGCAAAAACTTCATTTTTAAGATAGCTCTCATACATCAAAATTTTTTTTGTGGGGGGAAAGCCCCCTACGCTCCATAAAACTCCTCCGTTCCTGCGGTATACCCGCAACGTTTTTCCGCTCCCGCTTCAAAAGTTGCTGCTGCCCTTACCAACGGAGGAGTTGTTATTGCGCTACCCCCATCCGGCTTTTAACATCTGTAGGGATCTAAAAACTTCCGTTTTTAGAGATACCCTATCCAAGATACAGTGCCCACTCCTCATACTAGCTTTAGGCAACTACTTGACCAGATAAAGTAGTTGTGCTATGCTCTACTTCATCGGATAGAATAGTAGATCATAGGAGGTATATATGAAAAAGCTTATAGCAGGTCTGTTTATTATACTTTTTCACTGCAACTTCGCAGTAAGTAACATAAGCGGTGCGCAACAGCTTTTTTGCAGCGGAATTTTTGAAGATAGAAGAGTTTTTGAAAACAGCGGCACATGTTATAGCCCCGAATGGCTGGAAACTGTTATCAGTGAGCAGATTCCGCGCGATCAACTGCCTAACCATATTACGGTACGCAATTACAATGCCTCTTTAATCATCCGTACTGATCCGGCAGCAGATTCTTTGCAGTATACCATCAAAGGTTTACATAAGGATGCTGTAACGATACGCAAAAATGCAAATTCACTCTCCATTATTGAACAAGAAATTCGTCCCCGGAATAGACAAACCGGCAATCCATGGGATCGCATTATCGCTGATATTGAATTGATTATTCCGCTTTCAGCAACATTGCAGACTGTTTCCATAGAATCGGTGATCGAATCTGCCGAGATTACCGCGCTTTCTTGTGAAACATTGACAGTAAAGCAGAGTGTAGGTCAGATAACAGCAGCGGACATACACTGCAGCACACTAAATATTACCGGTAATGTCGCACCGCTCACATTGAAAAACATACTATGCAGTACCTGCGACATCAGAACAAGCACTGCAAATACTACGATAGAAAACTTTACCGCAACAGATAGGGCATTTTTTCATACCTCAACCGGTGCTATGCGTATTATAAACGGACAGCTCAACAATCCCTCACTTTCACTCACCGGCAGCTTTGATTTTACCGGCTCTATTCAAGGAGATGTTAGACTAAACGGCGGTATAGGTAGGATAGATATGGATTTACAAAATTCTGAAAAAATAGGACAGTTCGATATAGACTGTTCAACAGGAAGCCTTAGACTGAACAATTTTTCTGCTGAAGGACTCACGCTAACACTTTCTACCGGTAATACACACATAGAACAAGCCGACATCGGCTCTGCTAAAATTTCTGCAAGCACCGGAACGCTGATGTGTGATAACTGTGTTCTCAACAATGCTGATATTAGGTTAAGCACCGGCTCTTTTGATTTTTCAGGCATACTAACCGGCGATACCTACCTCCGCCGCTCAACAGGTTCAATCAAACTGAATATTAATGCCCCGGAAGATACATACAGGGTGTTTTTCAATGGAACTGCTAATGGGGACAACACCGCTATGTCAACAGAAAATATCACTATTAATGGGCAATCCGGCTTTATTGCCGGAAATAAGAACGCTGCTCATACACTCCGCATTCAAGGAGGCACCGGCAAGTGTTCTATTCGCTTTTTGCAATAAACCTGTTCGATAACGTCAGTTGCTGAACAAACTTGCAAGTTATAAATTGCTTACATATAACGATTTATAACATCGTATTTCAATGTTCTAAGGAGATTGCGCAATGTGCATAGTTACGATAGTATCTAAAAAAAGCTTTTTTTACATGACTTTATGCTTGTATGCAACCGCCGTTGCGGCTGCACAAACGCAATCTGATGGCGGACTATATCAGGAGCTATTACAATACCGTCTTCAAAATGATAGTACCTACCGGCAGCTGCATTTACAAAGCACTATTGCAGTAAATGGGGTAGAAAAAACACGGATGGAATCCCGTGCTGTGCTTGATATAGGAAGCGGTGATACTACGCTTGGACTTTCTGCCGATTCTAAAAAACTATCATTTAAAACTGCACCATATATGGGGGTGCAGCTGCCTTCTTACAATAATACTGGTATACGGGTGTCAGTTCCGTATTCGCAAACACCGCAATCGTTTACTAATCCGGTAAGCGGTAGACGAGAAACAGCGCAGCTGCAAAACTCCGGTGTAGGTATTACTATTTCAACAGATATTTACTCAAAAAATGCAGCTGCCCAACAACTCCGCCGCAATCAGGCAACATATACAGCAGCGCAAGCACTGCAAAAAGAACAGAACGGAGCCGCTCTGGTAGAAAAACAGTTTCTAACTGATGTGCAGCAACTTTTTGACTCTTACGCCGCTCTTTTAGACAAAGATTTGCGGGAAGTACAGGCTGAAATCCGCTTTCGGCAAACAGCGGAACAGGGATATTCCGAGCAATCGGCTAAAATGCGGACGGCAAACCTTGAGCTGCTTAGTGCAAAACGGGAAAAACAAGAAACAGCGTTTGCCTTTTCTTCAACGGTGCAGCTTTTTCTGGAAAACTGCGGTAAACAAGACAGTATAACCGATATTCCCGCTTTTTTAGCAACGCTCGCTCATTCGGTACCAATACAGCAGCCGGCGGACATAACGCAATTTCCCGCTTCATCTTTTAGAGAGATTGCGGAAGCAGAACATACTGCCGCGGAACAACAAGTAAAGCGCAGCATTGATCTTGTTCCTTTTTCACTTGGGGCGGAAGCAGGCTATCGACTTAATCAGCAAAAGGTAATCAACGGTACTGCTGCACAGCACGAGGACATACATACGATGTCTGCCGGCTTAACGATGCAGTTTCCGGGCGGGAAAGCCTATACCGGTGTTGATATACCGGTTGCACATCCCCATGAATCAACAATAAAAATCGGATTCAGCTGGAATCCTTTCTTCATTCACTATCGAAAACTGGAAATAAAAAATGCCGCATTAGCGCGGAGCATAGAGCTGCTTCGCATTGAAGATGCAAAAAAAGCATACCGCCGGCAGTTGCAAACCGCAAAAATCACCGGCAGCAGAATTGCATGGCAGCAAGAAGCAACTGCAAGCGAAATAGATATTTACCGTCAAAACGCCGAAGACCATGAAAGCTGGTTCCGCAGGGGTATCATCACCGAGTTTGAACACTTGCAAGCCTCGCTTGAATACAAAAAAGCGGTCATACGGCATGCAAAGGCAAAAACTGCTGTTATCATCTTCAACATTGATACAGGGCTGCTCTTTACGCCGGTGCATTGACTTTTGACCTTACAAGAATAGCAGCGGCGCAACAGTGCAGACACAACAATGCCGCCTTTTCGGTAATTGAAGATTTAGACAGTAGGGAACCTCTAAAAACTCGGTTAGATTTTTAGAGGATCCCATTAGAAATACGCTTGTTGAAATACTACACCTATTCGGAAACAAAACTATCGAGCAGGTATACTCATCAATTAACCATAGAGGAGGTTCTTATGGGACAGACTAAGCCCCCGCTGACAGCGAAACAGCGAAAAGCACGGAAAAGGCGGCGAACAATAGTAAGTATGGTGTTGCTGATTACAGCAGGCGCAGGCTGGTTTTTCTTTAAACCTAAGGAGCAATCCAGCGTAGGTTTACCGCCTTTAACCGTTAGAAAAGAAATAGAGAAAAACCAGATTGAAGTTTCAGGTTATATTGAAGCAGCGCAAACACAGATACTGGAAGCCCCCGGTGAAGGTTTTATAGAACGCGTTATTGTAAAAGAAGGCGACAGGGTAAAAAAAGGGACGCTGCTTTTTACCCTCGACACTGACGCACAAAGCTACAGCCTTGCGAACCATGAGTTTACCATGAAGCAAGAACGCATTAACGGAGCGTCTCAAAAGCTCATGCTCATGGAGCAGCAACGGAAATTTTTGAAAAAACAGCTTGACGACCGGAAGATACATGCAAAGTTTAATGGGATCATCGCTGCACTGAAAATAACACCGGGGCAGTATGCGAAGCCAAAGGATCAATTTGGTACGCTTATCGACCGCAGCTACTTAAAAGCAACCGTAGAAATTGCCGAAAGCGATGCATCAAAACTTGCGGTAGGGCAAAAAGTCAAGCTAACCTTTCCTGCTGAACCAAAGATACCCGTAGAAGCAGAAGTTATTTCCTATCCTGCTATTGCACGGCGCACAGGAACGGGACGCACCGTTGTAGATGCTGCTATCCGCGTGAATAATCCGCCTGAACAAATTCTACCGGGGTATTCATTTAACGGAATAATTGTTATTGGAGACGATACTGAGACGCTGATTGTTGAGCAAGATGCAATCCGCTATATCGAAGGCAACCCGTTTGTTGATAAAATCAGCGGAGAAAAAACCGAAGAAATTGCCGTAACGGTAGAGCCGTATATCCGCGGTTTTGTAAAAATTATTTCCGGCGTACAGGAACATGATACATTAAAAAATCAAGCAGATCCGAAAAAAAGGAGATAACCATGTGCCGTTCAATTGTATCTTTGGACACAGTCGTCAAGACCTTTTTTATGGGTGAAAATGAAGTACATGCACTGCGCGGCATTTCCTTTGACATACCGGAAGCGGCCTTTGTTTCGCTTATGGGACCCTCCGGTTCAGGGAAAACCACGTGTATGAATATGATCGGCTGCCTTGACCGCCCAACATCAGGGGCTATTTACGTTGACGGAGAAAATACCGCAGAGATGAGCGAGAGCGATTTAGCTGAATTGCGGAATAAAACTATCGGGTTTGTATTTCAGCAGTATTTTTTGCTGCCAACGCTCACTATTCTTGAGAATGTTATGCTGCCGCTCCGGTACCAAGGCGTACCGGTACATGAGCGCAAAAAACGCGCCGCTGAAGAATTGGAAAAAGTAGGGTTAAGTCAGCGGCTCAAACACCGCCCGAATGAACTTTCAGGCGGACAAAAACAGCGGGCGGCAATTGCACGCGCACTGATAACCCGCCCTAAACTCATTTTAGCCGACGAGCCGACCGGAGCACTTGATTCTGAAACAGGGCAATCGGTACTCGATTTATTTTTTGACATTAACCGAAAAGGAACAGCTGTGATCATTGTTACACACGATGCAGGAATTGGCGCAATGGCACCGCGCTCCATCCGCTTAAAAGACGGAAGAATCATTTCTGACACGGCAGCCGACACGGCAACTGATACGGAGTCCCCCGATGTTTGAAGATGCCCTTACTGCCATTCAAAACTTCCGTACCAATAAAATGCGGACTCTCTTGTCCTTACTCGGTATTATCATTGGGGTAGCTTCTGTAGTTATCACCATGAACTTAGCAAAATCACTTGAGGCAAGCATACAGGAAATGTTTAAAGATTTTAGCACCTCAGTAATTACCATCCGCCCAAGTTCATGGAGGAACCAAGCACTCACTTTTAATGCACACTATTGCGATATGCTAAAAAAGCACATCCCTGAAATTAAACACACCTTTCTAATGACCAGCATCAATGCAAGCCCCGGACGGGGAAAACTCGATGCCGGTATGAAAGAGTGCTTCGGCATTGACTACGGATATATAGAAGCAAATAAGTGGGAACTTGAATACGGACAAACCTTTACACTCACTGATTTTATGCTTGGTTCACCGGCTGCCGTTATCGGAGAAGAAATAGCAAAAGGCTTATTTCCTGAAGGCAATGCAGCAGGAAAAAAAATAACGCTCACAATAAAAAACGGTTCCGGTTCGCCGCCCATCGTCTTTACTGTTATGGTACGCGGTGTACTTAAAAAAAAGCGTACCGGATTTGGACGGATGGAGCGGTATATCCTTTTACCCAGAATGTTTATGGTTCGGAAACTCGGTATGCCTGATACCGGTTTTTCAGTTGACATAGAGCTATACGACGGAATAGATGCTATAGAATCAGTAGAAGCCCGCATTTCTGCCCTCTCTGATGATCTCGCCAAAAGTCCTCATGCAGTGCGGATTTTTTCTATGAAAAGTGAACAGCAACGGAATAAAAGCACCCTCCTCATGATTACACTCGTACTATCCGGTATCGCAGGTCTCTCCCTCCTCATCGGCGGTATTGGTATTATGAACATCATGCTGGTTACTGTTGCCGAACGGCGACAAGAAATCGGCATCCGCAAAGCAATCGGCGCACCTCGCGGAGCAATTCTTTCACAATTCCTAGCAGAATCTGCCATTATCAGTATCATCGGCGGCTGCATCGGCATTGCGTTCGGCGGAGTGCTGAGCATTGCCTTAGTAAAAATTGCCCTGTCAGCAATCAGCGGCGGCGAATTGAATGTTATATTTGCTTTTGACAAGCAAGGAGCTATTATGGCATTCTTGCTGTCTACCGCTGCGGGTATTTTTTTCGGGCTGTACCCCGCATGGTGGGCAAGCCGCCTTGATCCCGTCAAAGCCCTAGAGGAGTAACGCACATATTATGGAAGATTTTATCAATGCTATTGCAAATTTCCGCAGTAAAAAACTCAGAACATTGTTATCACTCCTTGGTATTGCTATTGGTGTTACTGTAGTTATCATCATCAGTAATATGGGCAGCTCACTACAGGCAACAATGATAAAAATGTTCAATTTAGATTCAATGAATATAATTACTGTCTCGCCGCAGTGGAACTATGATAAGCAAGAACGAGCCTTTGAAATGACCGACCGCTACCGCGATAAACTAAAAACAGCCGTGCCGCTCATAAAGAATGTATTTTATACAACCTATTGGCGGACTAACATCTCCCGACACACCATTCATGCCGCAGGACAAACGCTCACCGGCATTGAATACGGCTGGCTTGAAGCGCAAGGATATGAGCTTGAATACGGCGAAGGCTTCCGCCCTGACGATTTTGCACAGCACCGGCACAAGATTATCATTGGATCAGAGGAAGCAAAACAACTATTTCCTGACGGTAATCCCATTGGGAAACGGCTTACCGCAACCGTGCAGTATTACTCTACTGAAGGTTCACAATTCATACCATTTTCCTTTCAAGTATGCGGAGTTATTAAACCGAAAAACAATGCTTTTTCTCAAAATAGCACGTTTTATATTCCCCGCAGCTTTATCACCGAAGAAATGGGCGGCTCCAACGAGGCCGACGAGGCAGAAGTAGAAATTTATCATTCTACTGACATTGATGCAGCCAGCCGGCAAATCGATCTGTTTTCTGATGAGTTTGCACAAAAGCCGCATTCCGTGTGGACATTCTCGCAAAAATCCATGCTCGACGAAATTAATAGCGTACTTTTAGTGGTAAGCGCAGTTCTTACTGCCATTGCAGCGGTATCGCTTGCAGTAGGCGGCATCAATATTATGAACATCATGTTGGTTACCGTTACCGAACGGAAAAAAGAAATCGGCATACGGAAAGCACTCGGTGCCGATGAAGCAGCGATACGGAATCAGTTTTTAACCGAGTCTGCAACCCTGAGCTTAGTAGGCGGCGCAATCGGTGTACTCTTGGGAAACAGCATTAGCCTTTTTCTTGTAGAACAAGTATTTCAGCGCGAGGAATTTCAAATGGTCTTTGCGCAAAATATTCCGGGTACTATTGCTGCCGTTGTAGTCTCGATCACTATCGGCGTTTTTTTTGGCCTGCAACCTGCAATCAAAGCAGCCCGTTTGGATCCTGTACAGGCATTAGAATAGCAGCGTCATACAATACATATTCGTATGAAGGGGGATGCCCCCTGCGCTCCATAAAAGACCGCTGCATTCGCCAGTATAACAGCAAGGATTTTCGGCTTCCCTCAAATCTTGCTACTGCGGAATATACGCAGCAGTCTTGTTATTACGCTACCCCCAGCAAACCGATTCGCAAGCACACGCCCACTTCCCTATTCTATCCTGTTATAAAAAGCCGCAGCGGTTTCGCACATACATAGACATGTTCGATAACTCCATTGCCGTACCAATCGGCGGGTTCAACAGCCCATTTCACGGTACCTTGTTCTGAATAGGAAGTTTCCAAACAGGTCTAATAAACGGTCAATTCCCTACCGCAAGATACTCAAATAATCAATTACATTACTGGAGACTTCTAATAACTGTGCATAATAGTTTTCTAATTCATTCTTAGACAACGTGTTAATCTGTTGGAACACTGTTTTAACAATATTATGCAATCGCTCGTGTTCTTTGAGCAATTTCTTAAAATCTGCCCGCTCGGCTAATGTTCTATTTTCCATTGCAGTTTTTTCAAGCCATTGCCCTAAAGCGCACCGGGTATGATCCCCTAGCTCTACACTATCGGATCTTATTTTACCGTCAATAACTGCACGAACCTTTGTAACCCATGCAAGATGTCTTAATATAATGAGTCCAAACGGTATATTTCCATTCTTAGTTATGGATTCTCCGTCTTCTGTATTAATACCGGTACGAGAAAAATCATCAATATGAATAGCACTATTAATAATACCGTTCATAGTAAAGAGTGCAGCACTCATTAAATCGCTAATCGCATGCGAGTTTTTTTGCATAACAGTGAGATTATCTTTACCGGTTCCTATTTCTCCGGTAATCTGATTAATATGTTCCATAGCGGTATCAGCGCGAATATTCAAATCAGATGCAGATTCAGGAACCTGCATCACAGCATCGCGTACAGATGTTCCCGTACTGGCAAGCCGATTCATTTCGTTCGAGATTTCTTCAAAGGAACCGGTTGTTTTTTTAACGGAATTACCAATCCAATCCATTGCAGAACGGGTTTCATTAGCGGTATCACGCGCACTATGCAATGCGTCAACCATGTTTTTCAGCGTTTTTGATGCATCTGCCGCATTCAATGCCGTTGCTTCAGACAACTTACGAATTTCACCGGCAACTACAGCGAATCCCAACCCTGCTTTCCCCGCATGAGCCGATTCAATGGCAGCATTCATAGCTAATAAGTTTGTTTGAGCACTTACATCGTTAATTGCTGCGATAATATCCTTTACTGCGTCAATATTTTGATTCAATCCATCTATAACCGTTAAGAGTTCTTTTACTTTAAACGTGCCTTTTCCAACCGCTTCATTTAATTGCGAAGTAAGAGTCATCCTATCTGAAACAATTTCTGCAACACGGCTTACAGAATCTGTAATTTGCCCAACTGAAGAACCTGCATTATCAGCAGTATCTTCCAATGCGGAGCTGCATTTATGTATTTCCTGCAACTGATCCTGTACTGACATGATAGAATTAAGCATTGAGCGGATACTTTCACTAAAAGATACAAATCGCTGTTCTTGATCCAAATTCTTAAAAAGCACTTCTGAAGCTCCGCTGATGCGAGTTTTCAAATTCATTGCAATATTTTCAACTTCAGTCATCAGGGACTCAACTTCCCGCGTTGAGAAAACAACACCGCTTTTTATCAATGGTTGCGATAAACCGGCATTATCTTTACCGTTTTTCTTGTTTTGAAACATCCTAATCTCCGAAAAGTATAAGTATATCAATAAGATACCAGTAACGAGTGTACTATATATACAATGAAAATACAACTAGATAACCGTATCCAAAACATAATCGGGAACAGGACTGTCCAAAAACTGAAAGCCTATCGGCTTTTTCTGTAAAGAAATGATTGATTATATCCGCTTTAGCGGATATATCCGCCAAAGCGGATTGCGAAACAGTTTTTGGTGGTGAGCTTTGCTCGCCCGTTTCCTTAAGCTTTATTTGCGATGTTATGCTAATACATGTACAAGGACGTACATGTATTAGCCGCGAGTTTCGGCATCGCCGAAACATCGCTTCTGAGGCAAATCATGGACATCCCTGTCCGTTTTGCAAAGCTGCCACGGATGGAGCGACGGCATCTTCTAAAAATCTATACCTGAGTTTTTAGATATGCCCAATCGTATCAATTTTTTGCATACTGGTTTTCGTTCATCTTTTAGCATACAAAAATCCATTGCCGGTACTATTTTAAATTTTTATTCTGCCGCGGAAGCTCCGCATGAGTGTTAGTTTATCAGTATATTCCAAATCACCGCCAACGGGCAGCCCCGAGGCAAGCCGAGTAATTTCAACCGGCATAGTGCTTAATATTTTTTGAATATACAATGCCGTGGTATCCCCTTCTATAGTAGGGTTTGTTGCGAGTATTACCTCTTTTACTTCTTTTTCGGTAATACGCTGTATTAATTGTGCAATCGACAGCTGATCAGGCCCAACTCCTTCAAGCGGTGCAATAACGCCGCCGAGAACATGAAACAACCCGTGATATTCGCTTATTTGCGCAATGGTTTCAACGTCTTGGGGCTGCTCTACGACACAAATGCAAGAAGAATCCCGTGCCGGATCGGAACAGAAGCTGCACCGCTCAGAATCGGTAAATGCACCGCACTCAGGACATGGATGAATCGATTGATGCAATAGGTTCAAACTGTCTGCCAGCTGCTGCGCATGAATAGCCGGCTGTTTTAAAAAATGATACGCAATACGCGCTGCACTTTTCTTACCAATGCCCGGAAGACGGCAAAATTGCTCAATAAGATTTTCCAGCGCATTCATGACAAACTAACATCTCCTAAAAGCGAGGCGAGCGGACCCATTTTATCTTTTAAGGTTTCCTGCATTTTTTCCATTGCATCAGTATATGCAGAGCGAATAAGATCTTGCAGCATTATTATATCACGGTCATCAACCGTAATAGGATCTAACTCAATTTTTTTCATTGCAAACCGACCGTTAAGTGTTATTTTTACTAAGCCTCCGCCGGAAACACCCTCTACCGTGATATTTTCAGCTTCATTTTGCAATTTTGTTAAGTGGGATTGCATTTCTTTTGCATTCTTCATAAGTTCAAAAGGATTAAATGTCATGTTCCTCTCCGTTTTTTTCAGTACCGGCAGTCAATTTTTGAATATCAGTTACCGTACCTTTAAGATATTTACACACCATAGCAACTTGTTCAGGAAGCTGCGGTGCTTTTTCCGTCTGTTGTGCAGACTCTTCAAGTATAATCCGTATCGGCAAAGAAACTCCATAGAGTTCCTGTATTTTTCCCGTTAAAAAGAGCCGCTCTTTTTGTAATTGTTGTACGTCAAATGGAGTTTTTACACTCACAATCAGTTCGCCGTTTGTTTCTTGCCAACTGCCTGTTTTGTCAAGCGTAATTGCAAGCATACTATGACTTATTTTCAGTTCTGTAATTAATAACGTCCGCAGTTCAGTTATATTTTTCGGTTTTGTATGAGGAGGAATATTCCCGTTTGTATGAGGAGAGATATTTCCACCGGCATCCGATTCAGGCGGCTGAACCGGTACCCTGCTGCCCTGACTAGCCCCTGATGATGCGGTGATACTGCTAGGTGCTGAACTATCCGGTTCTTCCCTGTATGCGTGCGCAAGACGTTCAGCACTGTCTAACTGATTTACCGGAGGAGTTTTTTCGCCTGTAGGCAGCGGGGGCTGTCCAGTATATGCCGTTTGAGCTGCGGGGCGTTGAACACGGTAAGCCTCCGGTTCATTACGGGGAATTTTTACATGATACGAATGCCGGTCATTTTTTTTTTCTGGAATATGCCCCTGCACGGGGTATCTACCTGTTTTATCCCCGCCCTGCTGTCCAAGCACTGCTTGGGCTGCGTCAAACATATATTTCAGTTCTTGCGGGCTTACATAATCGGAAAGCCACGCAAGGCGGGAAATAGCTAATTCCAATTCATACCGAGGATTAATCGAAAATCGAATATCTTTGAACAGCTGTAGAAAAATATGCAGCGCACGCTCTAAATGCTGTGCTGTCCATACACGCAATACTTCTTGTGGGAACTTATCTGCACACTGACCGATAAGGGCTTCCCGTGTTACTCCTTGCTGCACTAGTAATAGGTTCCGTATATAGTCGGTACAATCTATAATAAATTGCTCAACAGAAACACCGTTTTGTAAAAGAGTATCCGCGAGCAGTAGTGCTTCAGCCGGCTGATTTTGTACACAGGCAGTCAATAATTGTGCAATAGAATCGCTACCGGTTAATCCCAGTGCATTTTGTATTTTTTCAAAAGTAATATGCCCATCAGAAAAAGCAGCGACCTGATCAAATAGCGTATAGCAGTCCCTGACACTTCCCGTTGCCTCCCGCGCAATCCAGTACAGCGCATCGTCATCTGCCTGAATTTGTAATTCTTTCGCAGCATCGGCAAGTGCTGTTTTAAGGTCTTCAATACTCACCAATTTAAAATTAAATTGCTGACAGCGGCTTTTTATTGTCGCAGGAACCTTGTGCAGCTCTGTTGTTGCAAAAATAAAGATAACATACGGCGGCGGCTCTTCAATGGTTTTAAGCAGTGCGTTGAATGCACTGGTTGAAAGCATGTGTACTTCATCAATAATATAAATTTTATACCGGCTTGCATTAGGCGGAAATAAAATTTCATCTTTTATCTGCCGCACATCATTAACACTGGTATTTGACGCACCATCTATTTCAATAACGTCAAGGCTTGAGCCGGCGGTGATTTCTGTACACGCTGTACATACCCCGCAGGGAGTAGGTACTGGTCCCGTGCGGCAGTTAAGAGCTTTAGCTAAAATACGTGCTGAACTGGTTTTACCGCAGCCGCGCGGTCCTGAGAAAAGATAGGCATGTGCTATTTTCCCCGATTCAATTGATTTTTGCAGAGTTGCAGCAACAAAATTTTGTCCGAGTAAATCTTCAAAGCGCTGCGGTCTGCGCCGTGCCGCTGTTACTTGATAGTTCATCCGTCTAGTATAACATAAATCGTACAATCTATAAAGAGGGTACGAGTGTCCGATGCCGGCTTAACCTCGCAGTTACATATAATAAGATGCTGAACAATGTGCAAGCGGAAGCGGTACTATGCGGATTGAAAACTCGTATCCTGCTTTACGTTGACAGCTGCTTTTTTTTGCGTTATGATGAAATGTAATCTGTTCACTCATTTTGTTGCCGAACAGGTTTATTAAAGAACGACTGTCTTTTATCGGGCGGCTGATTTTTTCCTATGGAGGAATGAATGAAAATCAAATCACTCTTATTGATGATTACGGCATGTACACTCGTATTTGTCGGCTGCAATGGTCAAAAAACGCAACCAAACGCTGACGAATCGGCGATAAGCGGTTCCGTACTCATCTATACCTCAATGTATGAGGATATTATTGATAACGTAAAAAAGGAAATAAGCGTAAAATTTCCTCATGTTGAAATTGAATTTTTCCAAGGCGGGACAGGTACGCTTCAATCGAAAATTGCGGCTGAACGGGCATCGGGCAAGCTCGGCTGTGATATGCTGATGGTAGCCGAACCGTCATATTCGCTTGAATTAAAGGAATTGGGACTGCTGCATCCATATCGTTCTAAAAATGCGCAAAATCTAGCACTTTCTTATGATGAAGAAGGCTATTGGTACCCTGTCCGTATGCTGAATATGATTTTAGCCTATAATCCTGACAAAACAGACAAGGCAACTGTTGCGCATACTTTTAAGGAATTTGCCGAAAAAGAAGCGTTAAAGGGGCGTATTTCTATGCCCGATCCGCTTAAATCAGGTACAGCCCTTGCGGCAGTATCCGCTTTTTATGATGCATACGGCGAAACATTTTTTCAACAGCTGCAAGAACAGCAAATAGCAGTTGAATCCGGTTCCGCAGCGGTCAGCAAGCTGGAAAGCGGTGAATATGACCAGATTATGATTTTGGAAGAATCCATACTGAAAAAACGGGAAGAAGAGCAGTCAACACTTGAAGTAATCTACCCTGAAGACGGCACCATCGCCATTCCCAGCACGATTATGACAATTAAAGGCGAGCAGTCTGCACACAACAATGTAAAAGCCTGTGAAGCCATTACCGATTGGTTTCTCTCCCCTGAGGGGCAAAAGGCCATTGTTGACGGATGGATGCATTCTGTTCTGAAGAACCCTGAAAAATCCCCCTTTGATGCGCGATCAACATCAGAAATAGTGCAGAATACGCTTCCTATTGATTGGGTAAAGAGTTATAAGAACCGGGATGAATTACGCCGGATGTTTGAAAATTACATTATACGGGCGAAGTAATCGCTTGTGCATCTTGCACATATATCAGCCGGTTTTCCTTGGATTTATTTACGATATTCTAATATAAGTCATTACAACATAATGACTTATATTAGAGTTCGTTATAAGATTTGCTGATGGAGCATCTTCTAAAAAACTATACTTGAGTTTTCAAGATGCCCTAACCGCTGTCTTGCTCCGCTATGGATAATCGGTACTAACGTAAATTTATCGAGAGATTATGCGTAAAGTATATTTTGATATAAAATGGGTTATTATCTTTCTCATTGTTCTTTTTCTGATTGTTTTTGAGGTTTTACCGCTTCTGTATTTAGTTATTAAAGCGTTTTTTCCCGAAGGTGCTTTTTCGCTGGAAGCTTTTAAACGGGTCTACAGCTATGATCTGAATAGAAGTGCGGTTTTTAATACGCTCATTACGGCAAGTTGTACTACCGTACTGGGTGTTGCGATTGCTTTTCCATTTGCATTTTTGGTTGGACGTACCAATCTCTATGGTAAAAAACTGTTCAGGACTCTTTTTGTTATCAGCTATATGGTTCCGCCCTATGTCGGTGCAATGGCGTGGGCGCGTCTGCTCAATCCGAATGCGGGCAGCATCAATGCCCTGTTAAAGGGTCTCTTTAATTTGCAGACTGCTCCTTTCAATATTTATTCGATGGGCGGCGTTATTTGGGTACTGACCTGCTTTTATTATCCCTATGCGTTTATCACGATTTCGCGCGCTATGGAAAAGATGGATCCATCGCTGGAAGAAGCGGCTCGTATATCAGGAGCAAGCCCGCTGCGCATTTTACGGACAATTACTATTCCGATGATGATGCCGAGCATTATTGCGGCTGCTCTGTTAGTGTTTATTGCCGCCGCTTCCGCATTCGGTATTCCGGCAATTGTCGGAGCACCCGGGCATATTTATACTGCGACAACAAGGATTATTGATTTTGTGCATCTCGGCACCGAACGCGGTCTCACAGATGCGACAACGCTTGCGGTATTCCTCATGGTGGTTGCGAACGTTATACTGTATTGTTCAACATTTCTCTTACGGGGCAAGCAGTATATTACGATGAGCGGAAAATCAACCCGCCCTGTCATTATCGACCTTGGAAAATGGCGCATACCGTTGACCTGTTTTGTGGTGTTGTTCACCGTTATCGTTATCATTATTCCGTTCGCATCGGTTATGGCAACCTCGGTAACCGTTAATATGGGAAAGCCGTTCACGTTTTCCAATATATCGCTAAAAGCATGGAGCAAAATTTTTCACCGCGCATCAATTTTGCAATCAATGAAAAACAGCTTTGTGTCTGCTTTTACCGCAGCCGCAGCCGGCATGGTTATATCCTGTACTATGGCATATTTACTTGAGCGTACCCGTGTAAAAGGGCGGCGCATTCCCGACTTTCTGATTACTATCGGATCGGGAACGCCGAGCGTTGTTATTGCGCTTGCGTTGATTATTACGATGAGCGGAAAATTCGGTATCAATATCTATAATACCCTTTCCATTATGATTGTCGCGTATATGATCAAGTATATGCTGATGGGGATGCGCCCTGTTGTTTCTGCAATGGGACAGGTACACAGCTCCTTGGAAGAAGCGGCGCAAATATCAGGTGCCGGCTGGCTTAGGATGCTGAAAGATGTCAGTATCCCGCTTATCGGCGCAAGCGTTGTCGCAGGCTTTTTCCTTATTTTTATGCCGAGTTTCTATGAGCTTACTATGTCGAATCTTCTCTACTCAGCAAAAACAAAAACAATCGGGTACGATTTGTACTACTACCAGACGACCGATAGTTTGCAAGTTGCAAGCGCATTAGCGACAGCAATTTTATTCTTCGTCATTATATTGAATTTTATTTTGAATAAATTAACCAAGGGGAAGATTTCAATATAAATCCGCTTATTAAAAGGAGAATGCCAGATGGCATCAGTTACTATTTCCAATATTACAAAGGCATTTGATAACATAGAAGTGCTGCATTCAATGAACGATACTTTTGCAGACGGAGAGTTCGTTACGCTGCTCGGTCCCTCCGGTTGCGGAAAGACGACAATGCTCAGGCTTATTGCCGGTTTTGAAAAACCCACCACCGGCGAAATATACATCGGTAACACGCTTGTTTCCGGTGCCCATTCGTTTGTACCGCCTGAAAAACGAAAAATAGGTATGGTTTTTCAATCCTATGCAGTATGGCCTCACATGACGGTGTTTGACAATACGGTTTATCCGCTTAAATTGATGAAGATGTCAAAAGAAGAGATACGGGCGCGCGGAGAGGTAATTCTGCAAACAGTGCATTTAAGTCAGTATGCAGATAGACTACCCTCGCAGCTTTCAGGCGGGCAGCAGCAGCGTGTTGCGCTTGGGCGGGCACTTGTTGCACAACCTGAAATTCTCTTGCTTGATGAACCGCTATCCAATCTTGATGCAAAACTGCGTGAAGAAATGCGGTACGAAATAAAAGAAATCACTCAAAAGCTAAAAATTACCGTTGTGTATGTTAC
Source organism: Treponema sp. (assembly GCA_052173475.1). Taxonomy (GTDB): domain Bacteria; phylum Spirochaetota; class Spirochaetia; order Treponematales; family Treponemataceae; genus Treponema. Next base: position 88,934 of record JBQMYN010000001.1, read on the forward strand.
GCATGATCAAATTGAAGCTATGACAATGAGCGACCGCATTGTGCTTATCAACCAAGGAAGTGTGCAGCAAACAGGGACTCCGATTGAAATGTATAATAACCCGAAAAACCAATTTGTGGCGAACTTTATCGGACGGGTTGATTTCCTCGGCGGTGTTGCCGAAAACGGGAGAATTACAATCGACGGAACGTCTCAAACAATACCCTGCAAAAATAATGAAACTGGAAAGGTTACCGTTGCAGTCCGCCCTGAGCGGATTATATTCTCGGATACGCCGCAGCATATAGAAGGTACCATAGTGTCTCAGTTCTACCTCGGCGATATTAACGATGTGCGGATTGCCGTTGGTTCCGCTATTTTGCGGGTTACAGCGCGGGCATCAACCTATAATACGTTCAAAACAGGCGATGTTGTTCATCTTGCCTTTGAAGATTACATGGTTTTTCCCGATTCTGGAGAAGATTTAACAAAAATCCGCACATAACGGGACGAGCTCCTACCCTGCTATATAAATCGGGCGTTAAAATGAGGATGAAGTTCCGCCCTATGCAGGAGGTGCTGATGAAAATTAGTGATAAGCTCCACCGTTTTATTGATGGATATTTGATACAGTGCTGAAAGCTTTTGATTGGTTATTGCACTTTTAGGATTGGAATGTGTTTTCATAATATGACCTTGCAGAGAGTCGTATAATCCGAGCATTTTCATCAGGAGAAAACGTATTTCCTGCGATAGCGACGACGGCGCATAAAATATCCATTTTACTTTTCTAAATGTCTTAAAAGCGTGATAGATTTCGTCCTGATGAATAAGCGGCAGCATTGCATGGTATATCGCAGCAGGAGCTGCTGCTTCGTCATAGGAAATACTAATACTTTTATGCGCCTTATATCGGAATGGATTTTTCCCCTGCTGTTGTAATAAAAATTTATCAAATTCTATCTCTATTTCTGCATGATCAAAGTTGAGTTCTTTTTCTGCCTTATTCACATAGGGGTGGGCGGTACTGTCAAGACCAAAATGAGCAATAAATCCTATAAAATATGAATATATATCGGTATCTGGCTTTACAGATACGCTTGGCAGCACCGTATTAATAATTTCCATTGCGGTTGTGTCATGTACATCAGAAGCAAGCTGTAAAATAGGATTATTTTTTGCAGTGAGTGGTTTATAGCAATATAAGACATCAGGTCCTTGCAAACCAAGATCATATAAATTTTTATTTGAAATGCCCTGAACAATCTCGTCCGGTAAAAGACTGAACACTGATTGTCCCTGTGTATAATGTGCATAAAAATCCGGCATACTGTCCCTCCTGTACACTTATTATACCACTATTACATACTAAAACACAATAAACCTGTTCTGAAACTTTAGTTTCGGAACGTATCTTGAAGTGCGATGCCGACTTGTTGGACAACACAGCTATCGAACAGGTTTAGTACCTTCATTTTCTTTCCCCTGCTTGCTATTTTACTCCATATCAGAAACGAGGATCGGCAAAACTGTGTTATTTTGATACAATATCAAAAGAAATAATGACACAGATGTTCTTTTATGACCGAAAAAACCTTCGTTTCCGTACTGTCTGCTGTCGGAGTCTCTTTCCGGAAACCTCTATATAATAGTAAACTTGTTTCAAAACGAAAATTTCTAAAAAAGTTTATTATTAAAAAGCAAGATAAAGTTAATATATATAATGAAATATATGTTTATATCATTATTTATTTTTATTGCGTATGAAATATAGATGAAAAAACACTCGCTATTAAAAGTTGGCACGGTATTTGCTATATATCTAGTGTGCAGCAAAAAAACAAACAGTGTTACTGAAAGCAAGCTGCATAAACCGTTGTTGTGAAAGGGAATGCCCGAAACATACTCACAAGACGTACTAAGAGCCGCAAAAGCGGAAGAAACGCGGGTATGCCGCGAGGAGGATTTTATGAACACATTAAGTATTTTTAACCCTGTATTTACTGACTCTCTGTTTGATGCACTTGGTACAACGCTTTACGGTACCGACAAACCATTCTTACGAAACAGAATGCCAGCAGTAGATGTCCGGCAAATAGATGGTGCATATCAGCTTGATATGGACTTACCCGGTTACGCAGAGAATGAAATCCATATACACGTAGAAGATAGTGTACTGCGCATTGCCTCAAAGCGCATTGAAGAGAGCGCAAAAGAAAACAGTGCTGAACAGGAAAGCGGCGGACAGTTCTTACTGCAAGAGCGCATTCACCATGAGTTTGTCCGCCGTTTTACGCTGCCGGAAGATAGTGATACTGAAAATATAGAAGCAGCCTTTAAGAATGGGGTACTAACCGTTACGGTTCCGCGTAAAGCTGCATTACCCCATCGCGAAATTATGATAAAAGCAAGCTGACAGTAGACCTGTCCAATACCGTTGCTTCCGAATAGCGTAGGCATTTGCCGGCGCTTTACGCGGCTATCCGAAAAGCAATCCGCTTTTCGGATAGTTGCCATGAGCGGCAGTAAGCTTATTACCAACTTACACTCACCGTATTTCCGCTGAAATGTAGAGTATGTGTATGCCCATTAACCTGTATAGTGATGGTGCCATCTTGGTTGTCGGTTATACTAACCGTAATAGTTTCACCACTGCTGTATTCCTTTCCTGTAAACTGTGTACCGTCGCTGTTCAGTGTGCCGGAATAGATATTATTGTCGTAAGAAAACGTTAAACCGTGATTATCGAACCATATCTTTTTATCGTCAATGTTAACACTATAATGATCGTGTTCAAACCATTTTTTTCCTTTTTCGTAAAGAGTGCGCGCATCGAACCAATAATAGCTGCCATTGTTGTGTATTGTATACCTATATATCTGCGGCACTGCTTTCTGTACTTCGTCATTAAACCGGTCATCAACCGCTTTCTGTATAAGATCCTCCCATGAAGCGGTTTCGGAAAGAGCCTGAGAAGCCGCCAACTCTTTTCTCTGGTCGTCAATCCATTTTTTGAGCACGCCGGTTTGTTCCGCTGCCGAAAGTTTTTTGAAAGCAGTATATGAACTCACTGATAGGGGCGAATCCCAATGGATCATATCAAACAGCTCTTGTTCGCTCATCGAAAGCGGTACGCGATAAAACAAGGAGGCAGCATCGCGCAGCGAAATTATCGGCTGTTTCACCAATGCTGTCATCCCTCTATACGGCGGCATTTTTTTCTGTTGTACTTCTAGTGCTTGTCTATGTTCTGCGCTTCCTATTGCAACCCATGTACCGTTGTTAGACAGCATATAGGTTTTCTGTGCTTTAAAGCGTTTATTTGGAACATCAAGGTCAGTGTAGGAAAAACGAGCACCGTGTTTTTCGATTTCTCCCGTACCAGAATCCTTAAATTCGTTTATCATTGTAATTTCATTGCCGGTAAAGTCAGTAACATCTGAAATAAAATGCCCATCGCCGTTCATAAATGAGTGTTCCAGCCGTGTAAGCCGCTTAACGGTAATAGGAATATCCTTTTTTATGCTTTGACTGTTATAGGTCAGTTTTGCAGTAAGGGTAACCTGTATATCGGCATCGGTAGGTCGAATAACCGTACCATCGTTCTTTACTGTCTCCTGTTTGTCCGACTTCCACGTTACGGCAATACCGTCAATGGTTTCGGGTAATTCAAGATTCTCCGTTACAGCGGATTCACTATTTCCGCCTGTATAGCCGATGTTCAGTTTTTCAAAAGCGTTTTTTACCGCTGCTTTATCATAGTCGCGGAACACCGTAACGGTAAATGTCTTTTGTTTCTCGGCACCTTTGTAGGAAAGACTTGCTGTAAGCCGTACCGTTTCATCCTGTTCCGTACGGGTAATTTTTCCTGTTACTTTACCGTTGGATAAATCTATGGTGAGCGTATCAGGTTTGTCAGATTGCCACGTTATGCTTGTGTCTGCAATGCCGCTAATCGTTTCCGGCAGCGGTACCTTTTACCGTAATGATGAAAGCCTTTTTTGTTTTCTCGCCGTTCTTTTCAAGGGGTGCTGTCAGCGTAACTATTGTATCAAGATCGGAGCGGATAACTGTGCCGGCGGTTGTTATCGTCTCCGGTTTGTCCGACTGCCATGTTACGGAAATACCGGTAAAGCCGCTGACCGTTGCAGGTAGCGTAAGGTTCTGCGTTACCGCATCTTTGTTGTCGCCGTCCCCGTAAGCTATTTCCAGCTCTTCCTTTGCTTTTTCTGCTTCTTGAACGTTCGCATTGGTTTTTAGCACGGTAACGGTAAATGTCTTTTTGTCGGTTGCTGCATTCTTTTTTAAAATAGCCGTCAAAGTTACCTTTTTATCGGCAGAGAATCGGGTAACCGTACCGTCGGAAGTAATAACCGCCGACTCACTTGATTCCCATGTAATAGAAACGCTGGGAAACCTTTAACAGTTAGCGGGAGGCTAAGCCGATGCGTTACCGAATCCTTACGGTCGCCTGACCGGTAAACTATCTCCAGATTTTCCTTTGCTGCGGCAACGGCAGCGGTATCTTGTGCGGCTGTACTGTCCGACGATTCACCTCCAGTTAGAGGGGGGGGGGGGGGGGGGAGGGGACTGCCCCTTTGCAGGAC
>JBQMYN010000002.1:0-81800 GCA_052173475.1 Treponema sp.
GAAGTCTCGAAGTTCAAGGTTTAGCTTTCAGAACGGACACGGATGCCGCTGGTTCCAAACAGTAGTGATGGGGATGTCATTGCCGGCGACAAAAAGTTGGTTACTTTCGGGGCATACTCATCAGCACAGCTGATAGGCTTTCAGTTTTTGGACAGCCTCTCGTCGTTAAAAATGTACAGGGATGTACATTTTTAACGAGCTATGCAGTAGTGTTCCAGCGGGTTACTTAGCGGGATTGCTTGATAGTGTATCCGCTGCTAAGAAGCTGCTGTTATGTATAAGGTTTGATTATATTGAGGTGATCAATATCGAGTCCTGACTTTTCTTCAAAATATTGTTTCAGCTCAAGTGTTTTATTTCGTTTTTCTTCGGGGTAAGAGCCGTATCTTTTTTTTACATCAGCGATACGTTCTTCTATCGGTACGGAGCCGCTAGGAAGTGCAATACTGTCGCATAATTGGATGAGCAGATCATAATCATCATAGTCGTAAGTAGTCAGTAATTGTTGTAATTCTTCCACTGCATCGGCTGTGATGTCGATTTTACCGATATAATCATTTATATTTTGTCTGGCAAAGGAATGGGTAATACAGACGCGAGCTGCCTCATCATAGCCAAGTTCCGTTAAATAACGGTATCCGTCTATCACATGGGCGATATACGTTACGCCTTCTCTTCTACCTATATCGTGTAATAAACCGAGAATGTATGCCTTTTCAGGATACATTCCTGCACACTGCTCTGCTATTTTATAGGCACATTCAGCTGTTACAATAGAGTGATCTTTCCACTGTCCCGGATTGCGCAAATATCCTTCTTCAAGTAATTTCAGTGCTTCTGCTCTTGTAGGCAGCATAGGCATACTCCTTACTATTCAATAAAACTGTTCGGAAGCAAAGTCGTTGAACAGGTCTAATTTTACACCTTTACAGGCAAGAAAGCCAATCCTTTTGAGCTTGCGCTAGTCCCGTCCACATAAAACTGTGGAATCCAATTTTTTGTGCTGCAGCGATATTTCGCTCAAGATCATCGAAAAAAACAGCTTCATTAGCACTAATGCCTAAACCTTCAAGACAATTGAGGTATATTTCCGGTTCAGGTTTTATCAGATGTACACGGCACGAAAAGCACGCATAATCAGCAGCGATAAAGGGCGGTATTTCTTTTTCATACCGTTCTAAAAATTGATATGGCATATTAGAAAGAATCCCGAGCTTAAAACCTTGCTTTTGAATGTTCAATGCCCAATCGCATACATCGTTATTGAGAACTCGCCAATAGGCTAAATCAATATCTACCATTTTTTTTAACAATCCTGCGTCTTTGGAGACCTTTTCATAGCCGTTATTTTGTAATAAGCGGCTGTACATTTCCTCTCCGCTAATAAGACCTCGATCAAAGTCGCTTCGGTGTGTGCTGTAAATATTCCCAAATGCTTCCACTGGAATACCGGTTTCGGCAGCCAGTGCTGTATCAATAGCTTCTGTATTGGTTAAAGAAATCACATTACCATAATCTAAAATCAGTGCTTTAATCATAAAAGCCTCCTTGTCAAATATGTAGGGAACAGGTTGTTCAAAAATTGAAAGCCTATCGGTTTGTTCGCAAGATAATGATGGACATCTTCTAAAAATTATACCTGAATTTTTAGAAGATGTCCTGTATATACTCTCCTGCTGCATTGTCAGGAAAAATTATTTTGAATATCATAAATACGCTTGTATAAACCGTCCTTGCCCATCAGTTCAGAGTGAGTACCCTGCTGAGTAATTTTTCCTTTTTCCAATACGATGATAGTGTCAGCATCTTTGACAGTGGCGATGCGGTGAGAAATGATGATAACCGTTTTATGCTTGTTTTCATTTTTGAGGGCAGCTCTTATTGCCGCATCAGTTTCCATATCAACTGCGGAAAGTGAATCATCAAATATCAAAACAGGGGAATCCTTAATCAGTGTTCGGGCAATTGCAAGCCGTTGTTTTTGTCCGCCTGAAAGAGAAACCCCTCGTTCCCCCACAAGGGTATCATAGCCGTCTGCAAAAGAGCGGATTTCGCTGTCTAAGGCTGCAATGCCGGCATACTGCTGTGCAATGGAATTGTTTATATCAGGAACGGCCAGTTTAATATTTTCTATAATTGTTTTAGCGTAAAGGAACGGTTCCTGCAAAATCAATCCTATCTGCGATCGTATCCAGCCTTTGTCTATTGTACGTAATTCGATACCATCTATTGTAATGGAACCGGCGGTATAGTCGTAAAGTCGGTCGAGCAGATGCACCAGTGAACTTTTTCCCGAACCGGTCGGACCTAAAATTGCCGCCGTTTGTCCCTGTTTGATGCTGAACGATACAGCATCCAGTACCAGTGTGTTCTCCGTTCCCGGATACGCAAATGATACGGAATTGAAAACAATATCACCCTTAATTTCCGGCTTTGCCTGAGAAGGAAAAAGCTCCTCAGGTTCCTCACGGAATATTTCTTCAATACGACCTACCGACACACAGGCTTTACCAATATTTCCGAGAATACGTCCAAGCTGATGTACCGGCTGTATCAGTATACTGATGTATGAAATAAATGCTATCAACATTCCTACTGAAATTTCACCGCGATATGCTAAAAAGCTCCCATAGAGGATAACGGTAAAAATCTGGACGTATGATAAAAAATCCGATCCTGACCAAAAACATGCAAAGCAGCGTATCAAGGTCAAGTTCTGTTTCATATACGCTTCGCTGGCGGTTTTGAATTTTTTAATCTCGTATTGCTGACAGGTGAATGCTTTGATAACTCTTATACCGGTAAGACTTTCCTGAAGAACAGCAGTCATTGCTGCTTCCCGTTCGCTTGAGGCTTCAAACTGTTTTTCTACAACATAAAAAAAAGCACCCGAAAAAGCTGCTGCAACCGGAACTGTTATAGATGAGATGAGTGCTAGCTTGCTATTCGCCTGCATCATCAAAAAGACTGTGTATATAATTAAAAACACCGAGCTGACCGTTTCTGGAATCTGAGAATATAATGCGATACGTATAGTATCCACATCAGAGGTACACCGCTGGATAAGATTACCTGTTTTTGCATTTGCGTGATACGTATACGGTAATAGTTGGATGTGATTATACAGCCGGTTCCGTATATTTTGGATACCCCGTTCGGTTGCCGCATTTGCTATATTCATCTGCAAGAAAGTGAAGATGCTGCGGCAGAGCGCAAATGCAATAATCAGTGCTGCCATAATGAGTAGTCCATTTGCTCCTCTTACAGCGGAGCCAAATAGCATAACAAACCGCTCAAGAACAGTATGGGTAAGCGGTTCATTGCCCAGTACCGAATCAACGGTAATTTTGATTAAGCCCGGCTGTAAAGCTGCGGCAATCTGGGCAAGCAGTGCAAACATAAGTGCAAGTAGATATAAGAGGTACTGTCCTTTTAAATATGAAAACAGTCGAAGAAAATTTCTCACAGGATACATTATAAATAACTTATCAACATTACACAACAGTATGAGAGCATCTAATAAATATTCGGAAACTTTAATGTTAGGATAGGTTACTTTGAAATGCGATAGTTTCAGTTGTGCTATTTCAACGGCTTAAAACTCGTGATCAGCGATGCTGATGAGGCATCTTTCAAAATCTATACCTGAGCTTTTACAGATGCCCTAGAATCCGAAGCGGGGATATTGATGTTGGTGATGCTATAGAGGCATTGTTTAAAGAAATGGCGTAACGTATGACATTTGACCTATCTGGTATGCCTGATGATGTACAACAAATAATTCGCGATGCACTTGAAATGCGGCAAGCTGCTTTACAAACTGCTGAACGGGAGATAGTAAATGCCGTGCAACAGCATATCAATGACATAAAAAAAGGCATAGGTACTCATGGTGTGCTGAGCGGTGTTGATACACGGCTGAATGCTGCTGTTGATGAGGGCGCGGTTCACTTTGCTGCTGAACTTGACCATATTATTGAAAAAGGATTGACACGATCTGCTCATGCGGGACTTTCTATAGGGGCAGGGCTTATTGCCGCTCAAAGCGGCGCATGTAAGCTTGTCAAGATTGACCGTATTGATAAAGACCTCATAAAACAAGCAGCTGCTATTGCAGAAAGCACTTTGCACAAAAAACGCATCTATAAGGATAAGGAATTTATCTTATCGGATCGCATCTGGGATTTATCGGAGAATAACGCTGAAAAAATAAAAGAGATTATTTCAAGCGGTATCAATACTGACTGTGTAAAAGTTGCTAACGCCCTCAGTCAATATGTCAAAGAGGGTGCTGCAAGTTTTATAAAAGACTACCCTGATATGTATAAGAGAATGGGCGGGCGGGTTCCAAAAAACTTCAACTATGAAGCCTTACGCCTTGCCCGCAATGAGCTGTCTGAAATCTACTGGCAAGCAACGATAGAGGGCTTTAAGGATAACCCCGCTGTAAAGGCAATAAAGTGGCTGTTATCAAATAACCGTCCCGCAGGCTATCACGATATTTGTGATACATTAGCATATACCGATGCCCACGGATTGGGAGCGGGGATATATCCGGTAGATGCAGCCCCTGAAAAGCCGCATATCTGCTGTCTTTGCACATTAGCACCGGTTATTGCAAAAGATATAAAGCGCGGCGATGTTGCCAACAAGCCGCCTGAAAACTGGAAAGAAATCAGAGACAAAATTAAAAAAGGTAATGCCTTTATCAATATGGACGAATTAACCGAAGAGCAAAAAAACGAGCTAAAAAAGCGTCGGGAAGATGCCTACCGTGTGCGGCTTGAAAAGAAACTTGAAACACTCCATAATAAACCTGCTCAATACCGAAGAGCTTATGCAAAATGCTATGGTACAACCGTCAACAAGCATAAGCAAAACTGGCATATTTTCGGCTCTAAGACCGTCAAGAAAGACGGCAGCTACTTCAAAAACGACCTTGAAACCTTGCAACAGATTGTCGAGGAAAAGGTGGGCAAAGGCGAAATATCTTTGACGAAAAGAAACCTTACGGAAATTATACAAGATGATAGGTTAAAGGGGTATGATATTAACCCTAAAACCGGCGAAATAAGGGAAACGAACAAGGCGAAAATTCATTACAGCAAGACCGGTACTCACGTGGTTCCATATACGGCATTGCAAAAGGAGAAAGAATGATATTTTATCCAAAAACGGAAATAGAACTGTATAATATATGCGAAAAAGCTCACGTTATTAAAGTTACTTCTCATGACAAAACAATCATAGAAGGTTCCGTATACGGTTTTACATGGGCAGTCAACAATGAACCTGAAATAGCAGAGATAGACATACGGCTTGCAGATGGAAAATTAACCGGAGCTTTTTTAGACGAAATAGAGAGTATCGAAGTGCTTGAGTAGTAAAGAATTATTCTTTTAACATTCCTTTCACTGTTGCAATAGCAATAGGAACAACCGCAACTATTAACGATGTTACAGCTACAATTGCGCGTGATGTGATTCCATAATAATATGTTGATTTCGGCTATCTGTTTCTTTGTGTTTCATTGTGGCGCGTTTCAGCTTGAATGACATTATACATAATAGTTCCTACTTTAGAAAAACTATCAGCAACCTGACTAAATGGCATAGCAAGAGACATTTTTTTATCTTAACATCAAAAGCCGGCATAATATGAAAAGCTCACAATATCGCACAATACGCCTCTCATTGCGGGAGGCTTTTTTTATTTCCCCCTCTAAAAACCTTTTTTCTCCCCTTAATGTGTGTTACGCATCAAAAAGAGATACTATCATGCTGAAGCAACAATGAGTGGAACATGCAAAAAAACAAAAGGGAAAAAAACAACCGAAGCAAATACTGTTAAACGGCATGGCGATTGAAGGATGTGTATGCAACGGTGAAATGTTCATCGGGCAAGAAGCATGGTCATTTATTGAAAAAATACCGCTTTTGATTTAAGTCTTTATATAGTAATAACTATCAGAAAGGGGATGCCCCGAAAGTAACCAACTTTTTGCCGTCGGCAATGACATCCCTTTCCCTGTACTTTTATTATGGTACTCCACTTTTCACTTTGTTGTTTTTCCAACATACACCGGTAGCTTTTTTCGTTAGTATTTAGTTAGAAATTACAAACTGGGGGTTAGACAATGGCGTATTCGGATTGGAAAGATAAAACAGGAACATTTAAGAAAATAGATGTCCGAAATGTGCAAGGTAATTTTTTTCCGGCTCTTAAAAAGCAAGCCGAAGAGGTACTGGTAGGTAATGGACTTGAAATCATACAAAGTTTTGAACCAATTCCTTTGTATGCTGTTATGGACAACTTAGGGTACGAGCGGCATACGGAGCAGACAGATGCGCATGAATTTCATGCGTATTTTTACCGCATAGAAGTAAAGACTGACGATGGTAGTATTCCTATGCGCCCTGCAGCACTCACAAATTTTCCGCTTATTGATAAAGAACTCGGTTCACTTGCTGTACGGTTTTGGGATGTTACATGGAATGATGCTCATCGTCATCTTCCTTATGAAACGCGTCTGCTGCTTTCTCTTACTAATGCGGTAGGCGCAGGCAGAATGCGGCAGGCAACACGGGAGTTGGTTAAAGTCTATGCCGCTGGTATTGATTCCGCTGCCCTTGATGATGTATTTGAACTTTTGGCATGGAATCAAGGCATTGGATTTTTCAGTTCTGAAATTGGTCCATCAACGCTTTTTAAAGCATACAAAGTGATTAAACAGCAAGAAGAAAAGGGTGTGCCGCGAGAAAAAATTATTGAGCATCTTCGTGAAAACTTCGGCGAAAAAAATCCGGATGTTCAAGTTCTTTGAAGATATTAGATGCAAATAATGCGAAACTGTGTAAAAATCTACCGGAATTTTACACAAGTAGGGTAATATGAGGAGATATGTATGGAAAAGATAACAGTTAATATGCTTATGGGTGATATTGTGAGAAAGTATGACGGTGCAATTGCAGTCCTTGGGGAGTGTGGTATGGGTTGTGTTGGTTGTCCCGCTTCTCAGGCAGAACCGCTTTCGCAGGCGGCGTTTGTTCATGGTTTTGATCCGGAGGAAATAGCCGCTATACTGAACAAAAAACTTGGGTTGGAGTAACGAAGGTACGGTATGAGTTCTTTTTTAGCACCGATACATTTTTGGCTGTATAATAAAATTCAGATACAGGAAGCTCTGATCAACAGTATTGCTCAAATGGCAGAGGATAAAGGCTTTTTATGCGGGACGGGATCATATAGCGGTGAACCGCTTCCGGATCTGCGTGCTGCAATTGATTTGGGCAATATTCACGGATGGCTTCAGGATAAAATATGTTCAAGTGAGCAGCGACTTGCCGGTTTGGTTACGGAAATTCTTTCTGACGATGAAAGTCGGCTGGGTACTATTCTCGCAAGAGCAGAAGCATTTGGAAAAAACTATGCTATTCCGCAGGGAAGCGGCGCACAGGAAGCCTATACGGTTATTGGGGATACGCTTCTTAACGGTATGCCTTGTGATAGGGTAGAAGAAGTCGTAATAAATACTCCTGAATTGGTTGTATGGAAAAATATCACAGACTTACACGCGCCGTATTGGGAAGAAATAAAAGGTAAGGCTGCGCATTATTGGGATATTCGAGCGGCTATTATCCGCGGATTGCTTTCCGAAACGGATTTGTCATTTGGCGAAGACTCTATGACCTTTGAAATTAAACAATAGGAGTAAATATGGAAGCAAAGACATACAGTGTTCAAGTGATGGTGACTGAACACACAAATATTATAAGGTTTGCGCAGGTAGTCCGTGCAGCATGTATCCGTATTATGAATACTGGTATGGTATCTGAAGATGATTTTTACGGTTTTATTGGTTTTGCACGGAATTATAGCGATAAATATCATCATGGGAAAGAAGAGAAATTTCTTTTTAATCAGATGGCCGCTCACTTAGGTGAGGCAGGAAAAAATCTTGTTCATGCAGGAATGCTTGTAGAGCATGATTTATGCCGTAGGCACATTTTAGATATTGAGACAGCACTGGCTGCGTATCATACCGCTCCTAGCGACAATAGCCGCCTTGATATTATTGAGGCGGCAGCAGGCTACGCCAACTTGATTTCCCGTCATATTGAAAAAGAAAATTCGGTGGTATATCCGTTTGCTGAACGCTGCTTAGCGGCAGATGTACTCAAAACTGTTGATGCACAGGTTAGTAATTTTGAAGCTGCCGCCGAAAATGCCCAAATACGGGAAACTTTGCTGAAACAATTGTATGATTGGCAAGCAAAGTATGGTATTAGCGAAGCAGCGTAAAGTGATTTTTTCTGAATGTAAGCAGTCCGTCGCGCTGCATTTTGCTCAGCTCGGCGGACATAGCACTGCGTTCTACGGAAAGATAGTCTGCCAGCTGCTGCCGGTCAAACGGAATATCAAATGAATGGGATTGCTGTATATCCGCCTGTTCGGAAAGATATGCAAGCAGTTTATCCCGTGTAGAACGGCATGACAGGTAATGCAGTTTTTTCGTTAAAAACCGGTTGCGTGCAGCACTAATACGATAGAGGTTTTTAATCAGCTTGAGCTTAGATCGGAAAAGCACCGCTGTGTTTTTGCTCTCAGCATCTTCTGCACCAAAGGTGTGTATCCAATTGACATCGAGAAAAAGAACAGCCGTGTCTGCTGCAGCAATGACATCATTTTCGAGCGGAATACCGCTGACGGCGGCAAATGCTAGTCCAAAAATCTCTCTGGCTTTTATGCTATGTAAAATGTTCACGTTTCCCCACCAGTCTGACTGCTGGATATACAGCGTTCCCGCAATAACCAAGCCAAGCTGCGCAATTATTTGTCCTGACAAGAAAACAGTTTCACCTTTATGATAATTTTTTATTTTTGCATTACATACTTTAAGGATATGATCTATTTCATCATTGGAAAAGCCATAGAACAAAGGAGAATTTTGAAACGCAGAAATATCGCTTGTACTGTACATACTGGTAGTATAGCATAGATAAAAGACCTCTATCGAGTCCTTATTGTTTGACTTCTCTAAAAACTTCATTTTTTGGACTGCCTAGCAAAAGTTTTCCTTGCGTACTCATCAGTCACAGCTCGGTATAGTGGGCTTGTTCGGCTCTTTCCATTGTCGCACAGGTGTAATCTATCATCTTTCTTCTTGTAGGAACTGCATTGAATAGAGCTGATAGTAGTGTCCTTTTTTTTGCATTAGTTCTGCGTGTGTTCCGGCTTCTATCATACGGCCTTTTTCCACAACAATGATTTTGTCTGCATTGCGTATAGTGGACAGGCGGTGTGCTACTACAAACGAGGTTCTGTTTTTCAGCACGGCAGCAATAGCGTTTTGAATTTTTTGCTCTGTTTCCGCATCGACGGAGGAAGTTGCCTCGTCCAGCACAAACAGGCGCGGATTTCGCACAAGAGTGCGTGCAAACGAGATAAGCTGCTTTTGCCCTGTAGAAAGCAATCCTCCGCCTTCCCCTACCTGTGTTTGGTATCCGTCCGGCATCGCGGAAATAAATTCATGGGCATCAACGAGCTTTGCTGCTGCGATAATTTCTTCTTCCGCTGCATCGAGCTTGCCGTAGCGGATATTCTCTTCGATTGTACCCGAAAATAAATGCGGTGATTGCAGTACATAGCCGAGGTTTTCATGTATCCATGTTTCCGGCATTTCGGTGTAGTCGATGCCGTCGATTAAAATACGCCCGCTCTTCGGTTCATAAAATCGGCAAAATAAATTTACGATGGTGGACTTTCCGGCTCCGGTAGAGCCGACGACTGCAAGTGTTTCTCCAGCCTGCACTGTCAAATTAAACTCGCTTAAAACGGGTTCGCTTTCTTTATACCAAAATGATACAGTATCAAATTGTACGGTTCCTTTTATAGGAGGACGGGATACCCCCGTCGGATTGAGTGCTGTACCGTATTTTTTAATAACCGATTCGGTGTCCTGTATATCCGGCTTTTCTTCGAGCAGTGCAAAAATACGCTCTGCCGCCGCTTGCGCCGACATCAGCTCTGCAAATACTGAGGTAACTCCTGCAAGCGGAGCATTGAATTGCGTAACATACGAAAGAAACGCAACCAGTAGCCCTAAACTGACCGCTTGCGAAATAACAGCATTCCCACCGTAAAAAACGATGAGTCCCGTACCTACTGATCCGATAATCTGCACTGAAGGCATTAAAATAGAAGAAAGCATAATGCCGCGTATCGAAGCGGCTTTCATTTCCTGCGTTTTTGATAAAAACTCTTTTGCATTCAATGCTTCGCATACTAACGTCTTTGTCGTCTTTGCACCTTGAATATCCTCGTTATATGCAGCAGTTAGCTGTGCATTTACCGCCCGTACCCGCCGCTGCGCTTTTAATATCTTTGTACGCAAGTAGATGCTCAATGCAATAATCAGCGGGAATGTCAGCAATGCAATACCGGCAAGTTTGATGTTGTCGTGAAACATCGTAAAGATAAGCGCGAGAGCCATAAAAAAGCCCCACAGCAAATCAGATACGCCCCACGCTATCAGCTCCGATAATTTATTGATATCGGAGGTAATTCTTGACATAAGAGAGCCGACAGAATTAGCATCGTAAAATGAAAGGGAAAGACTTTGCAAGTGGTTAAAGCAGCGGGTTCGTAAGCGATGACACATCTTTACTTCAACCGTACCGATTGTCATAATATATAAAAAGGTAACAGCAAGCGCAAAAACTATGAATATGACAGTAAAAACCGCAACAGGAATAAAATTATCTAAATTTCGCTCTTTTACAAAGACATCGATAACATAGTTCGTTATTTTAGGCTGAGCAATTGCACAGATGCCTTCAAGTCCTGAAAAAATAAATCCTGAAATAAAGAGTAATTTAAAAAAGGCGAATTCTTTTAAAATTCGCTTCCAAATCCCGCCGTTAAACTTTTGGCTGTAATCATTTTCTTGATCATAATGCTCCATAATAATAAACGGAGTATAGCACGAAAATAAAAGGTAATGCCAGCGTTTATTGTATTTTTCATTTATTTCCGATAAAATAACAGTTCTATGAAAACGCTACGAACTCCTACAGAAACTGCTGAATTATGTGTACAGGCTGCGTGTATGCAACTGCTGTTTACAGCTCCTATTGCACAATCAGAAAAAAAAATCAAAATCAGGAAGATTATCCTAAAAGGGAAAGAATGTTATCAAATAGAACGGTTTAACGATAATAAGGCTTTTCATCAAAATATTGATAGTGCCGGTCTTGCACGGGCATTAGCAGAGTTTTTTTCTTGCTACACCTATGCTGAATGTACTGGAACTCGTGAAAAATTATGGTTTGTCCGGAAAAACTCAGGAAAAATAGCACTTGTAAAACAGGAGACTGTTTCATCAGAATTGAACACAAGCCATGACTATGTAAAAAATGTGCGGTTAAACGTAGGAAGCGATACCCTGTTTTTGCAGATACAAGGTATTACAGGCACAGCAGGTAAGGTATTAAAAGAAAAATACCATAAATTCAGACAAATCAATAAATTCTTGGAATTTATCGACAGTATTATACCGGTTATTGAACAGCACACAAAACAATCAACTGAACCATTCAGTATAATCGATTTTGGATGCGGAAAAGCCTATCTCACATTTGCATTATACTATTATTTACATGAACAAAAAAAACTGCCGGTTTCAGTGCATGGGTTAGATTTAAAAGATGAAGTCATTACCCAGTGCAGTGATTTAGCACAACACTGCGGCTATGAGCATCTTTCCTTTTCGGCAGGAGATATTGCACAGTATCAGCTGCCGATACATACCGGTATGGTACTTTGTTTGCATGCATGTAATACTGCAACCGATTATGCGTTGGCAAATGCGGTACACCGGAAAGTTCCTATTATCTTTGCTGTTCCGTGCTGCCAGCATGAATTACATAGCCAATTAAAAAAACAAAAAAAATATTTTAAGCAGCAATCTTCCGTCTTTCTACCCTTTTTAGAACATGGGATTATTACTGAACGGTTTTCTTCATTATTAACTGATACCTTGCGGGCACTTATCTTGGAATCATGCGGGTATGATGTGCAGATAATAGAGTTTATTGAAACTGAGCATACACCGAAAAATCTGCTTATTCGTGCTGTAAAAAGAACTTGTGCAAATTCAGAAGATTCGCGGGATGTCGGTACGGCAGGCGGTGCCGGCTGTGAACAGAATCAGGGGGAACCCTCAAAAGTTGGTTGTTTTCGAGACATCCCCGATCAGCATCGAATAGCTGCCTACAAAAAATTCCGTAAACTTGCAGATGCCTGTTCCGTACAGCCGCTTTTGGAATCTTTATTACATGATGAGCTGCCGCTATGAGCCGGCGGCAGCTCATACGAGCCCTATTCGATACCTTGGTTGCCAATAGGGCAGCGATTTCAATATCGCTGTTAAAATTAAGTCATTATTGTATAAATACTTGGAAGGGAGAATAAATACAGTGCATATTGCAGTTGGATTAAGCGGCGGCATTGATTCGTGTGTCGCTGCAAAACTCTTACTTGAGCAAGGACATAAGGTTTCAGGAATTACCCTACAGTTGTTAAGCGGAAATGGCAAAACGGATACAGCACCGATAGAAGCCGCCGCTGCCGCTGCACAGTCGCTTGGAATCCCTCATTATGTGTATGATTTTCGTGAACAGTTTAAATCGGAAGTTATAAGATATTTTTCAGCCGCCTACCAAAACGGACACACACCGAATCCCTGCTATATTTGTAATAAGCGCATTAAATTCGGTTATTTTTTGGAAAAAGCATTGGAAGATGGCTATGATGCCATCGCAACAGGGCATTATGCCCGGATTTTCCAAGCAGAAAACCGTTTTTTATTAGCTCAGGCGGTGGATGCAAAAAAAGATCAAAGCTACTTTCTTGCCCTGCTCGATCAACACCAGTTAAGCCGCAGTATTTTTCCGCTTGCAGATACTACAAAACCGCAAGTCCGTGTAATTGCAGAATATGCGCATTTAGCCGCTGCACACAAGGCGGATAGTCAAGACATTTGTTTTGTCCCCGATGGAGATTATGCTGCTTTAGTAGAGAAATATTCACCTGAAGCATTTCCGCCCGGTAATTTTATTGATGTCAATGGGACTGTCATCGGGACTCATCGGGGGCTGCACCATTATACCATAGGTCAGCGGCGCGGGCTTGCATTGGCATTTGGTTATCCGGTATATGTGATTGGGAAATCTGCTGCTGATAATACCGTGTGTGTCGGTACGGAAAAATACTTACAGATTGCGGAATGCACTGTAGATGCTGTAAACTGGATTGTACAAAAACCAATGCAGCCAATACGTGCATTGGTGAAAACCCGCTATCGGCAGCAGCCTAAGTCTGCTCATATTGTGCCGCTGGGCGAGAGTAGTGTCCGTATTGTGTTTGACGAACCTGAACGGGCTGTAGCAAGCGGACAAGCCGCCGTGTTTTATCGCCCTGAGCCGCTTGAATCGGAATTTTTTTCGGGAACTCCTATCCACGGCGTAGTAATTGGTGGCGGCATTATCCAAGATATTAGATCGGTTTGATAACTTTGTTGGCAGACCGGTTTAGTGAAATATCTACTTACTGATGTATTTCTACCAGCCTAACCGAGTATGGAAAGATGCTCTTAGCTGCCGATTGTGTATATCCCATTTTTTTCGGCAACAAAACCCTCTTGTATTAAACTTGATAATGCTTTTTCAAATAAATCTTTATCAGCTTCAGCATATAAGAGTAAATCCTCATACCGCTGTGCGCCGGCATCTGTTAAACTCCTGATAACGGCTCCGCGGGCTTGCCGTACTGATCCTTCAAACTTTGATTGTTTAGTATAGTGCTTACTTTTTCGGTTAGGATTAACTACTTTCTTTTTTAACTCTGCACCATAATCCATTAAGGCATAGTACCATAGCCGAGGGTTATCTGTATACAACGAAGATTCTATAAGCGGAAAGATTTCCTTGTCCGGTATTTCCATTCTGTCCTTAAAAAAGAAGAAAATAAATACTGCCCGGATGTTAGTTTCTATGAATACATGGGGCAGATTATACGAAAAAGTAGAAACGGCTGCTGCCGTATATGCGCCTATTCCCGGTAGCGTTTGTAATACAGCCGGTTCTCGCGGTACAATCCCTTGATGTTCGCTGCAAATATGCTGTGCGCACTGGTGTAAAAAACGGGCGCGGCGGTTATAGCCCAGACCTACCCATTGTTCCAAAACTTCTGCAAGCGATGATGCAGCAAGGCTTTGTACTGTTGGAAACACATCAAGCCAGCGGTTGTATTTTTCTACTACCCGTTCAGTTTGCGTCTGCTGCAGCATAAATTCAGAAACTAATACAGCATAGGGATCATCGGTTACCCGCCACGGAAATTCTCTCCCATGCAGATGATAATACTCTAAAATGGTCTGTTGAAATTCAGAATATGAAAGTTTATTCATAACGTATCTGGTTTATCAGCTTCCTTTCGAGGAGGGTGTGTAAAATTTTTTCTACAATAGAATCGGGATTATACTGTTCCGTATCAATACACAAATCAGCAAAGGAATAGTCTTTATTATCTATGTTGTAGAGGTCTCTATAGCGGCGGGTATCTTCTGCATCCCGCATTTCAGTAAATCTTTTAATTTGCTCGAAAGAGCCGCCCTCTCGCTCAAAAATACGCACAGCCCGCATATGTGCAGAGGCATATAAATACACTTTGAGATTTGCCTCTTTGAGAAGCCAAATTGCGAGCCGTGATCCGAGTACGCATGACTGCTGCATTGCCATTTCTACCTGCCTGCCGTCAACAGTCCTATCAAATTGAGGATCAGTTTTTGCTTTTTCAATAATTTCCTGCATGGGAATCCCTATTTCTTTTGCAAGGTTTCTAAATGTATAGTTGATGCACGGAATATGTAATGTATTTGCAAGTAGCGTCGATACAGTGGTATTACCGCAGCCTGATGCACCGGAAATAGCAATCCGAACGTGTTTATTTTCAGCAATGCAGTAATTGGGGTAAAGATTATGTTCCTGCGGCATATACTGCTTTCTCCTTCGTGTTCAGCCTTGTTAAAAATAATGCAGCACTGAGCTTATCCAGTTTACTCAATATTGCGGGCTTGTTCTCTAATATTTTCAAGTGCGTCTTTCGCATGAATTACTGCGTGTCCGATTTTTGCTAATTGATTTTTTGAACCGATGGTATTAATTTCCCGATTAATTTCCTGACACAAAAAATCAATTTTCCGTCCGGCGGCATCATGTATGCGCAGTTCTTCTTCGAGTGCGGAAATATGGGCTGATGCACGGACGATTTCTTCGTTAATGGTATATTTAACCAGCAAAAGCCCGATCTCCTGCATAATCCGCTGAGGATCTGCTTCTTGACCGGTAATTTCGCTGTACTTCCGCTGCAAGGACTCTTTAAATAGCTGTTCCATTTCAGCAGCATTTTCTTGAATATCGCCAAGTGCTTGTTTTAAAAGCATGATATTATGAGTAATATCGGCAAGCAATGCGCTGCCCTCTCTTATTCTGCCGGAATCAAATGTATCGAACAATGCGGTAAGTGCAGGCATTAAAGCCTGTTTCCAGCTTTCTTGATCAAATGTGCGATCAAACTGCAATACTCCCTCTTGTGCAAGAATAAGCGGAAGCGATATGCGTTCTTCCATACCGAGTGTTTCCGCAATGGCAGCCATTGACCGATAATAGGATTCGGCAAGCGGAATATTCGGAACAATTACTTGCTCAGCTCCGCCTTTTTTAATTCTAAGGTAAAATTCTACCTTACCGCGTACAATGCGGCTGGTACAATACCGGCGAATTGCCGGTTCAAGCTGTCCCATCCACGGCGGCAGTATGATATTTAAATCTAAAAAACGGGAATTATAGCTTTTAAGTTCGCAAGATAGCTCAATACCGTGGATGTTGGTGTCTAAATATGCGTATGAAGTCATACTTTTCATATTGTACCGGCCTTGTTAGATAGTTCAGAATATAATGCCTTGCCGAGTTTCCAATTATCCCCTGCCCCCATGGTGATAAATAAATCGCCGCTGCGCAGTTCATTTTTAACAAAGTGTGCTGCATCCATAATTTCTTCAAAGTAATAGACACGCTTGTGCTTTTTCTTAGTTTGCTCATACAATGTCTTGCCGTTTAAGCCGCCGCAGTATTTTTCCCGTGCTGAGCTGTAAATTTTATGCAGAATAATGACATCTGCGTCGGAAAATGCGGAAGAAAATTCATCCAGCAAAGCAGCTGTCCGCGAATACGTATGAGACATAAAATCGGCAATAATCCGTTTATTTGGATAGAAGCTGCGCAATCCTTGTAGTGTTGCTTTAATTGCAGTAGGATGATGAGCGTAATCATCCATAAATATAATTCCATCAGCTTCTCCGATGATTTCACTGCGTCGCTTTGCACCTTTAAAGGAAGAAAGCGCATTGCGGATTGCTGTTAAATCGTTTACGGTAATTTCACCGTATTCTTTTTTTAATAAACTTACAGCGAGCGCAATCGCAGCAGTCGCGTTCAGCACAGTATGGTCGCCGGGAATTCCAATGCGAAATTCTCCTGCAAATCCCCGCAGCGAAAATACGGTTTGCCCATTTTGTACTCCATGTATTTTAATTCCGTAATCTCCTGCAGCTGTCTTACCGTACGGGGTAAAAATGAGATCAGGACGGGAAGCAAAAATCAATTGAGCAGCATCACGGGCACCCGCATCGTCAGCACAATACAGTAATTCACTAAATTGAGGAAGACGGTTAATGTATTGAAGAAAAGCGGCAAGAATATCCTCGTACTGTGGATAATAGTCTTGATGATCACTTTCAATACTGGTTAAAATAATTTTCTGAGGATGAAAGCTTAAAAAATGCCGCTTGTACTCACAGGTTTCTGCAATAAAATATTTTGAACCGTGAAGCATAGTACAGCTTCCGCCAAAATTTGAAATGCCGCTTCCGGCAAGCACGGAAGCATCCAACGGCAGTTCTTGGAGCAGCGTACCGACAATACCTGTTGTTGTCGTTTTGCCGTGTACCCCTGCAATTCCTACCGAATAGCTATATTGAGAAAATGCCCCTAATGCTTCCGGATAGTTCATTATAGCTAGCTTTCTTTTGAGTGCTTCCGCTAGCTCTTCATTCTCTTCTGGGGCATAAGCAGCTGAATAAATCACAAGCTGTATATTGGATGGAATATTAGCGGCAGCAAAAGGACTGCTCACAGGTACACCGATTTTTTTGAGCAATGCGTCAGTATAAAATTCATCGCTGACATCACTGCCCGTGATACGGGCTCCTTTTGAAACAAATACCTCTGCTAGGGCGGTCATCCCCGTACCTTTTATTCCAATCATGTGGATATGATAACCCGAAAGATTTTCCGGTAAACGAACTTGACTCATATCTATTATAATAATGGAAATAAATGATTTGAGCAAGGATAAATTTTCGTACAGGTATGAGAACTGTCCTATTTGTTGGACGGGGCGAGGTTCCTAATAGGGGTCTGCGCAATAGCTCCGTTGCCGAACAGATAGGCTATAGGGGGGGGGGGGGCATGACGGGCTGTCAATAAGTTACTTACTTTTCGGATTGCCCCTAGTTTGCATAAAAAAACCTGCTCCAGGAGTATGCAAGATGGAGCAGGTTTAAAAATAGAGTATAAATCATTCACACTTATCAATACTTCTTACGAACGCCTTTACCTTATAGGAACCTCCTTGCAAGACATTAGACCAGTTTAAGGCAGCCTGTTCCGAAACGGAAGTTTCCGAACGGGGTCTACTCTCTTGCATGATTATAAGTTAGCATTAGATTACATTTTTGTCAAGTATGTATAGTAATTTTGTCAAATATCTTGCTGAAAACAGGCTCTTGAGCCTGTTTAGATGAATGGAAGCACTAAGTTTTATAATTGTTTCGTTGAAGTATTCAGATAAGTCAGTTATCTCATCATTTCCATAAACTGGCAGGCAGACCGTTAAGTCTCCTTCTCCCTGTGCAATGTTTTTCAGAGCATCGACAACACCATTGAGCGGTTTAATCATACGAGCAGCAATAAAAAACGTACAAACCAAAAATAATCATCAGCTTGTTCCGCATGGAAAAACGCTTTTTCATAAAAGTCCATCCCCTTTATCGTTTTACTTATTACGATCGAAGAGATGTTATGACTTCTTTAAGCAGTTGCTTATAACAACTGTCTGTCTAACTGCCGCTTAACCTGCATTTGTGCCTTTGAAACGGTGTTAGGACATATTATTTATAAGCATCTTTTCGTACTTCAATATCGACGATAAATACAATGACTGTATCCTCTGATATTTTATAGAACAGACGATAATCCCCTATTCTAAAACGATATAAGTCTTTGTAATTACCTTTAAGTTTTTTAATATTTGAGCCAAAATAGGGATTTTTACGTAATATCGGATATACATATTCCGTAATCTTTTTATATAAAGATTTGTATTTTGCAGATTTTATCTTTTTCTCAAATGTTTCGGTTTCTGCTATTCGATACTTAGTCAATTATTCGATACCTTCCGGCTGAAATATCAGATAAACCTTTTTTAATATCTTCCTCATATTTGAGTATTTCATTCATTTCGATATCATCGACAATCGTCTCATTCATAGTGTAATTGAGCGTTGCATATTCCAGATAATTTGAGATTGTTCTTTTCTGCCCATCAGCAGCCAGTTTGAAAATGTTATATGTATTGTCATCTATGCGAACAGTAATTGTCCTTGCCATTTTATACTCCTGCTTCAAATGTATTCATTTATATTCAAAATGTCAATCGGTTGCTTCAGTGTTCTCTTTCTAAGTCTTTCAGTATGCCTTCTCTTGAAATCGTACTTATTAGGTCAAATTTCGAGTTTTAATAAACCATGAGGATTAAGGAGAAACCATTGTTGAACATCATCAATACGGCGGAAGAGGAAAGTTTTCACATCTGCAATTCTATCAAAAATGCGTACAAGGTTGAGCATAACGACATCTGCAATAGGCATTCTCCGTTTTGCCCCTCGCTTTCCATAATAAAGGGCTTCATTCTTTTTTCCTGTAGAAGTTTCAAGAAACCTCTGGATGAAATCGTCTACTATGCAGTATAATGATATAAGACTGTTTTCAGTCATGGTGTAACTCCTTTGTTTTTTTTGTTGCTACCAAAATATTAAAGGATTACGCCTTTTTTGTACATTTATCTACAACTCGAAATTTGACCTGATAATTTATAATGGGTAATTACCCATTATTATAGGGGGAGGCAAGATGAAAAAACTATTAACGGCAATGATGTTTGCAGCGGTACTGCCGGCAGTCGCTGCGGAACATATCGGTGCACAGACCCCCCATACTGCGGCTCTGCCCGATAAAACGTACGCGGTAAAAGGCATACGTTTTACGATGAAAGGAATAACCGCCGTAACAGGTGCCGTACTTGGCGATACCGGCAGAAGCGACAATCAAGAACATACGGTCGATCTTTCCTCCTACTATATAGGCGAAACGGAGGTAACACAGGAACTGTGGCAGGTCGTTATGGGGCATAATCCGAGCCATTACGACGGTTCCCAAAACCGCGAACCGGCAAAAGGCGAAGCACAGGGAAAGCGGCCGGTAGAAAACGTAACGTGGTTTGACTGCATTGTGTTCTGTAACGAGCTGACGAAGAAACTGAATGGAGGAACAGATACCGACTGCGTATACACTATCGACGGGATCCCATACACAAGAGAGGATGCCAATGCGGAAAAAACGCCGGTGCAGGACATCGGCAAAAAAGGCTTTAGGCTGCCAACGGAGGCCGAGTGGGAATGGGCAGCCATGGGCGGCACGGATACCGAAAACGACCTTGAAAACGATGCATGGTACGCTGACAACAGCAACAAAAAAACGCACCAAGTAAAACTGAAATCGGCGAACGGATACGGCTTATACGATATGATCGGGAACGTATGGGAATGGTGTTGGAATTGCTACGACGGTAATACGCCTGACTGGGGACAGATTAACCCGAAAGGCGCTGCTTCCGGCTCTGACCGCGTTAATCGCGGCGGCAGCTGGTATGATGTCGCGTATTACGCCGCTCGTGCGTATCGGTTTCACGATCTTCCCAACGAGCGCAGCCGCTATCTCGGCTTACGGCTTATATGCAGCATCGGGAGTAATTGATAATGCGTAATGTGCAATTAAATGTGAGAAGATTGCCGCACCGATTCGCAATCCAACTAAGTCGTCATTTTTCTTTTTACTTTAACCGCGAAGCACGCCAAGCAATGCACCTCATTATACATTGCTTGGCTATAAGTTTGCTGCACAAACTTACTTCTGCTTCATACCTCGGACATCCGTGTCCGTTCTGAAAGCTAAACTTTAAACTTGCTTACTTCCCCCGCCAGCCTCTCAATACTCTGCTTATTCTTTTGTGTAATCTCATTCACTTCATAGACAGCGTTGTTAATCTGCACGGCACCGGATGCCATTTCGTTCATGCTTTTGGTGATAATGTGAGTAAGACCATCGAGCTTTTGCATCTCTTCAGCAACACCCTCGCCGCCTTTTAGCATTTCTTCAGAACCTGCTTGTACTTCTATTGTTACCGTGTTAATACTTTTAATGGCAGTCAGCACTTCCTTACTGCCGTTTTCCTGCTCATGCATTGATTCAGTAAGGCGAGTGCTCATATCTTTTACTTGTTCGGCAAGGGTGAAAATCATATTGAACTTTTCTTCTACCGTTTTTGATGAAGCAGAGAGGGTTTCAATTTGGCTGCCTAAAGTTTTAAGTGTTGCAGAGATAGCCTTTCCTTGCATTGCCGAATCCTCTGCAAGCTTACGGATTTCATCGGCAACGACGGCAAAACCCTTGCCCGCTTCTCCTGCATGGGCGGCTTCGATAGCGGCGTTCATTGCCAATAGGTTTGTTTGTGAGGCAATATGCTGAATAACGCTGCTTGCTTCCATCAATGCTCCTGATTCTTCTGCAATTTTCTGGGTTATCGTATTTGATGTACCGAGCGTTGCTTTACCGTCGCCGGTTGCCGTTGTAAGGCTTTTGATAACTTCGTCGGTCTGACCGAGCGTTTGCCCGATGGAAGCGATATTTGCAACCATCTGTTCTACAGATGCAGAAGATTGAGCGACACTTGTTGCTTGAGTTTGAATGCTGTTATTGAGTTGTTTAATGGTACGGACAATTTCTTCGATTGTTGCCGCTGTTTCACTAACACTTGCTGCCTGAGTTAACGTCTGTTGTTTAACGCCGTCAATATTTGTGCTAATCTCATGTACGGCTCGGGCTGTTTCTACCATGTGTGAAGCAAGTTCATCACCGATTACTTCCATATTGCTGCTATTAACGCTTACTTGATGAATGGAAGCATTAAGTTTTATAATTGTTTCGTTGAAGTATTCAGATAAGTCGGTAATTTCATTATTGCCTACTAATGGTAATCGTACCGTTAAATCACCTTCGCCATGCGCAATATCTTTAAGAGCGTCAACAACAACATTGATAGGCTTTACCATGCGGTGGGCAGCGATAAAAGTAATAGCAAGGGTAATTATAAGGATTGTAACGCCAATAATAATCATTGTAAGCCGAAGTTCATAAATAGTATGCATAAACTCGTACACAGGTGCATTAATAGTAACTGTCCAGCCAGTGATATTTATTTTTGAATAAGCGGCAACCTTTTCTATGCCTAAATAAGTATACTTTCCTGTTCCTGTTTTATTGTCCGAAACAGCAAGCATTTCAAAATCTCCGCAAGATTTGAGTTCTGGATTATTTTTAGCTTCTTCTGCGGTATTTTCTTTTCTTCTTACTAGTTCCAAGTCAGTATCGGCTATGGTATCTCCAGTTTTTCCCAGTATTGTGCAGCCTCCAGTTTTTCCAACTACAATATCAGCAATTTGAGCAGAAAGCCAAAAAGCATCTATATCGCACATTAAAACGGCAAAAACAGTTCCTGAAGTATTTTTTATTGGATATGAACAGGTGATAAGGAGTTTATCTTCCATAGATGAAAGATATGGCTCGCTGATAAACGGATTTCCACTTTTTGCCTTTTGAAACCACTCCCGCATTGTAAGCGTTTCAGTTGTACCGTCTGCACAATAATACCGCCCTGAAGCATCAACAATAGCAAGTTCATAGATATTTTTATTCATTTCAGCTTCATTTTGTAAATATTGTGTTTTTTCAAGCCATGAATGGTCACTGCTGTGCAGTATGGAAGAACGGGATAAGCCTTGCAAAAGAGTAAGGAAAATATTTATTCGTCCGTCAATAACCTCTGCAACATCGGCTGCTTTATCTGCTAGATGCGCTTCAATTTTTTCGGTTACTGCTTTACGAGCGGTTCTGACTGCAAAAAAGCTTGCAACTAAGATGGTAATTGTAATTAAAAGCCCAAAGATAAGAATAAGATTGTAGCGAAGAGAAATCCGCTTTTTCATTGTAGACCTCCTGTGTCGACCCTAAAAAAAGAAAAATTACGATGAGGTTGCCTCAAAAGTACCAGACCTATTAGACAACTTCGTATGTCAAGGTAAATTATCCGGAATTGATATTTTTGCGTCCGTTTATGGATATTTTGATATGTCGAGGACTGTTTTCAGTAGAGGTATTGATACTACTAGTAGGGCAGTCCTGATACGTTGAGGAGTAATTTGTGTGCAGTAACGAATCAGATGCACCGTATATTTTAAAAGGCGATATGTAGGGGGGGGGGGGGGGGGGGGTATACTATCCTTTTCCATTTTTTGAAGTCCCTTTCCTTATAAAAAAATAGTTAGCTATACAGACTTACCGTAAATATTCGCCTTGTCCCGCGATGGATGGCGGTGATACAAATTTAAAAGTTGTAGACGAAAGCTAAAACCTTAACTGTCAAAATGCACAGGACGTATATTTTTGAGCGAACATCTCATTTCAAGGCATCTCTGTCTTGAAACTGAATCCTTAGAACAGAGCTACTATACCATGGATCAGAAAAATCTGCAAGTAATAGGTCTCCCTAAAAACTGAGGTTTTTAGGGAGACCTATTATAATTTCCGCAGTTATTCAGAGTAAAGCCTTGACATTATTTTATATATATAGTATAGTCGATAATTATGAATGGCGGTATAGCTCAGCTGGCAGAGCAAACGGCTCATATCCGTTAGGTCATAGGTTCGATCCCTATTGCCGCTAGAAACTTTTTTATTATGACTGTAAAAAAATAAGTGCTGCTCTATGAGTTTAATACATCCTGTCAGCCGAATTTTGAAAAATGATCAATTAAGTAAGGTATTTTACCGGAGCATCTTGCAAATCTTTAGCAGATGCTTATTGCAGAAAAAGCAGAAAGTTTGTGAGGTATTCACTGGCTAGTATCGTTAGCGTTAAGGACTTTTCTGCTGCTATTTTCTTGTTCTCTCATTGCTTCCATAAGCCGGTTACTCATCTCTTTTACATGCGCCGACAAATAGTACAGTGAATTTTCTCCTTTTTCAGTAACAGCTTTTTTGCCGTTACTGAAAGTAGTGTTTGCACTACAGGAGTTGCAATAACGAGCAGTCCAAAGATAATAAGCCGCTTTTTTTCATATAGGGAACGGGATGTCATTGCTGATGTCGGTGTCCCGAACCAACTTTTTGCCGCCGGCAATGACATCCCCCATTTCAAAATGGCTTTCATAAGCAGGGATATTCCATCAGCCTCTTTTGAAATTTTCACGGTAGATTGTCATATTTTGTCTGCTGTGATATGCTAGGCAATTATGGAAGAAATACGCCGAATAGTTTTTTCATTATTCTTTTTGTTTGTTTTTGGAATACTGTGTGCAAATCCTCTTATGGACGGTATCCGTACTAGGGAGCGTATGATGGAGAATTACCGCGAGGACATCGCATCAGCCTCTGCGCATGAAGTGCCGCCGGAAAGTATTGGCGAATGGTATGATATTCTCGAAACTACGTTATTTATGATTACGCGGAGAACTGAAATATTCCGCGGAACAATGCGGTTGATTATTACCAATAAAAAAGATGCGCATTGTTTTCTTTATCCTGACGGAACTTTTCTTGTTACTACAGGTTTATTGGATTATATTGATTCCTATCTTTTTGTAGGTGCATCATCTTCTGCACGGAGGATTCGCAATTTTAATACCGAACGGGAAAATTTTTTTGCGCCGATTGCTGCCATTTGTGCAGCAAAATTTGCATTGAACGATTATCCTGCATTTTTTAGACGGCGATCCAGTCCCGAAGCAGTGTTTACTACCGATGTTCTTGCGATGGTGCTTCTTGAAATAGCAGGCTATCCGAGTTCATTAGTAGGAACATGGCTCACGCATCTGGAGCGTATTAGTACAGAGCCGGAAAATGCCGCTGCGTTCCAATTATTTTTGGCAGAAACTGTAACGCCCCTTACAAGGGGAGAGCAGCTTGAAGTAAATGAAGAGGCGGAAGTACGGCTGTATGAAGAACTTTCCGGCGTGCTTTTTGCACTGCGCAACCGAAAAGGCACTCTCGATGCACGGAATGCCTTGGAAAATCTCCGGCAGCTTTTTCCGCAAAGTCCGTATATATTACGCTTATATGCGCTTGTTTCTCATCAAGCGTGGCTGAATACAATAGAAAGAAAAGCGCAAGAACTTGCCGCTGTTCTGCCTGCTGCTGTATATGATACCTCGGCGGTATACCCCTTTTTCCAAGGTCTCGATACGCTGCTTGACGTGGAAGACGATGAGCAGGAGAACTACTTTTTACGGACTGCACCTAATAAAGAGAACAGCAAGCTATATGACCAGACAAAGCGGGCATATCGGGATTATTTGAACCTCATCTATGAGGCGGGAATGGCATCGTGTTATGCCTATCTGTTAGCATCCTCACCGTTGGAGCATGAACGGCAGTCTGTGTTATCCATTGCGAAACAGGCGGAGGTTTTCCACGCAGAAGCCGATGATAAAACGGCACTGATAAATTATGCTTCTCTGCTATATTTAGTAAGCAAAGATTATACGAAAGCTGCCGCAGTGCTGTCCGGTTTTTTTTCTGAAAAAGCGCAAGAGAAACATATCCGTAACCTTTTTTTGACGACAGGAACACCGGTAGATGAGCGGTTGGTGCGCTGTAACTATATCCGAATGCTCAACCGCATTAATGAAACTGAAGCAGTAAAAAAAGCAAAACAATCTCTTGCGCTGCTTTTTGCGGACAGGTTACAGGTAGATTCGGCGGAAGAAGAACCTATCATGTTACGGAATGTATCGCTTGGTGTTACTATTGACGCATTGCTTGCAGCATGGAATGAACCGTCATCAATTATTTACAATTATTATAGTGAGCGGTGGATATATCGGCTGTTTAATACGGAAGCGGTTATCCGTGCCCGTGAGCAAGGCGGCACCGTTATGCAATTAACCGTGAATTATCCATCGCCGCTTAGCCTTTTTACTACTTTACGCACCGGCGATACACGGGAGGCATTTGAACAATTGTGCGGTCAACCATTGTATTACAGTGCGGATAGTGCCGTCTATTTTCAAAAAGGCACAATTTTACAAGTTGTGTATGGTAATAATAAAGTTCGCAGTGTTACTTTACGGAAATATCAATGAAAAAAAATAATCTTGTACTCTATAAGAATCAGCCTGCACTCATTACTGCCTTGCAGGATGATAAGTTTGAAATAACCCTTGAAGCCGGTACTAAGAAAGTCCGCAGTAAAGACATTGTGCTGCTTCATAGCGGGGAATGTGCTGACTTAAAAGCTGTGTTAACCGCTGAGCTGCCGCCTGTGGATTTTTCTGAGGCAGCTGAGTTTTTTTCAGGCGAAACGCCGCTTTTTTCAGAGATTGCAGAATTACTCTGGGGGAGCTTTACTCCCGAACAAAGTTGGAAAATCTGGGATAGTATCTCTCACTCGCCGTATTTTTTATGTACATCGCCGGATAATCCTGTCAGTGTATGCAGTAAAGAAGAAATTGAGCAGCGCAATCGAAAGCAGGCAGAAAAAGATGCAGCCGAGCTTTTACGCAATCAATTTATTGTATGTGTGCGGGAGTGTGTCCAGAACAAAAAAGTATGCACCGAGATTGAAAAATTCAGCCCTTTTTTCCAAGAAATTGAGGCTGTCGCACTTGGAACTGCATTGAACTCAAAAATACTCAAAGACCTCAAAATTGAGCAAAGCCCTGAATCTGCCCATGCCTTACTGCTTAAAACGGGATTTTGGCAGATTGAGCGCAATCCCTATCCTACACGGTATGGCTGTTCGCTCCACTCCTCTAAGGTTGAACTGCCGGAGCCGGTTTACGGACAGGCAATCTATGATTTGTCTTCCTTACCGGCGTATGCAATTGATAATGCGTGGAGTACCGATCCCGATGATGCAGTATCATTTGATGGAACCTATTTATGGATTCATATTGCAAACCCTGCCGATACTATTCAAAACTCCAGCAAGGCTGATATGGATGCTTGCTGTCGCGGGGCAACCTTGTATGCGCCTGAAGGTACTGCACGGATGCTTGGTGAACATGCTGTTGACTATTTTGCCCTCGGCTTAAAAGAAAACTCCTATGCGCTTTCATTTAAAATACTGCTGGATGAAACAGGTGCTATTCAGGAAACCGATATTCTCCGTACCCGTTTGCGGGTTCAGCGATTGACCTATGAACAGGCGGATAGTTTGAAAGAAAGTCCCGAACTTGCCCCGCTTTTTGCCATTGCTGAACACAATAGACTGCGCCGTGAACAGGCAGGGGCGGTTACTATCACCTTTCCGGAAGTGGTAATCCGCCTTGAAGAGTCTTTAGGCGTAAAGCGGGTGTGCATTGAGCCTGCCGTATACACCGAAGCTGCCGGTATGATTAAAGAAATGATGCTCCTTGCCGGAGAAGCGGCGGCGCGGTTCGCCTTTAAGCATAGTATACCCTTTCAATATATCAGCCAAGAGACCCCCGATCTGCCCAATAAAATTCCGAACGGTTTAGCCGGTGAGTATAAAAAGCGCCGTGCAATGCGGCCTCGCAATGTCGGAACCATACCCGCAATGCATGCTGCGCTTGGTATTGCAATGTATGGGCAAGTAACCAGTCCGCTTCGCCGATATGGTGATTTGGTGAGCCACCGGCAGCTGCTGTATTTTATAGATAAAAAACCTTTGTTAAGCGCATCTGATCTACTGGTTAAAATAGCTGCCGGCGATACTGCGGCGCGGGCGTGTGTACAAGCTGAACGGTTTTCGCGGCAGCATTGGACATTGGTATACCTACTGCAAAATCCTCACTGGACGGGGACTGCCATTGTATTGGATATTCAGGGCAAAAAAGCGCATATCTTTATTAGAGAGCTTGCATACGAATCCGATATAACCTTACAAGCAGGAGCTGCCTTAAACGATGAAATTACCGTACAGGTACAGTCGGTACAGCTCGCCTATTTACAAGTACATTTTGTTACGATTGACTAATAATCTGGTTCTGAAATGGGCGTTTCTGTGCAAGGTTAATTTGTATTTGCCTTAATAAATAAAAAGGTATAGAATAGGTATATAAGACATCCCTAAAAACTCAGTGAGATTTTTAGAGATGCCTCATCAGCAAAGCTGATAGCAAGTTTAAAATTAAGTCTTTATACAGTAATAACTTAATTTTAAACATCACATTTAAATCTAAGGAAACTGTCATCAGGGAGGTGCCCAAATGTATGAGTCAGAAAAAAAGCAGCGTGCAGTACGGCATATCAGACTACGAACAAAAATTTTCATCAATTTTTCAGCATTCTCAGTAGTATTATTAAGTGTAATAGCATTCATTACGTATCGAAAGGCGATAGATATTTTTGAAAAGCAGCTTCATATATCTGCATCAGATGAATTACAGCATATACACGGTACATTGAACAACTATTTTACTGATATACAAAACACTATTCATACGCTTGCCTCTCTTGAGCTTATCCGCTCAACGGAAAATGAAATTACATCGTACAAATTCCGGAAAACACCTACCGGTGTTTCAAAAATGGAACCTGCTCCCGAAAGTTATGAAGAAAAAGTATTCCATTGTCTTGGCAGCTTTAGAGATAATTCTGATACGTTCAGTACAATAGCATTTGCGAGCGAAGTAAATGGCGGGTATGTCCGCTATCCTGCGGTGGATCGGAAGGACGGATACGATGCCTGTACCCGCTCATGGTATAAATTGGGAAAGGAACATCCTAATACTGTTTCTTCCTTGAATGCGTATAAAACCTCAAGCGGGGATATTACGATAACAATTGTTGAAGGAATAACAGATGTCCTCAATAATTTTAAAGGCGTTTTAACGTTTGATGTAGCAATAAATAAACTGCCTTCTTTACTCAATTTTACAAAAGATAATGAGAGAAAGTTTATTCTTGTAGATAATACTGGAAAAACTATTGTAAATACGCTTAATGCCGAAGCTCTTTTTCAAACAGTGCCTGAGTTACAAATTCCAGAGTTTGAAAATTATCGCTATACCGATTCTCGGAATTTTAATGCTACAATCAACAGTATACCGTATAAAGTATTTTGTATGCCAGTGGATGCCGGAATTATAGACTTCGGCTGTATTATGCTTATTCCGCAGCAAGAATTTATTACCCGTATTCGGACTATTCGATACTTTTTTATTCTTATTTTGAGCACTGCGTTTGCGGCAGCATTTATTTTTTCGCACATTATCGGAAAAGAAATTTCAAGACCCTTATTACAGACTATTACCGTTCTAAAAGATATTGCAAATGGTGATGGAGATTTAACTGTTCGGCTTCCTGAAACTGGAACTGAAGAAACAGTAGAAATGGCACTGTATTTTAATAGTGCCATTAGTAAAATTGAATTATCTATTCAAAATGTTGCTAAAAACTCTATTGCAATGGAAGCTATTGGAGACGAGCTTGTTCACAGTATGGTAGAAACGGCAAATGCTGTCCAGCAGATTAGTACCAATATTGACGGTGTAAAGCAGCAAACTCATACACAAACTGGCGGTGTTACAGAAACTGCTGCCGGCATCGAGCAAATTATCCGTACAATTAAGCAGCTGAATGCCGGTATTGAGCATCAGGCAGCGGGCATTGCACAATCCTCTTCTGCTGTAGAACAAATGGCGGCAAATGTTGCTGCTATCACAAAAACATTGGATAAGACTAATGAGGTGATAAAAACGCTTGCTGATGCCACTGCTGACGGCAGACATACGATGGCGGATGCCCGTGCTGTTACACAAAAGATTGCCGAAGAATCCGGCAGTTTGCTCGAAGCCTCAAGTGTTATTCAGCATATTGCTGCTCAAACAAACTTACTTGCTATGAATGCCGCGATTGAGGCTGCTCATGCAGGTAATGCCGGAAAAGGTTTTGCCGTTGTTGCTGATGAAATCCGCAAGCTGGCAGAAGAATCAAGTTCACAAGGAAAAACTATTTCGCAAACATTGAAAGTATTAAGTATGGAAATTGCCGGGCTATCGGAAGCGTCAAATAAGGCGGGTGAAAAATTTAGCACGATTTCAGAGCTTTCAGAGACGGTAAAAAATATGAGTGATCGATTGATGGAATCGATGCATGAGCAGGAAAACGGCAGTAAGGAAGTGCTGACTGCCATTAAAAGTATTAACACGGTAACAATAGAAGTACAAGCAGGTTCTGAAGAAATGCTGCAAGGCGGGGAGGGGATTGCACAGCAAATACAAAAACTTACTGATCTAACCCATCTTATTGCTGACAGCATGAATGAGATGTCTGCGAGTGCAGTACAGATTACTCATATTATAGAGGATGTTAATGCAATCAGCCAAAAAAATAAAGTAAGTATTGACGCATTAGGAGAGGTTGTTAAAAAATTTAAAGTGTGATGCAGCAAGGCTGTATTGGTATCGGTGGAGGTTTATATGATTGAAAAAGAACATGCGTTCCAAACATTGCAGGAGAGGAGCATACTCCATGAAGATGCAGCCTTTCGTTCAGATACGAAATCGGATTGTATTGAATCACAGCTTTTTGCCTTGCAAGATGTTGTGTATAAAGATTTTAATAAGAAACTTATTCCAACTGTACCGGAAGAAACCATGATCGGTATACGGGTTCCTGTTTTGCGTACCTTTGCCAAGCGATTCTTTAAAATACATCGGAAAGAAGTGGATATTTTTATGGATGCACTGCCTCACCGGTATTTTGAAGAGAATAATCTCCATGCATTTTTTATTGAATGTTTGGAAGATATTGATGCAGCCCTGTGTGCGCTTGAAGCGTTTTTACCGTTTATAGATAATTGGCAGACATGTGATATATGCTCACCTCCGGTCTTAAAAAAATATCCTGATGCCGTCTATCAAAAGATTTTACAGTGGCTTCGGTCAGCGCATCCGTATACTGTCCGGTATGCGATTGGGCTGCTGTTGTCAAATTATCTCAATAAGCACTTTCGGCTGGAGATGCTTGAGCTGGTTTCCGGCGTGAGATCAGACGAGTATTATGTCAATATGATGATTGCATGGTATTTCAGCACTGCTCTGGTAAAGCAGTATGCTGCTGCCGTTCCCTATATTGAGAATAAACTTTTGCTGCCATTTACTCATAATAAAGCTATTCAAAAAGCTATTGAAAGCAGATGTATTCCGTCTGATATAAAAGCATACCTTAGAACAATGAAACTGCATTGATAATGATGTGATTAAAGGCATTCTCGCATTGTCCAGTAACGATTGGCAATACGTGAAATTTCAAATGTCGCTACTCTGTCCCCGCTGATGTTTTAAACTTATCAATTTGATTTTGGACTGAGCCGATTATTTCGTTTAGATTTTCGGCTTCTTTGATAACAATCTGTTCGGCACTGGAAATTTCGTCCATACCGGAAAGGATTTCAGTTATGCCGGTGTTGACTTTTGCCGCGAGGGTTTCAATTTTGCCGCCGGTGCAAGCAAGCTCTGATGAAACGCCGCCCAGCGTCTGCGCACTTGAAGCAACCAGCTCTTACTGACGGCGTAAATTAAGAACGGCTTGATGAATGGCATCTGCAACACAACAACCGCAAGACAAACAATGCAGAATAAAAATACCGGAATAACGGTTAACCATACTGAACGCATAAGCTGTTCATGCCGCCCTGAATAATCTGATATCGATAGCAATAACATACTGGTTTTCAAGGTTAGTGTCCTCAATCGGCATAAAAAGCGATTGCACCGTCCCGAACCGATTACGGTATGGAGAATCGGTAAAGGTTTCGGTATTTGTTTGCAATGTCTGTAAAAGCTCCGGAGGCGGAGCAGCAAGCGTAAAAAATGAATCTGCCCCGTGCGTTGCCGTCAAAACGAGCGGTTGCCCGTCTGTTTTTTTGATAAGCCAGATATTGTATACACCGGTTTGCTCGTGTAGTTTATCCAGTTTCTGCCGCAATGTCAGGAACGGCTCTTCTGTACAGGTACCAGCCGTCAACAAATCGAAAGGAATCCCGCTGCACAGCCCCTGTACCCCCCCGCCGCTGTAATGTGCAGTGCTCCCCGTACTGCTGCCGAGTCATCCAGCGCACTCTTATAGCGCAGCGCAAAAAATCCGAACGTCAAAAATCCCATAATCGCCGGAAAAAATACCATGACGAGCTTAACGGATAACGTGCGTCTTATTCGCTGCATAACCACTCCTCTTTTGAAAATATATGGTGCAAACCGCTGAAACCGTTTGCAATAATATTGTTTCCGATACACTTATGCAAGATTATTATACGAGGAAAATCTCTAAAAACTGAAGTTTTTGCATAACCTCGTTTCCTCTACCTAATTTTCTTGCTTTTTTGCCATTCTTGCCGTATACTTATCTCTATGGAACCTGTAATACTTGCCTCAAAATCTCCGCAGCGGCAGGATATTCTTAAAAATTTGAATATTCCTTTTATCATTATTCCTTCGGGGATTGATGAAACACTGCTGAGTGAGTTTTCTCCTGAAAAAAATGTTGAGCATCTTGCAATAAAAAAAACGGAAGCAGTGCTGCGCTCTCCCCTTAAAATTAAAACACCGTGGATTATTGGTGCAGATACCCTTATTTTTATCGACGGACAGCCGATGGGAAAGCCGAGTTCTGCTGATGAAGCACGGTGTATGCTTACGCAGTATTCAGATCGTACGCATCACGTAATTACTGCACTGTGCTGCTATGATGATCATTCTAAGGATATTTCTACGCGGATAAATACGTCGTCTGTTTCATTTAAAAAACTTTCACCGAAAGAAATTGACTGGTATATTAATCTGGGAGAATGGCAAGGGGCCGCCGGCGGGTATCGGATTCAGGGAACGGCAGCTTGTTTTATTTCTCATATTGAAGGTTCTTACAGTTCTATTGTGGGCTTGCCAATTTATGAGTTATATGATATTCTAACTGAACACGGCTATGCGTTTAATTAACATCAGTGCCGTGCAAGATAAGGCTGTTCGGAAATTTCTGTTTTGGAAC
The DNA here is from genome assembly GCA_052173475.1 of Treponema sp. GTDB lineage: Bacteria > Spirochaetota > Spirochaetia > Treponematales > Treponemataceae > Treponema. The sequence continues at coordinate 32,523 of JBQMYN010000002.1, forward strand.
GGGTTAGTATGAAATGTAATGTTTAAAATTGTGCTACCTGTGCGATTTTGAACTTGCCGGCTCGTTTGACAACGAAGTTATCGAATAAGTCTAATATCCTAAAAGTGCTGCGGTGTTACATGCGGTGTTTTTAGAGAAATAGCGAAGGATGAGTCGGATACGGCTCGTGAAGGAGTTACCATGGCAGTTGTTACCATGAAGAATCTGCTTGAATCCGGTGTTCATTTCGGACATCAGGTAAAACGTTGGGATCCGCGCATGAAAAAGTATATTTTTGCAGAGCGGAACGGTATTCATATTATTGATTTACAAAAAACTATTACAGCAATCCGCGAGGCTTATGAAGCAGTACGGAAAACAACTGCTGCAGGAAAGTCTGTGTTGTTTGTAGGAACAAAAAAACAAGCGCAGCAAACTATTACAAAAGAAGCTGAACGCTGCGGAATGTTTTATGTCAACAACCGTTGGCTTGGCGGTATGCTCACAAACTTTTCTACCATAAAGAAAAGTCTTGCTCGTCTTAAAAGAATTGAAAAGATGGAAAATGACGGTACTTTCGAAAGTTTGACAAAAAAAGAAGTTGCAAGACTGCAAAAAGAAAAAGCAAAATTGGAAAAGAACCTCGGCGGTATTAAAGAGATGAAAGATCTGCCGGGTATTATTTTCATTATTGATACACGCAAAGAAACTATCGCAATTAATGAAGCACGGCGTATGGGAATTCCGATTGTAGCAGTGGTCGATACTAATTGTAACCCTGAAGGTATTGATTATCCTATTCCCGGAAATGATGATGCTATCCGCTCAATTTCGTTGTTTACACAGATTATTGCCAATGCGGTTATTGAAGCTGATAATGAAAGCGGACTGAAAATTATTGAAAACCTGCAAGATGGAGATGAAGAATTTAGCGATTCAGCCATTGATCCCTACCAAGATCGCGAAGATGAAGAAATAACCGATTATTCGAACTATACTCCTACCGAGAAAGAGCCTGAAACTGAAGAAGTAGATGATGGTTCTTCTTTAATTGATGAAGATTCGCTTTACGATGATAAATAATAGAGGAGATTATAATGGAAATTAAAGCAGCGGACGTAAAGGCACTCCGTGAACAAACGGGTGCAGGAATGATGGAATGTAAAAAAGCGTTGCAGGAATGTAACGGCGATGCAAAAGAAGCCGCAAAATATCTTAAAGAAAAAGGCTTGGCAGCCGTTGAAAAACGAGCAGGACGCACTACAAGTGAAGGTATTATCGTTATAAAAACCAAAGATTCAAAGGCTGTCATGGCTGAGCTAACCTGTGAAACTGACTTTGTTGCTAAAAATGCAGAGTTTATCGAAGCAGGAGAAAAAATTGCTCAGACAGCACTTGATAAAGGATATACCGATATTCACGATGAGTTAAATGCAATGATTCTTGATCTTGCAACACGTGTGCGTGAAAATATGAGCTTAAAGCGGTTGACTGCGGTTAGTGCTGCAAGTGATGAGTGTATTGCGCACTATGTACATTCTGATAAGAAAACCGGTGTTATAGTGGTTTTGAAAACTGCCAAGCCTGATACCGTATCAAATGCGCTTTTAAAAGAGTTTGCATACGATTGCTGTTTGCATATTGCGGCATTTACGCCTGCCTATATCAGGAAAGAAGATGTAGAGCAGTCGTATATTGATGAGCAGCTTGAAGTGTTTAAAGGGCAGGTTGCCGCGCTTGATAAACCTGAAAAGGTTAAGGAAGGTATTGTAAAAGGTAAGCTGAATAAACATCTCGCTGAAATCTGCTTTCTGGAACAGGCATTTGTAAAAGATGATAAGGTTTCTGTGCAGGCAAAAATGAAAGAAATTTCTAAACAGCTTGATAGCGAGATTTCTCTTTCTGCTGCACTGCTGTATCAGCTTGGTCAGTAAGTGCTTGTGTATACAGCCGTAACTGTGTTGCGGATTTGCATACCGGCTTTTACCGGCATATAGTACAGGCTGGCTAGAAATTGAAAGCCTATCGGCGTTTTCTGTAAGGAAATGATTTATTGAGGCTGTCTAAAAACTTCAGTTTTTGTTGGTGAGCTTTGCTCACTTGTTTCCTTAGATTAGATGCAGTAGGTATGTACGGTGTATATGCCGGTAAGCCTTTTTGGATGGTTTGTGTAATAAGGGTATCTTTAAAAATTCGGTTAGATTTTTAGAAGATACCTCATCAGCAAAAACTCATCTCTAAAAACGGAAGTTTTTAGAAGTTCCTATAAGCTGAAAACAGTAAAATCCCGCGATTGTGATATTAGAGAAGAGGTATGTTTATGAGTGATATTCACAGTATATATGAAGAAAAGATGAAAAAATCTATTGCATCGTTGAAAGAGAATTTCAATGGGCTGAGAACGGGACGTGCCTCTGCATCGCTTTTTGATAAGGTACGTGTTGATTACTATGGTGAGTTGACACCGTTGAGTCAGGTCGCTGGTATTTCTATACCGGAAGCGCGGCTTGTGGTTATTCAGCCGTGGGAAAAGTCTCTTTTACCGGAGATAGAAAAAGCGATATTGAAGTCTGAGCTTTCTCTTAATCCGGCAAATGATGGAAAAATCATCCGTATTGCTATTCCTCCGCTTACGGAAGAGCGGCGCAAAGAATTGGCAAAACAGGCAAAGAGCCTTGCTGAACAATGCCGTGTAGCGATTAGAAATATTCGCCGCGAGGGTATTGATGAAGCAAAAAAAATGCAAAAAGAAAGTCTGATTAGTGAGGACGAGTTGAAAAATGCCGAGGATAAATTCCAAAAAGTAACGAACAGTCATATTGCCGATATTGATAAAATCCTTGCTGAAAAGGAAAAAGAAATTTTGGAAGGCTAATGAAGTTACAGCATATTGCCATTATTATGGACGGTAACGGACGGTGGGCGCAGCAAAGAGGGCTAGCGCGGACTAAGGGGCATATAGAGGGGTTAGAGGCAGCAAAGCGTATTGTAAAGGCTGCCTCTGATATGGGGATTGCATATATTACCCTGTATGTTTTTTCTACTGAAAATTGGAAACGTACCAAAGAAGAAGTAGGATTTTTAATGGGATTGATCCGTAAGCATCTTTGTGCGGAGTTTGACTTCTATGCTGCAAATAATATGAAAATTAGGCATCTGGGAAATCGTGATGCTTTGCCGGTAGAGCTGCAAGATGATATATGCCGTGCGATTGAAAACACCAAAGAGCATACCGGCACGGTGATACAGCTTGCAATCAATTATGGTGGTAAAGATGAAATTTTACGCGCAGTGCATAAAATTGCTCCTGAAAATTTACAAACACTTACAGAAATGGATTTTGAAGCCTTGCTTGATACGGATGGGGTGCCTCCTGTAGATTTGCTTATCCGTACTGGCGGAGAACAACGGCTTAGTAATTTTCTGCTTTGGCAAACTGCATACGCAGAATTATATCTCACCGATGTTTTATGGCCTGATTTTACTCCTGACCATTTGCAGCGCGCAATTGAGGTATATCAGTGCCGTACAAGGAGATTCGGAGGCATCGTATGAATGTAAAAAAAGTATTGGAACGTCTTACTGTTTTTTTTATCGGCTTTCCGGCAACCGTCAGTGTGATATATTTTCTTCCATACTATCATTTTTTATGTTTACATATATTGATTTTTGCTGTTACTGTTACTGCACTGGTTGAAATATATTCAATGTTAAAAAAGCGAGTTGCACTATATCCATTCCCGGTGCTGTTAATCGGCGGGAGTGCTTTCCCTGTTATTTCATATTTAAATACTATTACGTTTTTTCCTCGTATTGATGCTCTATTTACTGTCAGTAGTGTTATATACTTCATTTTTCTTGTGGAAATTATCTATTCGTTCAGAAAGTCATTTGAAAAAAGTATTGAACGGATAGTTTCCGGCATTTTTATGATGTTTTATCCGGGGTTTTTTCTTTCATTTGTTTTGCGTATGGCTCGTTGGGAGGGGGCTGCATATATCATTACTTTATTTGTGATAATTATTTTTACCTGCGATTCTATGGCATGGCTGTCGGGCGTTTTGTTTGGAAAGACAAATAAGGGATTTATTCCTGCAAGTCCGAATAAAAGTATTGCAGGGTTTATCGGCGGAGTTGTTGGTTCTGCTCTGATTTCAGCATTGACGGTGATGGCGTTCCGCTCACACATATCTCTGTCTGTGTTCAATGCTGTTCTCATTGCGGTTGCTACGTCAGTTGCCGGTATCTTTGGCGATTTAATTGAATCGGTCATAAAACGTTCTGCAAATATGAAAGATTCCGGGGCAATTATCTTGGGGCGGGGAGGAATTATGGATAGTGTCGATTCAATCCTGCTTGGTGCTCCTGCATTTTATATCATGTATCTTCTTTGTTCCGGCGTATAGGCATCAGTATGGAGAAAAAAAAAGTAATTGTCCTTGGGGCAAGCGGTACAATCGGTCAAAATACTATTGATATTATCCGGAACTTTCCGGATTTGTTTGCATTAACCGGTATTTCTGTGCATAAAAACACCGCTGCGCTTGAAGCGTTAAAAACGGAGTTTCACTTGCAGGATTATATTGTTACCGATGGAGATGCTGCACAGTGTGTTGATTGCCCCTATTCTACTATTGAATCATTTTTACAGGGAACCCCTGCAGATGTAGTGATAAACGGTATCGCCGGTGCTGCCGGTTTGACAGCATCGTTTTTTGCGCTTGCTTATCATCCAGTACTTGGGCTTGCCAATAAAGAAAGTATTGTAATGGCAGGGGAACTTTTGCAAAAACAAGCTGCTGTTTACGGTTCTACGATTATTCCCGTTGATTCTGAACATGCTGCTATTTACAGTTTGCTGCAGGCGCATGGGAGAGAACAGCTTGAGCGGATTATCCTTACTGCCTCCGGCGGTCCTTTTAGAACATGGACGGCAGAGCAACTAAAAAAAGCTCGTTTAAAGGATGCGCTCAATCACCCTACGTGGAATATGGGGGTAAAAATTACCATAGATTCTGCTTCGCTGGCAAATAAGGCATTGGAAGTTATTGAAGCAGTACGGCTCTTTCAGGTACCGGCAGATTCCATAACCGTTACTGTACACCCGACTAGCATTGTACATTCGCTTGTGCAACTTACCGGCGGAGAAGTGTATGCACAGCTTTCGCCGCCTGATATGCGGAACCCCATTTTTACTGCGCTTTCATATCCTGCGCCGCCGCCTGCCTATCTGCAGCCGCTTGATTTTACGAAAACGCTTGATTTGCATTTTGAACCTCCGCGGACTGACCTTTTCCCGCTATTGGGTCTTGGTTTTGCAGCTGCAAGAAAACAAGCAGCGTATCCTATTGCGTTTAATGCTGCCAATGAAGAAGCTGTTGCTGCATTTGTGAACGGAAGTATTAGTTTTACAGATATTGCAGCTGTTACTGCACAAGTTTTAACACAGAATTGGACAACGGCACCTACTACTATGTCAGAAATTTTTTATGCAGATTCTCAGGCTCGACGTTATGCACAGTCAGCTATTTGTTCAATCTCGTAAACGATAAGGAAATTTATTGTATGATAAAGGTTGTGATAGGATTACTTATACTGGGAATAGTAGTTTTTATCCATGAACTGGGACACTTCCTTGCTGCAAAACTTTGCGGAGTGGAAGTGGAGAGCTTTTCAATAGGCTGGGGACCTGTTTTACTCAAAAAGAAACACGGTACAACAGAATACCGGCTTTCGGCTATTCCTCTTGGCGGATATTGCGGCATGAAAGGTGAACATGCGTTTAAGGATGCTCTTGAAAAAAAACTTTCGCATATCCCGTATCAAGAAAAGAGTATGTTTAGCGTCCATCCGCTTAAACGGATTATTATTGCCTTTGCAGGACCTTTTGCTAATCTGCTTTTAGCCGCATTCGCCCTCGCTCTAGTAAGCGGACTCGGCACAACCTATTACACAACTGACAACCGCATTGTACCGGTGTATGTATTTGAGCATGAGGATGAATCTCCTTCACGTTCAGCAGGCTTGGAAATAGGCGACCGTATTCTTAAGATTGATGCTGCTGATACGGCAACATTTGCGGATATACAGCAGATTATTGCAGTACATCCTAATGAAGAATTAACATTTTTGATTGAGCGGGCTGGGGTACAGTTTTCTCAAAAAATACGTACAAAGCTTAATAAGCAAACAGGGGCAGGGCAGCTCGGTATTTTTCAGTATATCCCGCTTGAAGTACAATATGTACGAAAAGATTCTTCTGCGGATATTGCGGGACTTCAAGCCGGTGATGCTATTCTTTCAATCAATGGAACTCCTTTAGAGCATTATATTGCATTGCAGTATTTTTTCAAAGATATTAGCGGAAAGACCGTACAAGCAGCCGTACAGCGGGATGGGGCTGTATTGGATATTCCTCTGCATATTGTCCGTATGGAGAATGGCTCCGTAGATCTTGGCATTGGTTGGAAAACCCTCAAGATTACTGAACCGGCTGCCGGTTTTCTTACCGCCTTAAAAACCGGTATGAGCCGGACGGGAACATTAATGCAGCTAACAGTTAAAAGTTTGCTGCTTCTTTTTAAGGGTATCAATGTATCTGATGCGGTTGCAGGACCTGTACGGATTAGTGCAATGTTAGGAAGTGTTGCACAAGAGAGTTTACAAGCAGGGATGAGTGCTGCAATTGTGAATGTCGCAGAATTTGTTGCAGTGATTTGTGTGTCTCTGTTTTTGATGAATTTATTACCTGTCCCGGTGCTGGATGGCGGTTTGATTTTATTTGCTTTTTTGGAATGGGTACTGTGCCGGCAAATTCATCCGCGTATTCTGTATGCTGTTCAGTTTATCGGGATTGGATTTATTGCCGTCTTATTTGTTTTTGCCGTATGGTCGGATATCCTCTATTTTATTGGTTAGTATGATGGTAAAAAAAATCACGTGCCAATGCGGGTATGTTTTTGAAGAAGGGGTAGCACCTTTTATTGATATTGATAGTATGCCGGAAATTATTGAGCAGATTACAACAGGTGCGTTCCTTTCGTATATCTGTCCTTCATGCGCGGCAAAAATCGGTATTGAATTGCAAACTGAGTTTGTGTGGAAATCACGAGGTACAACGCTTCTCTTTGTTCCGGAAACAAAGCGGATTGCCTGTCTTGCGCTGTGTGCGGGAACTACGCTCATTGATCCTGAAACAAATAAAAAAGTACCTAATCATTTCCTTAAAAAACACCAGATGCCCGTTATCGGGTATCCGGAATTAGCAGACCGTGTTGCAGTGCTTGCCGCCTCTTTAGATCCGCTTATTATCGAAGCGGTTAAGTTTTTTATTCTGACAAGTAAAAAAGATACGCATAAAGGGAAACTGACGATACTGTTCGAATCGCTTACCGATGATGAAAAACTTGAGTTTCATATACATGGTATGCGGGAGCATGAAGTTGCGGTACTTACGGTTCCTTTGAGTTTTTATTATACGGTTGATAGTGATTACCGGCAGGGTAAGCATCGGGAAGTCTTTAGTGCACTTCGGCTTGGGCAATATCTTTCATATAAAAATATTGCAGTTGAGGAGGACGATCATGGCTAAAAAACTGCGGTATGTAGTATGTACTTTTTGTGTATTACTATGCTGTGTATACGGTGGCTTAGGCAGTATACTGGCTGCACAAGATGCTTCCCCTCCGCTTTCTTCAGATGCGGAGCCGTCTGAAACGGCAGTTGCACCGGCTGTTTCTGCCTACTCGGAAACCGCTGCATCAGATACGGAAGTGGATAGGGGAGGGGAGGCAGAAATGCCGCTTCCTACAGCTGCCCATGATGCTGGAGCAGGAACACTGCCTTCTGAAACTGCATCTTATCCTACAGAAACTGCCGCCTTAGAACCAGCCGTAGGTGCGGATACTGCGGCACTTTCTAATTCCTCATCGAAGCGGAAAGTATTCAGGACTCATGTCTTTAAAGGCGGGGTTACTGCGATCGGGACTGCTGGTGCTGATTCCTCATTTTTTGTTGCCGGTAAAGATGGGTTTGTCAGCCGGTATATATATCCTCAGCTGCAAGGGGAAACCTATCAGATTTCCGATATTCAGGTTAAGCGTATTGCTGTGCATCCTAAAAAACAGCATATCGCTTTTTATGAAACAGATGAATTTAGTGTGCATAAAATCTCCGTATGGGACTGGGCGGCAAAAAAACAGCTCTATGCTAAACGCTTTACTGCTGCGGTTCTTTCACTTTCATGGTCGGCAAACGGTACTTATTTATTTATTGGTACTGCGTCAGCGCAGGGAATTACTGTCTTAGATCAAAAAGGTGCATTACAGAGCATTTACAAGGAGCCTCCGGGGATTGTACTGCTTGCGGCAACGGGACCAAGCGAGAAAAGTATTGTAACATACGGTGAAACCGGCAGGCTTGTATATGCTGATATAAAAAAACAAAAGATACTCACGCAGTATGAAACGGAAGACAGTCTGCAAAATCCTGAGCTTTTAAAAAATTATACCCGTATTGCCGGATATAAAAATGGCAATGTGCTGGTTATCCAAGCGACTTCGGGAGAAATCATAGAAAGCTATCCGGCTGCTTCCGCTATTTTTGCAGGAAAAATTACTGATACCGCTCCTGTGTGGATTGAAAAAGGAGCAACGGCACATACATGGCATATATGCCGCGGCGGGAAGAAATCGGAAGCATTCCGGCTTGGTGAAAAAGCCGTTATTACCGCTGCGCGGAATACGGGAACTGACATCATTGCCGGTACAGCGGATGGGCATATCTACCGGCTGCACCAAAATGGCGATACAGCAGTTTCAGCGGCAGCGGTAGCGGTAGATACGCCGCAAGAGATTGTTGATATTGCAGTACAAGAATCGCAGCTGTATATCCTCACTTCCGACGCATTATATACAGCCGGACAGCCTCAACTGCCCCCGCTGCTTTATGCAGACAAAAATCCCGGAGCTGATAAATGCACACCGTATAAAAACGGTTTTTTGCTTTGGTCTTCGGTGCGGCGCTTTCCGGTATACTATGTAGAGCGGGGGAGTTCCCCTGTTATTCTGTATAATCCGAGTGAGCGGATAAACTCTCTAACGGTATATGAAGAGAATATCGCACTTGTCCATGCTTTTAGCGGTTTCATTTTGCTACAGGGTAAAACAGGAAAAAAACTGTTTGAATATAAGGCAGCGGGTTTACAGGAAGCAGTGCAGCTTGATAAGAACTTTTTACTGGTTTCAAAAAGTGCGGCAGATGCAACGCGCTGCCCCTTGTTTCTGATTAACGTAGGTACTGGTGAAACTATCCCCTTACCGCTTACCGGTCAGCTTGCGTTTGCACTGCAATCTTTCCCGCAGAACACCTGCTTCAGGCTGGAAACCGATCCTCATGACAAAACAGATTTAATCCGTATGCGTATCAATACGGAAGTGCCGTCAGAAAGTACATTCCAAACCATGCTTTCATATAAAGATGAAGATTTACGGGCATTTATTACCGAAGTCCCGCAGGGGCTTGTTACAAATCTGGGGAAAAATAGCTTAGTCTATTTTGATGTGGCAAAGAAGCAGATAAAAAGACTGCCGCGTGATTATGCCTTACCGTTCAAAGCAGTTATAACCGATACATATATTATCAGCTTGAATTATGGCGGCTCCCTTTCATGGTATAAAAAAGATTCGGCAGCACTTGTGTATACCATGCATTTTGAATAGTAATGGTATACTCAATAGATACTAATGGAGGCAAAATGATTATGAATATGAAAAAAGAATGGCATATTTCCATACCAGTTTTATGCGGATTGCTCGCTCTTATGCTTATTCCGCTATGTATATCCTGTACTGAATCGGATGTATGGGAGCAGGAAGCAGATCGGATAGCTCTGCAAGACCAGTCTCATTCAGGCGATAGCGATTTTAGTGAAGACGGCATTGGTAAACAGCTTGCAGACGGTGCAGCTTCCCGCAGCAATCGTTCTTCAGGCGTAATTTATACTACTCAGGCAGGTTTGTATATTCAAAATGATGAAGGAAAAATGAAATGGCAGGCAGAAGCCTCTCTTGGGGACACTGCGCTATACTTAGGTACAAAAAAAGAAGCAGTGCGTACAGACGGGCAAAAACGTACTTTTTTCCATATTGAACTGCATGAGAAAGAATATTGGATTCAAGATTACTGTTATGAGCCTAATACTGTTCTGGGCTTTATTTCTGCCGCGAATACGGTTTTATATAAATCCAATATATTAACCGGTGCAACTGATGAGATTATTCCCCAGTTCTTTATTGTTGCAGTTGATAGAGAAAGTATTGAGCAGACTGATAAATTTGTAAAAATTGCTGCGTATTGCCCTGAACTCAGCAGTGCATGGGTAGTAAAAAATAAATATGTCAAGCGTGATAATATTGAACTTGATCCGGTGAGCGTTGATGCAATGCTACTTGCATATATTGCATCCGAATCGCGGAATGATACTATCCGTGCAGAATTGTATCAAAATGCTATTGAACTTAATTCTCCCTATACGGATACTATTGCAGTATTGCAAAATCTTACCGAAGTGATTATTGCTGAAGAAGCCTACCTGAAAACACTGACTATTGAAAAAGTGAACGAAACCCTCCAGCCTTTAGTTGAAGCTCGTTTGGTAAGTATTCCCGGATCGGCTGACGCGCGCATATTGCATACTATCGCTGCCGGTACGGTTGTTACTGCCTCCAAGAAGACTGTCGCGGGGGAAAGCGGTACATGGTACTTTGTGCAAAATAAGCAAAAAAAAGGCTGGGTACATCAATCTTGTTTCACTCTTATCGAGTAATAGGGTAGAGGAGCGGTTACTACTATGAAAAAATTTGAACAGCGGCTTGCACGGCTGGAAGAAATTAGCCTTCGCATTAAAGATGCTGATATCTCTCTTGAGGATGCAGTTACAATTTTTGAAGAAGGTATCAAACTTGCTAAAACGCTTGAAAAAGATATTGATAAAATTGAAAGCAAAGTGCAAATGTTAATGAATCAGCCGATAGCTGCGGACGATACTCCCGAACTGGAGTTATTTTCCGGCGATACTTTTGAATCTTAATGGAGTACGTGATGTATAAACCGGTTAAAGCACTTGATACGCAAACTGCACGGAAAATTGCTGCCGGAGAGGTTATTGACCGCCCCGCTGCGGTAATTCGCGAGCTGCTTGATAATGCGCTTGATTCAGGGGCTACAAGAATCGAAGCGGAAATTATCGGCGGGGGTATTGACTGCATTCGGGTACGGGATAACGGCTGCGGAATGACAAAAGAAGATTTAGCTATTTGTACCGATACCCATACCACCAGTAAAATAGAAACGGCAGAAGACCTTTTAGCACTCCATAGTCTCGGTTTCCGCGGAGAAGCCCTTTCTTCGATAAAAGCAGTGAGCGATTTAGAAATTACCTCCACCCGCGAGGGACCGGCGGCATGGAAATTACAGCTTGGAGCCATACTTCCTGCCCGCTTAAATACCGGAACTGTGGTAAGTGTAGCGCGTTTGTTTGAAAATTTCCCAGCACGTAAGCAGTTTTTGAAACGTGCCGCTACAGAAACCAATCTGTGCCGTAGTATATTTCTTGATAAAGCACTGCCTCATTATCAAACTGAGATGCGTTTGACTGTTGATGGGAAAGAACGTTTTACATTGCTTTCCCGTGAGACTGTACGGGAGCGTTGCCTTGATGCGTTTTCTTTTAAGGAACCTGATGCACTTTTTTTTCAAATAGAACATTCTGCTGCATTGTTTTCTTTTTCGGCAGTGCTAGGCGGACCTGATGTTATCCGCAGCGATAGACGCTCTATTTTTATTTTTGTTAATGGAAGACGCATTACTGAGTTTGGACTTGTGCAGGCAGTTGAATACGGCAGTGAGGGATATTTTCCAAACGGAGGTCATCCTGTAGCCTTTCTGTTTCTGACTGTTGAACCTTCCCGCGTTGATTTTAATATCCATCCGGCAAAAAAAGAAGCCCGATTTCAAGATTATGGGGAAATTCACCACGCGATCAGTAGTACGGTTGCAGCCTTTTATCGGCAACATACTGTTGCCTCATTACTACAAGAAAAATACACCCCTGAGTTTACTACTCAACTGCCATTTGCTGCTCAAGATATTCGGCAGAAGCCGGAATATGCTGCATGGAGTGAACGAAATCGGCTCTATGGCGATGCGCTTATGAAAAAAAACTCAGAAAAAGCACTGTATGAACAGAGCGCACCAGCAGTTTACAGCGATGCACCGTATGCCGATGTTCAGCAAACAAGTGAACCCCGCACTGCGTATGCAAGAGGAATATCGCAGGTCTCTCATTCCAATGGTATGCCTTGCGATATTCCTCCTGCTGATTTTAAATTACTTGGGCAAGTAGCTGGAACTTTTATTGCAGTAGAAAAAAATGATTCGCTGTATCTTATTGATCAGCATGCCGCCCATGAAAGAATTATTTTTGAACAGCTCAAGCATAATACCGGCGGCAGCCAAGAGTTGCTGGTTCCCTACCGGATTATCACGGAATCGGCAGCAGATGATGCCCTTATCCGGCTAAACAAAGAGATTCTTTTAAAGGCAGGCTTTACACTCATTGATGAAGGACACGGCATCTGGCAGGTTACGTCTGTTCCCGCGCGGTGGACAGGTACTGAACAAGAACTTGCAGCAGATATTATTAATGCGTATAAAAATGCAGACGATATTTTGGATAGTATTTTAGCGTCTGCCGCCTGCCGCGCTGCCTGCAAAGACGGGTTCCTTATTGATCCGGCTGCCTTACATCGGCTTGCAGCACAGACCTTTGCCCTTCCGGAGCCGCTGTGTCCGCACGGCAGACCTTTGTGGATTACCCTAACACGCGAAGAACTTTTTAAACGAATCCGCCGGACATAGCGAGGCTGCGTTATGCTGAAACCCGCCGTTCAATATGGACACCGATTGCCTTGAACCGATCCGCAAGATATTCATAGCCTCTTTCAACTTGATAGATATTCCGTATAAGGCTTTCGCCGCGTGCACAGCAGGCTGCTATAACCAGTGCCATTCCAGCACGTACATCAGGAGAAACCAACTCTGAACCATGCAGCGTACTCGGTCCAGTAACAACTGCGCGATGAGGATCACACAAGGTAATGCGCGCCCCCATTGCAATCAGCTTATCAACAAAAAACATCCGTGATTCAAACATTTTTTCATGTATGAGTACAGTACCCTCAACCTGTGTCGCGATAACAGTCATAATGCTGGTTAAGTCAGCCGGAAATCCCGGCCATGGGGAATCATCAATTTTGGGTATCATACCGCCGAGGTCGCAATTTACTTTTAAGCTTTGCTGAGCAGAAACTTTCAATGCCGTACCTTCAATATCCCAACGAATGCCGAGTTTATTAAATCCTACTTTGAGGGGGCGCATATCCTTAGGATTGATGCCGGTAATGCTTAGTGAACCGCGAGTTACTGCAGCAAGCCCGATAAATGAGCCTACTTCCATATAGTCTGTACCAATCGTATATGATGCCCCTTGTAGGTTTGAGACTCCGTGTATTGTTAATATATTTGAGCCAATACCGGATATATTTGCTCCCATTGCATTGAGCAGATGGCAAAGGTCTTGGATATGCGGCTCGCTTGCTGCATTTGTAATAATTGTTTCCCCTTTTGCTAAGGATGCAGCCATAAGCGCATTTTCAGTTGCAGTTACCGAGGCTTCATCAAGAAAAATATCCTGCCCAATGAGCTTGTTTGCAGTAAAAACAAAATGTCCATTAATCTTTACCTGTGCACCAAGCTCGGTAAGTGCAAGAAGATGGGTATCCAGCCGCCGCCTGCCAATAACATCGCCGCCGGGTGGACTCATCACTGCTTTCCCGCATCGACCGATAAGAGAGCCGGCAAATAAAATAGACGCCCTGATTTTTCGTGCAAGCGGTGCCGGTATTTCATTTGCGGTAATAGTTTTTAGCTGGAGTGTATATTCATTCGGAGCATTTTTTTCTACCGTACCGCCGAATGATTTAAAGATGTCAAACATGACAAAGACATCTTCAATTTCCGGTATGTTTTTTAAAATTACCGGCTGATCTGTCAATACTGCGGCGGCAATACAGGGTAATGCAGCATTTTTATTGCCGCTTGCTTTAACCGTACCTTTAACCGGAAATCCGCCTTCTATATGGTATTCATACATAGCATTCTCCACACACTGCGATAATAAAAACTGAGTACACAAAATAGGGAACCTTTATCGGGAAACCATAGCTCCTTTACCGGTAAGGCTGTATTTCCCTCCATATCGAATCTAAATCTACGGGAACCGGTAATTAAAACTCACCGCTAACCCTGATTCGCAATCCGCTGCGGTAAGCCGCAGAGTCAATCCTACATTGCGGACATATAAACCATCCCCTTCCAGAAAAAGCCGATAGGCTTTCGGTGTTTGGACAGCCCCAACACGATGCTGGAACATTGACCTACGGTGTATAAACCCGTCCTGCTAAAGCGGCAGTGCAGAGGTATCTATTAAATGCTGTAAAGCCCTTTTTACATCGAGTCTGATTGGTAGTAAAGGATAGTCAGGCGTATCTATCAGCTCAAGAAAGAGTTTTTTTTCACCAATTGGATTTACTTCAACAAGAAAGTCAATTTTCCCCTGCTGCTTTTTACCCATAATATTATAAATAGCAATAGCGGAAAATTCTTCCCTATAATAAATAAGCGAGTTTCTTTTTTCTATCCCGATAATATCCGTTACAAGCACTTCTTATATTCTCCATTTAAACTAAAATAGATGATACCCCATTTAATAAGGTTTTGACAAGGGGGCTTAACTCATATTCAGCAATATCTCCAACTTGAATAATATCTTTTTCTTCAATCGCTGAAATAATATCTTGCATAAATGCAGTAATATCTTTTTGATACTCTTGCATTTGCCGTCCTTCAATTTCTATATCGACCGGAATATTGGTTATATCAAACAGCAAAAAGCAGCGGTAGAATTCATTGAGTTTTTGAGAAAACTGTTGTAAAAGTTCAAATACCTTGCTTTCTTCATTCGTCTGCATATAGACAGAAATTTTTTCAAACTCATGTATGTATTCCGTCAATACGCTTACCAGCTCCTGCATATAGGAGCGCACCTGTACACCGGAAACAGTACGGAGTTCAATTGTATGACCGTTATCAACCGGCTGTGTGAATAAAGCCTCTAATTCTTCTGCCGTTAATTCTTTATCGTCAACATATACCGCAATAACCGTTTCATTTTCTTGCTTACACGCTGCTTCAATCGCACCAAGTACCTCCCCGATAGTTTTTTCGTTTTCCAATGTGTAGGTAATTGGTGTACCATTTAAACTGATAGTCATGCAAACTCCTTCACTATAGTCTTTTTAATTTTTATTCTGTTGATTAAAGCTATTAATAACATCGGATTGTTTTTGCAGTTTTCTTAAGGAACCATCCATTATACCGTACTTTTGTTTTAGTTCAGCTTCTTTTTTTTCAAGTTGTTTATCATATCGCTCGATTTTTGTTTTGCTTGCTTTAATTTCTGCTGTGAGCGTATTGGTATAGGTAGAAAAAATGCCGCCCCGTTGAATATACGGATCAATTTGAGAGAAAAGCTGGAACGCAACCCCATCATCAACAAGAACATCATTATTTGTATCATAGCCGAACAGATACCGGACATCCTGCATAGAATTTTCTAATGCAGCATCAAGTTTTTTTTCATCAATTTCTAAATACCCGCGCAGCCGCGCTTCATTCATGCCGCTTGCAGTATCGGATTTTGTTGAAATACCGATTTCAATGAGACTTCGAATGTGTGTGTCATCATTTTTCCGGTATACACCGCTGATAATTTGCCGTAGTTTATTTTTAAAACCAGCAAGCGTTGTGTTGCCGAAAAGTGTGCCGAGATTTTCTTGTGCAGCTTTCCGTTCTTCATCGGTAAAGTAGGTAATTTCATCAATGACTGCTGACTGCTTATTGGTAACAATATTAATTTCTGCAAGCAGCCGGTTGTATTTTGCGACTAACTCGATTATTGCATTTTTTGCCGCTTCTGTATCAGGTTTTATATCAATCGTTTCTTTTTTATCGGTTTTATCATGCAAATGGAGTGTAATACCCGGAATAAGGTCATCAACATCATTTTTTTCCCGTTTTACGGAAATGCCTTCAAACGTAAAGGCTGCATCTTGAGCCTGTGATACCGGTGATACTGGTATGTAGTCGCCTGTCGCCCGTGGATCAAAAATCTTTATATTACTAATTTGAATAGTTTTACCGCTGTTATTATTATGCAGCTGCAATCCTCGAATATCGCCATACTCCCCCAATGGTATGCTGAATGTTTGCATTTCAGGCGTATTTTCCAATGAGGCAAGCGGAATAAGTGCTCCGGCGGTAGTCATAAGCGATACTGCATTGTAGTCTTCCCGTGCAGGCTGCGGTATAATCGATATTACAGGGGCTTTAGAAGTCGCTGCAGGGGCTGCCGCAGGCAATATACCGGCATCGCTTGGGGCATTTTGCAAACTTATTCCGCTATAGGTAAGCACGCCGAGCTGTTCTTTGATTGCAGCGGGATCCTCACTATACGCCGCTGCTTCTGCTTCGTATTGTATGCCGGGCGGCATTTCCGCTTGAGACTCCTGTATGGGGCTATCAATAATAGTCGCCGAATACTGCAAAACATACTGCATTTCTGCATGAACCGGCTGTGCAAACATAATGCTTTCAGATGAGAGGGGTTGCATTTCTGTATGATCTTTTGAGGTTTGCATCGCAACGCCGTCATTTTCTTTTATCAGTTCATTTTCAAGTGCGAAAGAGAGGGCATCATCAGAAAAAGTAAGTTTATGAGCCTCACCGGTTATCTGTGATTCAAATAACAGCGCAGAGGCTTGTTTCCCTGTTTTTATTTCCGATATATGCAGGATATTCTTTCCTTTTTTGTTAATAAGATTAACAAAATTTTTATATTTGCCGCCGCTCCAATGTACAGAAATATTTTTTTCCCCTACGGTAAATGTATAGCTGCCGGCAGGAACTTGATAATCTTTTGGTATTTCTTTAGAAAGAAACGAATCTGCAGCAGCAATTTGGTTAATGGTAATTTTAAAATTTTGTTCGCGGGCATCTCTCGTCGCTGTCGCAGTTAGTGCTCGTTCATTTGAGGTTTCAACCAGTTTTTCGACAAAAGGATTATTAAATGAGTAAAGCTCCCGTGTTTTATCGCGTATTTCAGATGAGAAATGATTAAGTTTCCGCCATATTTCGTTCTGTTGCTCGTATTTCTTTAGATCCTCTGCGGCAGTATCACGCGGTATGCGTTCTTTTTTTATGAGTGCTTCAATTAATTTATCATATTTTCCGGCACCAATACCGGGAACATTCATATCCGACACAACAACCTCTTATAGTGAACCTCTAAAAACTTTAGTTTTTTAGAGGTTTACCTTAGATGTAATTTGCGACATTTTTAACAAGTCATTGGTATAAAAATACTTGTTAAAAACTCGTTATCAGCTTTGCTGATGGAGCATCTCTAAAAATCTAACTAAGTTTTTAGAGATACCCTATACTAAAATCGGCAATTTTTATAAATTTCTGAAATAGACCTGTTCGAAAACAGTGCTATCGAGCATATCTTATATTTGTAGAGAAAATAGTGAAACAGTGTTCGGTATTAGTAATGCTCCTTGTATTCATAGTGCTGCAATACGGATATACTAAGCCTGTTCAGAAACTTCTGTTTGGGAACAGGGTACCTCGAAATGCGATGTTCAAAATAGTACAAGCAAAAGCGGTATTATGTGCGGTTTTGAACTCGCCGGCTAGTTTAACAACAAAGTTATCAAACTGGACTTCTATGCCTTTTTATCAACCAAAATACCGTATGATTTTTTCAGTGCATATAGAAAATCTTGTGCAGCTTCTGACGGAATCTGCTTTATAACCTTATCGGTTGCTGTATCTACAACCTTTATAATAATTTTTTCCAATTTAGTATCTACCGTAAAATGAAGATGCATATCAAACATACGGGAAATTTTTTTTCCATTTGGGCAATCGCTTCATCAAGGGTTTCGGGTGGATGTAATATGCTGCCCTGTGTGCCGGAAAGAGGCAACGATTGTCTTTCAATGTTTTTCAGTGGATAGCTCGCTGCTTTTTCACTGCGTTCTCCTATTGCAGTGAGCTTAACTGCATGGACTGTATCTATAATCATTTTCCACCTCCTCAGACTGGAAAAGGTATAATCGATACTACGCAACTAAAATACATCAAATAAACCTAGAATGGAGCTGCCGCACAAGTTGGTTACTTATGCCATCCTCATCATTTCCTGACAGAAAAAGCCGATAGACTTTCAGTCGTTGGATAGCCCCACGTTTATTATAAAAAAAAGAAGAAGAAGGGCGCATCTTCTTCTTCTTTACATTACCGGAAAAGAGACAACATCCAGTATTCTCTTTATAAAGCAGCATCTGTTGATATGCTCTTTATGTTCCGGTACTCAGCTGATATTCTTACTACTGTAGTAAGCGGACAACTGATTGTGTTGAAGCATTTGCGTGAGCAAGCATTGCAGTACCTGATTGTTGTAAAATCTGGTCTTTGGTATATTCAACCATCTGCTTTGCCATATCGCTATCGCGAATGCGTGATTCGGAAGCCTGCAAGTTTTCAGCAGCAATAGTAATACCATTATATGCCTGTTCAAAGCGGTTTTGATATGCACCGAGATCTGCACGCTGCTTACTGATCTGCTTCAGTGCATTGTCGATTGTGCTGAGTGCCATATTTGCGCTTTCAACTGATGACAATGAAAGGCCATCGCCTTCGCCGCCTTGTGAGCCGCCTAATACACCAAGAGCTGCTGCGGTCATTGTTCCAACAAAGACTTTTTCAGCCTGATCCATATTAGCACCGATATGAAGCTGCATTGCTCCAGTAGTAGAATCTTGTGCAAAGCGTCCTGTAAGTATATTCATACCATTGAACTGAGCATGACTTGCAATGCGGTCAATTTCATCGACAAGCTGAGATACTTCTACTTGAATTTGCATCCGGTCTTCAGCAGCGTATATACCGTTTGCAGATTGTACGGCAAGTTCGCGCAAACGCTGCATAATGTCGGTTGTTTCCTGTAAATATCCTTCTGTTGCTTGGATAAAGGAAATTCCGTTTTGAATGTTTTGACCTGCCTGATTCAAACCGCGAATCTGACTTCTCATTTTTTCAGACACTGCAAGACCGGAAGCATCATCACCTGCACGGTTAATACGCATACCGCTTGAAAGTTTTTCGATGTCTTTTGCAATTCCGGTATTTACAACACCTGTTTGGCGCTGTGTATACATTGCGCTCATGTTATGGTTAATAATCATAATAACCCTCCTTGAAGTAAAGTCCAGCGTCCATGCTGAACTTGTTACTGTATGAAAGTGCAGGGAAAATTGGTTGCGCCTTTTTCCATTTACTTACTCTACAGTATTATTGATTTCCGTAAAACAAAATATGGAAATCAATAATACTGCAACACAGCACTCCGTAGGAGCGTATCTTTCAAAGAACAGGGTATACCCCAAAAGCTATTACTTTCGGGACACCGACATCAGCAAAGCTGATAATATCGCATCTAAAGCTTAAGGAAACAGGTGAGCAAAGCTCACCATCAAAAACTGTTTCGCAATCCGCTTGAGCGGATATAATCAATCATTTCCTTACAGAAAAAGCCGATAGGCTTTCAGTTTTTGACAGCCCCATTTCCATCAGCTTTGCCGATAAACAGCAAAACTGATAATAAGTTTTAAACGTAAACCAATCTCAGGGAGTCGACCTGTCCGATACCTGCGTTGCGAATAGACCAACAAGTTCTAAATCGCACGAATAGTACGATTTAGGGCATCACATTTCAAGGTACCCTGTTCCGAACCGGAAAGTTCCGAACAGGTTTAGCAAACTGTGCTGCCTCGCTATCCATGATAAAGGTTTAAAAATAAATATGCACTATACCAAGCCTGTTAAAATTATGCGAATACTATAACAGGCTTGGATTCTAAAAAACTAGCGCAATAAAGTCATTACAGACTGTGTTGCAGAGTTTGCCTGTGCAAGCATTGCTGTACCTGACTGTGTTAAAATTTGGTCACGGGTATATGCAACCATTTGTTTAGCCATATCTGCATCGCGGATGCGTGATTCAGAGGCCTGCATATTTTCCGCACTATTATTGATACCTGCAACAGTAACTTCTAACCGGTTTTGATATGCGCCAAGATCAGCACGCTGCTTGTTGATTTTATTAAGTGCTGCATCAAGGGTTGCAATATTGCGGTTTGCATCTTCGCCTGTTGCGAGCGACATTACAGTACCATCGGTAAGATCCCGCACACCCAGTGCTGATGCTGTCATTGTTCCAATAAAAATCTGTATGCGCTGATCCATGTTTGCGCCGATGTGCAGCCACATAGATGCTGTAACAGCATTTTCACCTTCAGCACGTGCAAAACGCCCTGTAAGCATATTCATGCCATTGAACTGTGCAGCACTTGCAATGCGGTCAACTTCTGCAATAAGCTGAGATACTTCAACTTGAATTTGCATACGGTCTTCGGCAGAGTAAATTCCGTTAGAGGACTGTACAGCCAATTCTCTCAAACGCTGTACAATGTCTGTTGTTTCTTGCAGATAGCCTTCTGCAACTTGGATAAAATTGATACCGTTAGAGGCATTGGCAGAAGCTTGGTTAAGTCCGCGGATTTGGGAACGCATTTTTTCGGAAACGGCAAGACCGGAAGCATCGTCTCCTGCGCGGTTGATGCGCATACCTGAAGATAACTTTTCAATATCTTTACCGGTGCTTACATTGGTAATTCCTACTGAACGCTGTGCAAACATTGCACTCATGTTGTGATTAATAATCATTGTATTCCTCCATGGAATATAAATATGGTAAAAAGCATCCGTGCTTTTAGGAGTATAAAATAACTCCATACCTATTATCGGAGGAAGTTGTAAAAAACTTTAGCACAATATCATATTTTTTTAAATTTTTAATTTAAGATATTTCGGTTGAAATCATTACAGGCATCATGGAAATGCAATGTCATGGCAAAAAGCCAGTTACTTATGCTGCCGGCATACCATACTCAGTATCAGCTTTGCTGACAGAGCATCTGCTAAAAATCTATATCTGAGTTTTTAGAGATACCCTAATGGCTGTCAGAATATCCGCGGATGGCAATGCTCAGGAATGAATGTCTGTATTCATACCTGAACATTGCTCCCTGTCAGTACCGCGATGTTTCGGCGCTGTCTAAACTTGTCGATGAAAGAGAGTTAGCACCTATTGCTAAAAATCTTTACCGTGTTCCAGTGCTAAGGTCGCAGTAATACTGTCTGCAAGCGCAGGATCGCCTGCATACTGGATAGGTCCCGGGTAGGTATAGGCTACCGATTCTGCCCATATACTGCGTTTGGAAGCAAATGTCTTAAATGGTACGCCCTGTAAATCTACAATTGCCTTTTTAATTACCGGTTTTTCTTTACCTGCTCTTATTTCGAGCGTCATCAAACTGGTAATTGGAATGCCGCAAGGCTGCCATTCAGCAACAGGAGCGGTTACATTGCATACCGACGCAATATAACCGGTGAGTTTGCCGGCGGCAAGTATACAGGCTGTGTATCCAAGTGCATAGCAGTAATCAGAATCGAAGTTAGATGGAAACTCTGCCCGTCCTTCATAGCCGAAAAAGTAGGATTGTGTTGCAAATTTACCGGTGTATGCGCCTTCTTCCTTCATTTTTGCTAAGGTTTGTTCAACAAGTCCGATAATAAGGTCTTCTGTTTTGATCATAGATACCACTAAGTTTCCATGTTCATCTCTATCGCGTAAAAAACCTGCCGCTACTTTTTCCGGCATTGATTTAAACAGTGCTGCCGATTCTGGAGAAAGCGATTTTTCTATCCATCGGGTTTGTTCTTCAAAGGTTTTCAACATATTAAATGATGCTGCATCGCGGACAAGCGCGGTATTCAGTTCATGGATAAATGGCTTCATTTCAGGGATAAATTCGATAATACCTTCGGGAATAAGTACAACGCCGAAGTTTTCACCTTTTTCTGCCCGTTTGGCAATAGTGTCTGCAATGGATGTAATAATTTCCGCAAGCGTAAGTTTTTTGGCAGCAATCTCTTCCCCGATCAATGCAATATTGGGCTGAGTTTGAAGGGCGCACTCCAAGGTAATATGGCTTGCGTGCCGTCCCATCAATTTTATAAAGTGCCAGTATTTTTTTGCAGAAACCGCATCACGCTGAATATTTCCAATCAAATTTGCGTATACTTTTGAAGCAGTGTCGAAACCGAATGAAGTTTCAATTTTCTCTGATTTTAAATCACCGTCGATAGTTTTTGGTACTCCGATAACCGAGGTTTTAATATGATTCTGCGCAAAGTATTCGGATAGGACTGCTGCATTTGTGTTTGAATCGTCTCCGCCGATAATTACAACGGCATCTAATTTGAGTGTTTGTATTGTTTGTGCAGCGGCTGCCATTTGTTCATCTGTTTCAATTTTTGTTCTGCCTGAGCCTATCATATCAAAACCGCCGGTGTTACGGTATAACGCAATTGTTTCTGCGGTAATTTCACAGTATTGGCTGCTCACCAAGCCCTGCGGTCCGTCCAAAAAGCCGAACAACTGCGATTCAGTATGTAATTTTTTTAGTGCGTCATATAAGCCGGCAATAACATTATGCCCTCCGGGGGCTTGTCCCCCTGACAATACTGCTGCGATGCGAAGCGGTTGCGGAGGAATCTCTGTTCCGGTTGCGGTTTCATTTGCTGTAAAGTTGATAAACGGATTGGCGAATGTACACGGGAAAAAACTTTTGATTGGAGCCGCAGTTTCTCCCGCGTGCGCTGCTTTTTTTTCAACTTTTATATGCTCAAATGATTCCGCAAAGACTTTTGGTAAACGCGGTACATATCCATACCGTATTTTTTGTAATGATGAAATTTTCATATATACCTCCCATAGAAAGTAAAGAATAAAGGGCATCTGAAAAAACTCAGGTATCGCTTTAGTAGATGCTTCATTTAGTATGCTTTAAGTAGCATGCTTTAAGTAGCATGCTTTAAGCTGCTGCAAGGTGGATTTCGTAAATGTATCACCTGTTTTAATGCCCGCACGCTGAAAAAAGCCTTGCGGAACTTCAAGCGCATAGCGCACCGAATGGATGCTGGCAATTGTTTCCAAGCTGAATGGTTGCATATCATATATTTCGCGTATAGAACCGTTAGAATCAATAAATGCAATAGACAGCGGGCAGGGCGTGTCTTTCATCCAAAAGTATAAGCGGGAATCTGTATTATATACAAACAGCATACCGGAGCCGTCGGGTATATGCTTGCGGTGCATAAAGCCTCGCTGCTGCTGCTCTTTGGTGAGCGCAAGCTCGGCGGAAATCCGTACCGGTGCTGCGTTCCGTACTGCTATCTCTAATTCAGTCAGCGCGGCGTGTGTTGTACATGATGCCGTTTCAGTCAGCATACATAAAATAAAACCGGCTATAGTGCAACATTGCATTATTGTATGGCGGGCTGTCATATTGATACATTAAAAACTGTCGATAAAATCGTTACGCCGTGTTTCGGAATAGACTTCTGCTTTTTCCGTTTTTGACAGCAGCTCATTAAATACGGTTAAATCAATATATTTTATGATAAGCGGGCGTTCAATAACCACTCGTATTTTCTCATCTTCCCAAATTGCCCGCTGGGGATTGATGAGCATCGGCTCGCCATATTTTCCGCAAAATTTTGAGTATACTGAATAATAGTCTACTGCATCGGTATTCAGTTTGAAAATCATTGTATAGAGATTACTGTCATAAAATTGAAACCATGAGCGGCTAATAAATAAAGAGCCGCTTGTTTCGATTAAACTGCGGTTTTCAGTGGGTAATAACGATATATCACGTTCACCGCGGTAACCGAATAGGCTGTCTTTTTTCAGAAGCTCTTTTACCGTATCAATCGGCATACCGAGCTGTACACCCCGGTATTCCGACGGTAATGGAGCAAATGCTGCTTTCCCACCGGATTCTTGAGAGGCTGCCGGTTGTTGTTCTGCCGGCGGCATTGCTGTTTGTTTGCCGGCATCGGATGTTTGCCCGTAAAGCAGGGCAGCACTTATGAGTAAACAAAATACTACAAAATGTTTCATTTGTATTGCTCCTTTCTTTGTTAAAGACAAATACACGGTCTCTTAGCTAAGAGGGTACCTCTAAAAATCTAATCGAGTTTTTAGAGGTGCCCAATACTGTGTTATCGCTTTTACCGTCCGTGTTTTGCCCAATATCCGGCGGTTTCGTTTTCTTTTGCCATTTTTCTAGCATGTTCTATTTCCTGCATACGCTTAAAATACGCCGTTTGTTTTACCAACTCAAGGGTATCGGTAATAATAATTTTACTATCGCTGCTTCGGACAATGGGGACGGTTAAAAAGTCAGCAATTGCCTGTGCTGTTGATTCTTTAGGAATGCTGCACATCTTTGTCAGCTCAAGCGGATTGAATGAGAATACGTGCTCTTTGCCTGCGACCGGCACTATCCGCAATTTCTCCAATTGGATGGTTAGCATATCATACATTTTTTCAAGATGATTGCTGATGCATGTATTGGCAAGCTGTTTGTACATTGCCCAAATACGGTCTGCAAGGGTAGTGGTTAAGCGGGCAACCAGTTGCGGTTGTGTTGCAACCATCTGGTTAAAATTCTGCCGGTTTACTGCAAGCAGTTGGCACGGTTCCTCAGTAGTAATCGCAGTTGCTGAACGGGGCTTATTCTCCAGCAGTGCCATTTCTCCAAACATATCGCCTTCTTTTAACACGGCAAGCAAAACTTCATTATTATCAACGATTTTTGATATTTTTACATGTCCTTTTTGAATAATATACAGCTCACCGCCGGATTGACATTCACAAAACACCATCGATTCCTTATTATATGTTCTTACCATCTGTTTAGTATCAGGTTCCAGCATATCAATGGGAGCTTTTACGCCGGTGGATTTGATTGCCATGAATCGGGAGCGGGCTTTTTCTGCATATTCTCCGTTCGGTTTCTCTTTTAAATAGTGATAATATGCATAAAGAGCAAGCTCAAACTTGGAAATCCGTAAATAGTATTCGCCAATGTTGAACAGATGTGAAATATCTGTTTCAATATTCCGTTTTAAGGTGATCCGTGTTAATGCTTCGTCCAAATACCGCATCTTTTTGCTGAATGAATAAATAATCTTCATCGCGATCGGTGTGTTTTTTTCAATAAGCTCAGGGAATTGGGTGTAGTGAACTGCAATCAATACTACATCGCTTATTGCAATTGCCGTTTCAATTTGGCTATGCCGTGCCATACATGCAACTACTCCAAGAAAATCCCCTGGACCGAGTACATTACCGTCTTCTTCAGCAACAATTTCTTGCTTTCTCGCTATTCTTACTTGACCGCTTTGTATAATGTAAAACCGGTCAGTATCTGATTTCCCTTCAATAAGAATATATGACTTAGGCTTAAAATTTACAAATGATAACTGAAGCATTGTATCCCTCTCTTTTTTTACTATCTGATAATATCAGACTGTTCTACAGTATGTATAGACCTTTATGCATTCTGTAGTACGGTTTCTGCAAAAATAATTTCAGGTTCCAGTAAAAAACCTGTCTTTTGAAAGACCGCCTCTTTTGTTTTGGCGATCAATGCCTGTACATCGGCAGCAGTAGCTGCTCCTGTATTTACAATAAAATTACCGTGCCAAGGTGCTACTTGCGCACCGCCGATGCGCAAGCCCCGCAGCCCTGCTTCGTCAATCAATTTGCCGGACGGCTTTCCAAATAAATGGTTGTTCTTAAAAACACTTCCTGCCGACGGTAACCGAAAATGCCCTTTTGATGCTCTATCTGCTCTATACCGCTGCATTTCTGCCCGTATTTCATCGGCGTTGCCGTTTTTGACCGTCAAAAGGGCTGCCGTAATAATCTTTCTGCCGTTCTGCACATAAGCTTGTTCCGAAGCGTCCTGAAAAGGAGACTTTTTATACCCCCAGTCATCCTGCTGCATTATATAGTGCGCCGCAGTAGTCTTATCATCAGTATATAACAAGTAGCGGACTGAATGCAGTACCTCCGATATGGAAAACTCATAACACCGTGCATTCATATACACAGCACCGCCTACAGTACCCGGAAGACCGGCAAACCGCTCTAATCCTGTTAAGCTATGCTCGGCGCAATATTCCATTAGTGTGTCGATACTTACCCCTGCTGCTGCTTCTACCGTGTTTTTGCAGGCATGGTACGTAATGCGCTGTAAACCGCTGGTGTGGATAACCATGCCGCGTATGCCGTCATCGGGGATAAGAATGTTACTGCCCCCGCCGAGCAACAGCACTGGTATTTTGTTCTTGCCGATATATGTTAATATCCGCAGGAGCGCTTCTTCAGAATCCGGCTTACTATATATATCGGCTTTTCCGCCGATTTTAAAGCTGGTAAATTCTTTTAAAATAATATTCCATTGAAATCCGTGTTCTTTGCAGAAAGGATCATTGCTTTTTTGCAGAATTTCAGCTACATTTATCATGAAGAGCTAGTATATACTATATAGCAGCTTTAGAATAGGTGATATGCACATATACCCATGACAAACGCACCGGAACTGTTAGAGCTGTTCCAAAACGAAAGTTCCCGAACAAACTTATTGTAAGCCTCTTTCCATTTGTCAAAATTTTAGGTAAAATCTTACGCTATTTTTTTAAGAAAAAAGGCCGGGTATCTCTAAAAACTCGGTTGGTTTTTAGAGATACCCGGCAGCCGCATGGGGGATACCCTGATGCCATTGCCGAATAAGTGAGAGTAAGACGCGGTGAGTAAAATTAAGTTGTTATCGTATAAAACTTAATTTATAGAGAGTAAACCTGTTTGATAACTGAGGTTCTAAACAAGTTGAGTGCTGATACAAGGAGTTTACATGGCATTACAAGTATACAATACATTTGGTTACAAGATAGAAGAATTTATTCCGCGGGTAGGTACTACCGTGGGGTTTTACGGCTGCGGACCAACAGTGTATAATTATGCGCATATTGGAAATTTACGCGCATATATTTTTCAAGATACCCTATGCAGACTGCTCCGTTTTTTAGGGTATACCGTTACTCATGTAATGAATATTACCGATATTGGGCATCTTTCAGGCGATTCTGATGACGGCGAGGATAAAATGGTAAAAACTGCACAGGAGCGTGGTCAGAGCGTTTTGGAAATTGCCGGTTTTTATACTGATGCGTTTTTTAAAGATACTGAACGCTTAAATATCCGCCGCCCTGACATTGTGTGCAAAGCAACTGATCATATTGATGATATGATCGCACTTATAAAAAAAATAGAAGAAAATGGACATACCTATTTTGCAGGTGGTAATCTCTACTATGATATAACAACCTTTCCCGAATACGGAGCAATGGCGAATCTTCGACTTGACGAGCTGAAAGCTGGTGCACGGATTGCCGTTGATGCAAATAAGCGGAATCCGCATGATTTTGTTTTATGGTTTACAAAAAGCAAGTTTGAGAATCAGGCACTTGTATGGGATTCACCGTGGGGAACAGGGTACCCCGGCTGGCACATTGAGTGTTCTGCAATGAGTATGAAATATCTTGGTGAGCAATTTGATATTCATACCGGCGGGATTGATCATGTTAGAATTCACCATACGAATGAAATAGCGCAATCGGAAGGGGCAACTGGTAAAAAGTGGGTAAACTACTGGCTCCATAACGAATTTTTAGTAATGAACAAAGGAAAAATGTCAAAGTCTGAAGGAAATTTTATAACCCTTGAAAAGGTGATAGAAGCAGGCTATGCTCCGCTTGATTACCGCTTTTTGCTGCTGGGCGGGCATTACCGCAGTCAGCTTACGTTTTCATGGGAAGCTATGGAAACCGCTAAAAATGCCCGCCGTAATTTAGAGCAGCGTATCGCTCATATTTTGAAAGAAATTGATATGCCTGCTTGTACCGGAGATACAGCGGCTATTACCCGTGAAAATGCCCGTGCGATGATTCATTCACCTGAAGCACACGCCTATCTGGATAACTTTACCCGTGCTATGGAAGAAGATATTTCTACTCCCCGTGCGCTTTCCGTAGTTCAGAATCTGGTAAAAGATAAAACGGTTGCCGCTGATGAAGTTTATACGCTTATAGTGATTTTTGATACTGTATTGGGACTGAACTTGATTGAAGAAGCACTTTCGCGAAAACCTGCCGACGAATCAGATAATGATGAAGAAATTGAACGGCTTATTGCTGAGCGTGCCGCTGCAAAGCAGCAAAAGAATTTCAGTAAAGCTGACGAAATTAGGAATCTCTTGAAAGAGCAAGGGGTTATCGTCGAAGATACCGCAAGCGGAACAATTTGGCGGAAGGTGTAACCTTAGGGAGTTTTCATTGTTTACTAAAACAGAGCCTTTAGATGCGCTCTCCGATAAAGATTTTAGGATAATTTATGATAATGTTCTGCCTGCTCTGTATAAAGTGGCGTATAATATTGTACGGGAACAAGATGCAGCAGAAGATTTGTGCCATGATGCAATGATAAAAATGACAGAAAAAGGAATGCGTTTTCCGTCATTAAATGATGCAAAGTATTGGCTAATTCGCGTTGTAAAGAATGCATCGCTTAATTATGCGAAACGCCGTGTGTTGGAACGAAAGGTCTATACCCGTGCCTTTAAGGAAGATAACCGGAAAGTAGAATCAGGAGAGGCAGCACTTCTAAAAGATGAAACCGTGCAGGATGTTAAGCGAGCTGTGGAGCAATTACCTGAAAAATTACGGGTTGTATTACAATTATGCGAATATACCGATCTCAATTATAAAGAAATTGGGCGCATTATTGGTATTAGTGAAGGTAATGTGAAAGTACGGATTTTTAGAGCTCGGGATCAATTGGCAAAAGTTATAGGAGAAGAGAATGTCTACATGCCTTAACCATGAACTCATTTCTGCGTACATAGATAATGAGGTTCCGTCTGAGTTTTCTGCTATGATTGCGGCTCATCTGGAGGTATGTCCTAAGTGCCGCGCTGTGTATACCGCCTATCATTCTATAGATACGACAATGAAGCATTTGGGCGATGCAGCACCGATGCCCGATTTTTCTTCATCTTTTGACCGTCTGATGATCCGGCGGGCAGCGGTCGTCAATGAAAAGCATGAGTCTAATATAGTATCCAGCTGGTTTTATGCTTCAGTGAAAGTACCGGTTCCGCTTATTGCTGCTGCGGTACTCTTATTTGTTTTGGTGCCGTTATTCTTTTTTTTGAAAATAGAAAGCTCTCTAGGCGCAGCGCAGGATACCTTTAAGCTTGTTATGCCGGTCTCGGTAGAGAAAACACTGCGTATTCCTGAGCGGGAGTGCTATGTGTCGCCTGACCTGTCAAGTGAGTCTCTTGCTGTGTATCAATTTCCTTCCAAGGATTTTATAAAGAATACAAAACTATTTCCTGTAAGGGAGTTTACGCAGTTCTATCTGAAAAATCCGACCTTTGCCGATTCACAATCGGGTATGCAGAAAAAACTGCCGCTTTCAGAATTTCCTTTACAGCTTTCTCAAGAAACTACGGCAGAATTTCAGCCGAAAATTATGCATAGGTAGTACGAACTTTCGTATGGCAGCAAAAATCAGATTAGGTGCTATCTCGCGTATGCTATACTGTATGCGTAAATATCCTGCTGTAAGGCTTGGCTTGTTTTTATGCGTCAGTGCAGCTGTGCTAGGCGGGCTGGTGTTTTTTTCTTCATCAACGATAACTGTTAATACAATACAAAGCGTAGAGCCGCAGCTTGCAGCTCCTGGTGAGCGTGTTACGATTACCGGTGTTCATTTCGGCGGCAAATTACCGTATTCGTGGCTCATGGTTGGGCAGCACCGTTTAAAGCCGGAGCAATGTATTTCATGGACTGATACTGAAATTGTATTTGAAGCACCTGATGACTTACACGAAGATATTATTTATGCAGTCGTAAAAAATAAACGGGGAAATGCGGTGTTGCTGGTGAATAAGGCAATGCTGCCGGTTGCTGTCCATACTGACGAAAAAGAAAATGCGCCGGTTATTGAGCGGCTTAGTGCTGCTGAAGGCACTATTGGTGATAGTATTACTATCCAAGGTACGCACTTTGGAAAATTAAAGAATACTAGTACGGTGCTGTTTACCGGCAGCAGTTCGCCTGTTTTTTCGTTGGAAGATACTGCGCTCTTAACTGCTGCATCAGAGTGCAGCGAGGCTGATTTTGACTATGAGGTGTGGAGTGATCGCGAATTAAAAGTACGGGTACCGGATGCAGCCGCATCAGGGGCTATTGTTGTAGTTACTGATAAGGGGGTAAGTAATCCTATCCCCTTTACCGTAAAAAATAGGCGCGGTAGAAAAAAATATACAGAGACAAGAACGTACCGGCTTACTGCTGAAGTGGAGGTATCTGATTTTGATGCCGCCGATCCGAATACTTTTTTTCTGCGGGTTCCGGTACCGCAAAAAACGGCGGCGCAGCGGCGGGTGTTTATTTCTGATGTTGTCCCGCAGCCGTTTATCCTGCATTATCAAGGAGCTACGCTGCACCGCTTTTCTGATGTACACAAAGGGGATAGGGTTCATATTAAGCAAGAGTATGTTGTGAAGCGCAGTGCTGTAGAAACGGAATTTACAGATTCATCATTTCGCTCTATAGCCCGTCCGCGTAATCCGCTGCTTTATGCAGCCTATACAGAACCGCATACATTGATACCGGCGGACAATGAAATAATAAAAAAACTATGTAAGACTATTGTTAAAAATGAGCAAAACCCCTATCATAAAGCATTGCGTATTTACCGTTTTTTAACGCAAGATTTTAAAATACACGTATACTCAGGTACTGATGCAGGAAGAACTGTTGTTACCGCTGCGGAAGAAAAAAACGGAGACGCGTATGATGCGGCATTACTTTTTTGCGCACTTGCACGCGCTGCCGGAATACCGGCTATCCCCTCTGCAGGGATAGTTGTGGGCAGCAGTAATATCTCTGTCCGCCATTGGTGGGCGGAATTTTATTTGGACGGTTTTGGGTGGGTGCCCGTAGACCCTGCAATGGAGCAAGGAATACCCTTTGAAAACGGAACAGCCGATAAAAAAGATCGGTATTTCGGCTATTTGGATGCTGCCCATATTGTTTTTTCGAGGGGGATTCAGCATCAAAATCCTATGGTGCCGGAGGGAAGAACCGTTGAAAAGATACGCAGTTATGCATTTAGGAATATATGGGAAGAAACAACGGCGAGTATTACCGGTTATAGCTCTTTATGGCGTTTGCCGAAAGTAACTGCCGTATATTAGACCTGTTCCGATAACGTCGCTGCCGAGCAGGTTATTTCAAGGTAATCTGTTCCGAAATGGAAATTTCCGAACAGGTTTAATACTATTTTCAATGAGGAGTTTCTATGGTACGTGTATTATCTGTAGGCGGTTCGATTGTTGTACCGCATCAGCCTAATGAAGTATTTTTGAGTCAATTTGCCGTACACATACGGCAATGGCTTTCTGCCGATGCAGCAAGAAAATTAATAATGGTTGTTGGAGGCGGATACCCTGCCCGTGTGTATCAAACCACGTATAAGAATATTGGCGGTGCGGCAACTTCAAATGATGAAGCTGATTGGATAGGCATTATGGCAACACGGTTGAATGCTCAATTACTAAAAGCTATTTTTTCCGATGTATGTCCTAATCCTGTCGTATATGATCCTACAGCGGTTGAATTATTTTCCGGACAGGTATTGATTGCTGCCGGTTGGAAACCCGGTTTTTCTACTGATAATGATGCGGTTTTGCTTGCAGAACGTTTTTCTGCTCACCAAGTTATTAATTTATCAAATATTGAAAAAGTGTATACTGATGATCCGAAAAAAAATCCTGACGCAAAGCCGATTGATTCTATTTCGTGGGATGACTTTATTCAAATGGTAGGAACTGAATGGTCGCCGGGGAAAAATGTTCCTTTTGATCCCGTAGCAAGCGGGCGGGCAAAAAAAGCAGGCATCCAAGTTATCTGCGCAGGCGGCACTGATTTGGATAACCTTGATAATATCCTTAATGATAAGCCGTTTAAAGGAACCACAATAGGCTGACATGATGGATTATTACGAAGTGTTAGGAGTAAGCAGAGGTGCTTCCGATGAAGAAATTAAAAAGGCATTCCGCGCGAAAGCATTGCAGTATCATCCTGATAAAAATCAGGGAAATGCTGCCGCAGAAGAAATGTTTAAGAAAATAAATGAAGCGTATTCTGTACTTTCTGATAAG
The DNA here is from genome assembly GCA_052173475.1 of Treponema sp. Taxonomy (GTDB): domain Bacteria; phylum Spirochaetota; class Spirochaetia; order Treponematales; family Treponemataceae; genus Treponema. The sequence continues at coordinate 64,952 of JBQMYN010000002.1, forward strand.
AATAAGCGGGCTGCTTACGATGCCGGAGCCGGTACTGATAATCGGCAGCGGGGCTATCATACCGGACAAAGCACTCATTACTACTATAGCTCGCCTTTCGGCAGCAGCTTTTATGAAGAACCTGAAGAAGAATCATTCTTTTCTGAATCCGGACGATTCTCTTCGGATATGTTCCGGAAAAAGAAGACAAACAACTCATCAGGCTTATACGGCTGTGTGCTTATTGTGTTTGTCTTTTTATACATCTTTTTTATGCTGTCTTATGGTTCCATATATTTCTTATGGAAGCTCATAGCACTCTTGTTCTGGCGTTTCTAGCGCTCACGGAAAATAATTCTTCCTCGATTAAGATCATAGGGAGAGAGTGCTACTTTTACGCTGTCGCCCGGTACAATGCGGATATAATGTTTGCGCATTTTGCCTGATAGATGAGCTAAAATAATATGTCCGTTTTTTAATTCGACACGGAACATTGTGTTAGGAAGGGCTTCTTTAACGATCCCTTCTACTTCAATTGCTTCTTCTTTTGCCACGATTCCTCCGAAAAATAAGAGCGTTGATAATAGAACTTGCGTATTTTTTATAATTTTTGAAAGTCCCATTTGATTTTTTTTAAAATCACGCGTATAATCTTAAAGTCTATCCGTTTATTTGTCAACTAATGTAAAGGAGTTATTGTGCAAATGGAAAAAGATTTTTATCAGGAAATGAAAGAGGAACTACACGAATGCAAGGCGGAACTTATCAAAACACTTGCATCGAATAGCGAGGATTTCCGTCAAATTATTGAAGCGGTTGATCCAAAAGATTTCGGTGATATTGCTTCTGATGATACCGATAGAAAAATGCTTGAATTTATGGGTGAAAAAGATATAAAACGGATGCAGCTTATTGAATCCGCTTTGGCCCGTATTGAGCAGGGAAAATACGGTAAATGTATAAAATGCGCAAAGAAAATACCGGAAGATAGACTGCGGGCAATACCCTATGCCTTGATGTGTATTGAATGTCAGACGGAAACCGAGCGGCGGAAAAGACGCTAATCGCCTTATATGAATGTCTAAACACTGAGTTTTAGAAAATAGGCTTGTTCGGCAACGCAGTTATCGAACATGTCTAATGTAAAAGGAGGACTTCGGTGAAGAAAGCTTTTATTTGTGTAGCGGATGGATTTGAAGAAGTTGAAACTATTACCCCTGTCGATTATTTGCGGCGGTGCGGGATAGATGCTGTATTGATTGGCTTGGAAACCAATACGGTACGATCTTCACGAGGTTTGACGATCCGGTGCGATACAGTGCTGTCTGAAGTAATCCCGTATGCAAAAGAGACTGCACTTGTGGTATTGCCCGGCGGACTTCCAAATAGCGAGACACTGGGAAAAAGTACACAGCTGCGATCGTTTATCGAGACTGTGTATGAAAGCGGGGGAATTATCGCGGCAATTTGTGCTGCCCCTTGTTTTACACTAGGTGCATGGGGATTATTAGACGGGAAAAAGTTTACCTGCTATCCGGGTATGGGAACAGAATTACTGACAAAACCGATTACTGATGTGCGTGTAGTCCGGGATGATCGTATTATTACTGCTTGCGCTGCCGGGGCTGCTGAAGAATTTGCCTTTGCCTTAGTTGAGTCATTGTGCGGAGAATCCGTACTTACAACCCTTAAAGCGGCAATTGCCGCACGGTAATGCCTATGGATAGGAAAGCGTATCTTGAATGGCAGGAAGCTCTCTTGCGGCTGCCGGATCAGATTTTTTTTGATTTATTGCGGCTCTATCTTGGAGATATAAAAACTCCATTTAATAAACAGCGGCTTGCAGAGCAATTAAGCGGCTTTCTGTCAAAGCCCCGCATACAGCAGACAATTATCGGCAGCCTTACGGAGCAGGATATCCTTATTTTAACCGGAATCCTTTTTTTAACAGTGCCTTCAAAAAATGCGCTTTTGCATTTTTTCTCAGACGAACTTGCAGTTGCCCCGCAGCTCTTTAATTTGGAGGAGCGGCTGCTGATTTATCAGGTGCAAAGCAGCACTGATGCGGGAATACGCATCTACAAGATAAATCCGTTACTGTATGATGCCGTTTTGCCGCTTTTAAATCAAAATACGCTTTTTTTGCCTGAGCAAGGAGCGGGACTGTGCAAAACAATGACTACTGCCGATGATATGCTGCTGGCAGGTGTGTATTGTTTTTTTAGCCATACAACTGATGTATTGAAAAAAGACGGCTCGTTTAAGCAGAAAGCGGCAAAAGCACTGGATGAAATTTTTCCTTCATTCGGTACTGATTCAGCTGCTGTATGGGTGCGGTTTGTTTGTACAGGCTTACAAAATATCGGGCTGCTTTTGCAAAATGAATCTGATCTTGTGCCGCAAGAAGGACGCTGGATTGAATTTTTTAAGCTGCCGTCTTTTGATAGGAAAATGTATATAGCGGCAGGTGTATGCGGTAAGGTACGCCGTGAAATACTCATTCAGCGGGCAAAATTGTTCTCCTGCTTTTTATCCTCGCTCGATCCTGCTGCGCGATATACGCTTGGCGCACTATCCCGCTTATATTATTTTGTGCAGCAGCAGCTGTGCCGGAAAAATCATACGCATACATCATATCTTGCGTTTGACTGTACTGACCGTTCACTAAATGAGCTGGTTATCACTGTTGCGCAGCAGTTGGGTTTTTTACAGCCGGTTGGCTCAGATTGCTGGCAGATAAATACCGAGGTTTTTTCTGAAGAGGCACTTGAACAAAATGTGATTATTTCACCTTCATTTGAAGTAACGGTACTGCCTCATACCTCATTTACACATCTTTTTCCGGCACTTTCCTGCTGTGAGCCGCGCTCTATGCAAGAAACCGGTATTTTTGAAATAACACGCACTGCCTGTGCGCATTGTTTTGAAAAAAATAGTACTGCGCAGCTGTTGCTGGAAGCACTTAAAACTGCTGTTGCCCATGAACTGCCGCAAAATATCATCGTAAGTATTACAGAATGGTACACACACTATACGGCGATTGGATTGTATCATGGTTTTATCCTTGCCGTATCGCCTGAAAAAAGGACGATATTTACGAAAAATACAGCACTGTACAGTATGGTCTATAAAGAGCTGGCGGAGGGACTATATCTGATGAAAGATACGGATCCTGCTGTAATCCGTAAAATGCTTCAGGATGCAGGCTGCGAGGTTACGTGGTATACAAAAGAACATTTGCAGCTGTACACCCCAATCCCATTTAAAACCATTGGACAAAACAGTATACTACGATGCAGTGCTGAATCTGCCGTACATAAGGCGGGTTCTGGTGCAGATGAACTTTCTTATGCGGAGCATCAGCACCGGCTGGAGGCACTGCTTGAGAATTTAGCATTTTCGGCGGAGGATAAACGGATTTTACATGAAAAGATCCGGAAAAAGCTTATTATTTGTGAAGAACAATTATCGAAAACATCGCTTGCAGGAGAAATTCATGAAGTTTCAGGCTTAGACTTTTTAGGAAAAATTCATCTGGCAGAGCAGGCTATTGCTGAGCATAATCTGCTTGAAATCTATTTTGATGAATCAAGCAAATCTCCCATGATCGGAGGTTTGCCGATACGTATTGAAAAAACCGCACAAGATGCGGTACTGCTGCTGCAAACACAGCAGGCTGGAATATATGAAAAAATTCCTATCGGTCGCATTATGCGTATGATAATGATAAAAGAATCGCTTTTTTCCTAATGATTCTTTTTTCAGAATAGTATAGTATGCTATAATAAACCTGTTCGGGTACTTCCGTTTCAGAACAGGCTGCAGGATGTGATGTTCAAAGCCGTGCTATGTGCGCGATTTTAAACTCGCCGCGGGGCTGGGGGATGTCCCAAAAGCTGCGTGCTTTTTCGATACCCCCTCATGCTGATATAAAAGGGAACCTCTAAAAACTTCAGTTTTTTAGAGGTTTTCCTTAGATTTATTTGCGACGTATTTTTTATAAATTATAACAGTATAAGAATTTATAAAAAATACTCGTTGTCAGCTGTGCTGATGAGGCATCTTCTAAAAGCTAACCGAGTTTTTAGAGATGTCCAAAAGCTGCTATTTTGCTTCAGGCTGAATAACTCGTATATGCTTATTTGAGTTGTAAAATGTTTCTAGGAGGGTTGTAAATTAATTTTTACTGCATACATTATGGAAAAACCGTTTATACTTTCTCCATCCCTATTAAGTGCTGATTTTTCAAAATTACAGAGTGAATTAGACTTTATTCGGAATGCCGGCGGTCAGTGGGTACATTTGGATATTATGGATGGACATTTTGTCCCAAACTTAACATTTGGAGCACCTGTGATCAAAACCTTACGGAATAAGTCAGATTTACCGTTTGATGTACACCTTATGGTTGAACGGCCTGAAGATTTTGTAGACGATTTTGCTGCGGCAGGTGCTGATTATCTAACATTTCATATTGAATCAGCTGTGCATGCGCACCGTTTAATCGGCAGAATCCATGAAAAAGGCATGAAAGCAGGTATTGCACTGGTGCCTTCAACACCGGTTATGCTTCTTTCGGAGGTACTGCCGCTTATTGATTTAGTGCTGGTTATGTCGGTTAATCCCGGTTTCGGCGGGCAAACGCTTATTCCGCACTGCTTAGAAAAAATTACGCTGTTAAAAACCTTACGGGAGCAGCATAGTTATACGTATCTTATTTCCGTTGACGGCGGTATCAATAAACAAACGCTGCCCAATGCGGTTACAGCCGGTGCTGATGTAATTGTTTCAGGATCGGCATTCTTTTCCGGAGAGATGACAAAATGAAAAAACAATTGTACAGCCTTTTTTTCTGCCTTAGTTTAGTGTGCCCTCTTATTGCTTCATCAAACGATGATTTACTCAACGGACTTGACGCGTATATACGTTCCGATTGGGCATCTGCGATTACCTCATTTGAGCATGCACTGCATGCTATGCCGTCAGAAAAAAAGGAAATTCTTTACTGGCTGGTGATGACGCATACCTCTGCCCATAATTATGACACTGCGCTTGGGTATGCTGATGCTTTTTTATCTGCATATCCTGCTGATGAAAACGCAGCGGAGGTATTATATCAAAAAGGGCGTATACTGCACCTGTACGACCGCTATGCATATTCAAATGACATACTGTTCCGCTTTTTGAAAGAAGTACCGGAACATCCGAAAGTGCCTTCGGCATACTACTGGATAGGAGAAAATTTATATGCCGAACAAAAATTGCCCGCTGCCCGCGAGGCGTTTTTAAGGATTACCATTGATTATCCTGAATCCGGAAAACTACAAGCAGCACAGCAGCGTCTTGATGAAATTGATGCTATACAGTCTCAAACAAACGTATCAGGGGAAGCTGCTGAAGTGCCTGCAATGGAACCGATCGCGTCGGAGTCGCCGTCTATGCCGCCCGCTGCTGACGATACAGATATGTATGAGGTTTTGTACAATAAAATTGAAACACTTGAGTATAAAATCGATCAGCTCACTGAAGCTTTTTTGCATTACACTAAAACGCAAGATACGTCAGCCACTGATTCAGAGGAAAACAGAAAACAAAAAGAACTAGCTGCTCTTAAAGAAAAAGCCCGCATCTTGGAGGAACTCTATGAAAAGCGGGTAAAAGGAGAAAAAACGCATGAAAAATAAAAAAATATTTATAGCGGTATGCAGCTTATTCTGTATTCTGTGGTCAGCATTTACTGATTCAGAACCGGTTGAACTCGTATCTGACCCATTGAAACTCGTTATTTATCCTAAAACCGGCAATTTTTGTGTGTACCGCACGGATGCTTCCCGATCGGGGTTTTATACTCCTTTGTATGATGATAGAACACAGTCGTCGCTGAATGTATATTCATTGCTGTTTAACGGGCATATATATCATCTTAATAATAGAAGCGGTAAAAAAATTATTATAGAACAGGCAAAAAGCTCTATAACGGTAACTTTTCAAATCAGTTTGGATTTTATTGCCGTACAGCATTTTTCATTTGAGAAAACAAATGGTCTTACTACCGGTCCAATGCTGAAAGTTGTTACCGAGGTACAAAATATTTCCGGGGCTGTTGCTGATATTGCTTTGAAAGCAGTTTTTGATACCTCATTTGCTGAAACATACCGTATTCCGTTTTACACTGATATTCGTACTGAAATAGGTAGTGAGCTGCTTTTACAGCCGGCACTTGAAAAAGATACCGTTATTTTTTCAGCCGATAAAGGCTGCTCTACGATGTTTTTTTTGAAAGGAGTACACCAAACTACGCCTGTTTCCGTATTTATTGCGAATTGGGAACGGCTGATTACAAAAACATGGCTGCCGTCCTATGTGCAGGGGCGTTCATTTAAAAAAGCGAGTGCCCGAGATCCCGGTATTCTGTATGTATGGTCAGAGCGGAAAGTAGCAAATAAGCAGTTCTTTTCTATCTCTAACTGTATTGGTTTTTATGACTACCGTTCATATCGTGCGCCGTCTGTGCCTACTGTCTATACGTCGCATACCAATGAAGCTGCCGGAACTAGTGATGAGACGCATGCAGATCGCATGCAGGAAGACGGCACACCGCTTTCAGCGCTGGAGAATGCCGCATCTGATACGGTTATGCCGGCGGCTTCTTCCCTTGATAATTCGGTACAAGATACTCAGCTTCAAAAAGAATCTCCCAAAGAACCTGTCATGGAGGAACAGAATGCAGCTGAAAGTACTGCGGATATGGAAAAACATGATGCAGATGAAGCTCATGCAGATATGGAAAGACAGAAGGCTCAGTCTTATGAAAAGATAGAAAAACTCCTTGAGCAAATAAAACAGCTTGAACAGAATCCTTCTGAGGTCTCTCAGGAAGAAATTCATGCATTGCAAGAAGAAGTTGATGCTATCATACAGATATTACAGGAAGAATAATGCCGGTTTCTATTCTTGATCAAGCAAAGGCACTCTTTGCAAAGCAGCGTTATCAAGATGTTATCCGGTTATTGGAACCGCATGTTATCCAGTATGCTGCCGGTGCTGATAATCGTGACGCATCGTATAATGCTGCATTTAATAAGTCTTTTCCGTTTTACCTTTATCTCGGTCTTTCATGTCTTCACGCGGGCGATATAGGCGGTGCTATCGACTATTTAACCTGTGCGCGCCGTATTAAAATGACTGATCCTGATTTATTGTGCGCACAAGCGGCACTGTATCTGCGGCGAGGAGATACAGCACGGGCTGTTGAATATTACTTAGAAGCAGTTGAATACAGTCCTAACCATAAACTTGCACGCATGGGGCTTGAATTTATACGTGTTAATAATACGCCTGAAAAAATAGGGGATGCCATTCAGTCGGGAGTAATAAAAAAATATTATCCGCGTCCTGGAGTCAGTGCATATTACCGTAAGAAAACGATTACTGCAGCAGTTATTTGCGGAACGCTGCTTGTAGCGGTATTAACCGGTTGGATGTTTATCCGTTTACCGCTGCATTTGCGGGCGCAGCGGGCAGATTTGTCGGCACTTCAGCTGTTAACCGACGAAAAAAACCGTCCAATCGAGACTGGCGGCGTTGCATACTATACGTTATCTGAAAAAGAAGTGCTGGGCGCATATCATAATGCACAAAAGTATTTTCAAGAATCGCGTGATAATTTAGCTCAAATTGAAGTAAACCGTATTTTATCTTCAAACGCTGCTCACTCGATAAAGCAAAAATCTCGTATTCTGATGGATTATTTTAGTACACCGGGGTTTGATACTATTAAAGATATTGTGCCATATTCCCGTGTTAAAGCTGATATTCCGTTGTACCTTGACTGCTGGACAGTGTGGTCAGGCATTGCAGCAAATATACAAAAAGACGGCGAGCGGACGGGCTTTGATCTTATGGTTGGCTATGATGATCGTATTCAGCTTGAAGGTATTGTACCGGTGTTTTGTAATTTTTCTGTTGAAATTGACCCAGAACGGCCGATAAAAGTATTAGGGAAGATTCAGCAGCATGGCGGAAATCTTTTTTTAAAAGCAGGCAGTATTCATCAAAGTAAAGTGCCTGTAAATAAAAAGTAGAAGGATCAATGCACCTGATGAAAAAGACACGGCAGATACAAATCGGCGGGAAAGGTTCAGTTCGTCCGCTCATACTTGGAAGCGGCTGTCCGATTGCAATTCAAACGATGTGGAAACAGCCGCTGTATGCTGATTCTCTTGCCCACATTGTGCAGGAAATAGCTGTTTTGGAACAAATCGGCTGTGATATTATGCGCTTTGCAGTGCCGGATATGGCGAGTGCTGATGTATTTGTTGAGCTTACCCGCCTTTGTTCTATGCCGCTTGTTGCTGATATTCACTTTGATTACCGGCTTGCACTCCGCTGTATGGATGGAAATGCCGCTAAGATACGCATTAATCCGGGGAATATCGGTACTCAAGAAAGAGTTGAGGCAGTAGTTGAAAAGGCCCGCGAAACCGGCACCGCTTTGCGGATAGGGGTGAATAGCGGTTCAATTCCCGCTGATTTACGCAAAGTAATGGAAGAACAGATACGTGGGGGGCATAATCCTGAAGAAGCGCGGGCAAATGCCCTTGTGCAAGCTGCATTACGCGAAGCTGCACTGTTTGAGTCCCATAACTTTAAAAACTTTTTGGTTTCGATGAAAGCTTCTTCAGTACGAGAAACAATTATTGCCAATGAAACCTTTGCAGCCCAGTCAGATATTCCGCTGCATCTAGGGGTAACGGAAGCGGGACCGCTTATTGCCGGAATAGTAAAGAGTACACTTGCATTCAGTTGCCTGTTGCAGCAGGATATTGGTGCTACGGTACGTGTCAGTTTATCTGATACTATGGAAAATGAGGTAATTGCTGCCCGAGAAATTTTGACTGAATGTGGCAAACGGAAAAACGGCATACGGCTTGTTTCATGCCCGCGGTGTGGACGCAATGGGTTTGATGTTCATGGATTTGTAAACCGGTGGCAAAAAAAACTGCTCATGCTGGATAAATCTGCAACTATTGCCGTAATGGGCTGTGTTGTCAATGGTCCCGGGGAAGGCAAACATGCTGACTTAGGAATTACAGGAGCTGATGATTTTGTGTTATTATTTAAGCATGGCGCGATAGTCCATCGGATATGCCTAAAGGGTCTTAAAAATGAAGAAAAAACTGCAGTTGTGGATGCTGCCTTTGAAAAGGAATTGCTAAGTTTATGAATAAAAAACACTGTATCTTTTTTTTATATGTAAGTATCTGTGCAGCTGTCTTTGCACAACGGAGTATAACAGCCGGTGATGAACCATGGCATTTGCTTGAGCAAGGAAAAATAGCCTTTGAACAGCGGGAATTCGGTAAAGCACTCCTGCTTATTGGTGATGCCCGTGATTTTCAAAAAAAACGGGTTCAAGAGCAGTACGACTATCTTTTTTCTGCTATACAGCCGTATCAGGTACGTGCAGCAGGCGATCTTATTGGAGATGTATATGCTGTCTTACAAAAGCGGGATGATATTGAAGCCTGTGCTATTTTGGATAAAATTTTTTTAACGCATCCACCTGTTTTCTTTGATAAGTCAATGAGTAATTTAATGACATGGTTTAGAAAAAGCGGGGTATATCCGGAATGCGATTATCTTATCGGTAAAATATATGAGATTGAAGGTGAATATGCTCAGGCGTTTAGGTACTATCATGACGCATGGGATTCCCGTGAGTTTTTGTATATTCCCGATATGCGTTTTGAGATTATTTATGCGCTGTCGCATATTTCGGGTTTATTGCATAAACCTGATGATCAAGAAAAATATTTACTCCTTATTCTTACCGAAGACCCCGTATATGGAACAACCAATACAGAAAGTGCTACATTAAAAGCAATGATTCATACTATAAAAAATGAAAAAAACGTAGAAAAGTTTTTTTCATTGTATCGGCATCATAATGACATTGCGCTGCGCGCTTATACTGAATTAAGTGAAATATATAGCCAAGCGGGTGAGTATGACAGGGCATTCAAAACAGCCTTGCTTGGTGCTGATATTGCAGTTACCTATTTGAGCGATACCGCAAAAAAAATTGATTTTACCTATACATACAAGGATTTTTCTGACCTTTTAGTGCAGATAGGTAATAATAATGAAATCCAGCAATGGGCAGAATCACGGAAAATTTGGGCAATATTTCTCCAATTTGCAGATCTCTTATATCAGCAAGGCTTTATTACGCAAGCAAGTGATTTATATTATAAACTTGCAGAAAATTGTCCTTCGTTTGAGTATGCGCAGGAAGCTGCCTATAAACTTTCTCAGGTGCTGTAATATGCAGAGTATGGTTTCCGCAGTTTCCGATATACATTCATTCGGATTTTACCGCTTTGCAGCAGCGGTACCGCCGTGTACTGTCGGCGATTGTACTACAAACGCACTGCATATTATTGATTATATTTCCCGCAGTGCAGAGCAAGGAGCTGATACTGTTGTTTTTCCCGCTCTTAGTATTACTTCGGCAAGCTGTGGTGATTTGTTTGCTCAGTATGCCTTACTTACTGCTGCCGAACAAGCATTAGAGCATATCGTACAAACTACAGCGCATCTTGCAATAACAGCTGTTATCGGTTTGCCGTTTTTACATTGCGGAAAAATCTATAACACTGCTGCAGTTGTTGGAAACGGTCAAATATATGGGCTGGTCCCGCTGCATGATTCTGCCGTATGGAATGGATTTTCAACATTCATCGGAAGTTGCGGTACCTGCACGGTAGGCAGTAGGAACAATATTCCATGGGGTACTCTGTTGCTTTTTGAACTAGCCGGTAGTTTATGCTCATATATGATTGGTATTGAACAGCCGGGGAAAGCATCGGTGCATCTGCTGCCGCTTGCACAGGCTGCATCAGTACAATCTTTTAGCCACCTGGAACGCCGTTTTGCTGTGTTTTCACAAACATACCATGCTGCGCTTGTCTTTGTAAATGCCGGTTGGGGAGAATCTTCTACTGATTCTGTTTGTGCAGGTGAAGCAGGTATTATTCAGGCGGGGTGTACGCTTGCAAAACGCAGCGGCTATGTTCTTGCAAACTGCCTCCGTGGGCAGTGTTTTGACTCAGCAGCGGAAGATTCGCTACTGTATGCAGATATTGACACTGAGCTTTTGCCTGTTTGTAATGATACCGATGCAGAATCACTACTTACCCGCATTGTCATACCCGCACCGGCAGCAGCAATGCCGCCGCCGCTTTACCGCCCGCGGAATAAAAATCCTTTTATTCCGCTGTCTATTCAGCATGATGAAGCAGCAGTAACTCATTTTTTTCTGGAAATCATTGAAATGCAGGCAAGGGGATTGGTAAAGCGCCTATCGGCTATACAATGCAGCAGAATTATTGCCGGTGTTTCTGGCGGGCTTGATTCTACGCTTGCGCTGCTGGTTGCTGTTATTGCAGCAAAACTTGCCGGTTTCCCTGTTTGCAATGTCTACGCCCTTACTATGCCCGGTTTTGGGACAACGAGTCGGACAAAATCGAATGCACAGGCACTTGCAGAAGTACTCGGCTGCACATTTGAAAGTATTTCGATTACACGCGCTCTTCGTTGTCATTTTAAGGATATAGGACACTCATCTGATCTGCATAATACGGTCTACGAAAATGCTCAAGCAAGAGAGCGGACTCAAATTTTGATGGATAAAGCGAATCAGCTTGGTGCTTTGCTGATTGGTACCGGCGATTTGTCGGAATCGGCATTAGGCTGGGAAACATATAACGGCGATCATATATCTATGTATAACATCAATGCAGGAATACCAAAAACTATCCTGAAAGAGTGTGTCAGATTATGTATCCGCTATCCTGCACTTTGTACTGCTGATGAAAAACAACAAAAAAGATGCTGCCGTATTTTACAGGATATTCTTGCAACTCCTATAAGTCCTGAACTGCTTCCGGCAGATAATCAACGCATCATCCAAAAAACAGAGTCTATTCTTGGCTCTTATGAGCTGCATGATTTTTTCCTCTATTATATCTTACATAGTTCATTCTCCCCGCGGAAAATTTTTTTTCTTGCCGAACAAACATTTTGTACAGGAAAAAATCCCTCTTACGGAAGAGAAGAGGTGCTGCAATGTTTAAAGGTATTTTATCGCCGCTTTTTTAGTCAGCAATTTAAGCGTTCCTGTGCTCCTGACGGTGTACAAGTAGGGTTGGGAAGTTTTTCGCCGCGTGGCGCATGGAAAATGCCAAGTGATATTTCTCCGTCTGTTTGGATAAATGAACTTGAAAACCTCTCTTAGTTGTGATAAATTCTTGCAATGTTTCCAATGATTACCGGGTTTATTAGCCAATATATCAGCTATTTCCCTTTGGTTATTTTTATCAGTTTACTATTAGGCGGGTTTAATCTACCAATTCCCGAGGATATATTAGTCATTAGTTCAGCTGTGATATGTAAGCACGATAAGGCAGCTATTCCGGCTTTTTATACAGCTTTGTATTTTGGTGCTCTTTTAAGCGATTGTCTGGTGTATCTGTGGGGGGTACTTTTAAAGCGGGGAAGCCGGTCGGCACTTTTTTTTACGCGGATTATTACAGAAGAACGTACCAACCGTATTTCAGACGCATTGGTTAAGCATAGCTTTTTAACGTATGTATTTGGGAGATTTATTCCATTCGGTGTACGCAATCTTATCTCAATGACTTCCGGTTTTGTCGGTTTCCCTTTCTATAAGTTTTTCTTATTTGATGCCTTTGCTGCCTTGTGCAATATTTCATGTTTATTCTGGTTTGTCTATTTTCTTGGAGCAAAAGGCGGACAGATTATGAAAATAGTAGGAATTATTCTCTTTATTGTTTTTATTGCGGTGCTTATCTATATTCTTTTTATTGGTCATAAAAATATAGCTGTGCAACACACTACGCCCAATCAGGGGGAGAAACAAGCCAATTAAATGAAAACTGTGTTGAGCTTACGAGGCTGTCCAAAAACTCCATTTTTTTGATAGTCCCGTTACTGTTGTGAACCACCGCCATCCGTGGCGGTTTTGACTAGTGTACATCCGTGTACACTAGTCAACGACAAGTTTTTCTAACGAAAAACTCGTTACTGTTGCGAACCACCGCCATCCGTGGCGGTTTTGATAAAAGACTTAATTTTAAACTCGCTATCAGTAGCCAATTTCATTAAAAGCTACTATGGCTGAATAGTTTTACAAATAGGCTTGCGCGAAATTTACCTGATGGGTTCGCTTGAAAGTTCATACTGTAAACTTATTGATTTCAGCTGCTAAAGTTCCAATATTGGCCTCATTTTTTTGTGTGATAGAATTGACGTTTTGTACTGCCTGAATTATCTGTAATGCCCCTGCTGCCATTTCATTCATACTATCGGTAATAAGGCGTGTAAGACTATTGAGTTTTTCCATTTCTCCTGCTACATTTTCACCGCCATGCAGAATCTCATCTGAACCTGCTTTAACTTCATCAGTAACTGTATTTATTGTTTTTATAGATGTAAGGACTTCCCGGCTGCCATTTTCCTGCTCTTTAGCAGCTTCCATTAGGTGGCTGCTCATACTTTTTACATTTTCAGACAAGGTAAAAATTGCATTAAACTTTTCTCCGGCAGTTTTTGATGAAACAGATAAGGTCTCTATCTCTCCTGATATTGTTTTCAAGGTAGCTGTAATAGCTTTTCCCTGAATGCTGGATTCTTCTGCAAGTTTACGAATTTCGTCCGCAACAACGGCAAAGCCTTTCCCTGCTTCACCTGCATGGGCAGCTTCTATTGCTGCATTCATCGCGAGTAAATTTGTTTGGCTTGCAATATACTGAATAACGGTACTTGCTTCCAGTAAACTGCCTGATTCTTCTGCTATTTTTTGTGTTACCTGCGAAGCACTCATAATAGTATGCTTTCCATCTGCGGTTGCATCTGCAAGATTTTTAATTGCATCATTTGTTTTAGTAAGTATCTGTGTAATAGCACTCATATTCGCCGTCATTTGTTCTACTGCTGAAGAAGACTGCATGACGTGTGCTGCTTGATTTTCGATGCGCATATTAAGCTGCTTTATCGTACGGATTATTTGTCCTATAGTAGCGGTAGTTTCGGAAACACTTCCAGCTTGCATAAGAGCTTGCTGTTTGACACCATCAATGGTGGTACTTATCTCGTTGACAACACTCGCTGTTTCATTCATATTTATTGTTAAATCATGCCCTACAGATGATAAGGCTGCTGTACTATTTTTAATCGCAACAACTAATTGATTAAGGTTCATTACTGCATGGTTAAAATCTTGCTGCATTTTACCGATTTCGTTTGCTGCATGAATTGCCATCTGTTTTGTGAGGTCCCCCTTCCGTAAATATGAAAACATTTGAGAAGTCTGTATAATCGGGCTAATGACACTTTTTTGCAGGAATGCTATAAATGCAGCAACAGAAACTATTGCTATGCTGAGTAATATAAGCGTTGTCATACTATATATATGCAGCAAATGACTTGATGCTGCAACATTCTTACTGGTTCTCGTATCAAGTGCAATAAAAAATTTATTGAGCGGTTCCATAATTTTAGCTACTGCTTGGTGATAGTTGCTGTTATGTATAATTCTGCTTGCGAACTCTTGAAGTGATTCAGTGGGGAGTTGTGAAGCGGGACCTTCAATATACCGTTGCTGTAAAATACTATTCATTGCTTGATTTTCCAGCTGACTTAGTTGGCTTGAACACGCATTTGCTTCATCTAATAATGATAGTTCTGTTGTTTCGCACCGGAGTTTTACTAATAAATCCTTGCGGCTTATTTTTTCTCCCGGATAGAGGCTCGCATGTACTGTTTTCGGACGGGGGACTTCTCCATTTATCCATTGTAGTATTGTTTGATATTCTTGATAATAGTTTTTATCCCCTGTTGCTATAAACAACCGTGATAGCCGTGTAAGATCCTGTGAAGTTTGTTTGATTTCTTGTGATATGAGCTGGAGCAGTTCTTTATCGGTATATGAATGTACCAGTGCTTCTTTTTGCCGCTTTACAAAGAGGAGCATTGTTAATGACACTGTGAGTAATACTATTGTGCATAACGCTTGCAGTATAAACCGCTGCATAATTGACAGTTGTTGTTGGTGGTGTGTGGGGGGATAGCTGTTTCCTTTGCTCATGTGCATGGTCCTTAGATTTATGTGCGATGTTGCCACTGTTATTATAGCACAGTACTGTAGAGTATGCAATAGACCTCTATTCGGCAACAAAGTTGCCGAATAGGTCAAAATCGTGCATAAAGCACGATTTTGACTATCGTATTTCAAGGTAATTTCTTGGATCAGGGTAAATTATTACAGCACCCCCTCACCCCTATCAGGTGTCTATGACAAATCTTAGTTTCCGTTGGGACTCAGCGGAAGAACCGTCCATGTAAAAGTTTCCTCATCTCTATCTTTGCAAAAGGTCATGCTAATAGTAAGTTCTTTTGAGTCTCTGTTTTTAGTCAGTAAAACCCGTTTTACAAGCAATTTACTATTATCCTTCCCAGTTGATAGGGGATTTACATCCGTACCTAAGCAACATTCCCGCTCAATATCTTCCTGATTTAGCGTTACATAATATCCATTTTCATTGCGGCTTGCACAAAGCAGCTGTTCAACTTGAGTGTTTTTTTTAATCTTCCAACCGTTTGTGCCAGGTGTCCCTTCTTCACTCAGTAACCGGCTTTGACTTCCTGTGATATTTTTTTGCATCCATGCTTTGAGTTTTGTCTCCTCTGAGCCGCTTGCGGTACCTTTCATTACGGTAAATTGAAACAGGTTCCGTGCCGTTTCTTGATTTATCTTCTTAAAACCGGTGAGTGTTTTCGATATTGTGTCAGATAGATTTTTATCATTTAGACTTCCTTCAATTATATCCTCTGAAGAAGCAATAACATACTGTACGGTTAAAGTGCCTTCACAATCATTTGCTGTTATCTGTTGATTATAAATATACGCACCTATATTTTTTATTTGTAAATATCCGGAACTGTTGTTATATGCGTTTTTATATGCTTCCAATTTACTTTCGTCAAATATCCCCTGAGGAGTAATGCCTTTTCCGCCTGTTTGTACAGTTGTATAGAGGGCAGAGGCATATTGCTCTGTATCAGGTTTATAAAACCCTTCAACTGTTTGTACTGTCCGTAAAATATAATTTAGAGCATCTTTTTTGTTAAAATATGGTTTCGTTAAAGCCGTTTTAATCTTTTGGCTTGCTGCATCAACCATTTCTCCATTCGGCTTTTTACACGAAGGGATTACTTTAATCTGATTATCATTTGTTTTCTCAAATGTAACCGATAAGACATACCCATCATTGTTCCCCAGTCTGATTGTTTTTACTTTAGATGTATCAGTTCCTTTTTGCAATTGTAGGGTTAATTCCTTTACAGCTTCTTGCGGATGTTCGTTTGCCCATGTTACATAATCTGCAAGCGGCATATTAGATCCCATTGCATGATCAAAATTAAGCTCACATTTTTCGACACTCGTATAAGAGCTATAGCCGGAGTCCTGCGTCGTAGGATTTCCGGAACCTGAACTGCCGCCCTGCTGATTATTGCTGCCGTTTTGCTGACCGCCTTGGGAACCTGAACTGCCGCCTTGCTGATTATTGCTGCCGTTTTGCTGACCGCCTTGGGAACCTGAACTGCCGCCCTGCTGGTTATTGCCGCCGTTTTGCTGACCGCCTTGGGAACCTGAACTGCCGCCTTGCTGGTTATTGTCGCCGTTTTGCTGACCGCCTTGGGAACCTGAACTGCCGCCTTGCTGGTTATTGTCGCCGTTTTGCTGACCGCCTTGGGAACCTGAACTGCCGCCTTGCTGGTTATTGCC
>JBQMYN010000003.1:0-65168 GCA_052173475.1 Treponema sp.
CCCCATAGAGGTGAGGAGAGAGTAGGGCAAGCATTGTATGCGTTCAGAAAAGCAAATAAACGCTTTTCTCTCCGTTACAAACTTATTCTTATCTTTGGACTATTGACTGCTGTAGCTTCAACTGTTGAGATTGTATTGGCAGTTAGAACTGCCCGCAATGCTGTAACCGAGAAAGTTGAAACGCACCTTATAGATAAGGCAACAGATGTCGCAGCGGTGATCGATGGGCGTGTTACTGCCTTTTGGCAATTTCTTGAAGGTATTGCTCGAATGCCTGCGTTTAGAGATCTTTCTCTCTCTTATTCACAGAAAAGTAGGCTTCTGGATAAAGAAGCAGCATTCAATAATCAAATTCTTGAGTTAAATATTGCTGATAAAAAAGGTATTCTCTATACAAGTGATGGCAAATCTACGGATATTTCACATCTTGTATGGTACAAAGATTCTAATGGCGGGGAGCGTTTTTTTTCTGAGCCTTTTATATCTCCTATTCTAAACAAATTTGTTATGGCTGTTATTGTTCCCATTATGGATGATAGCAATAGACATATTGCTTCTTTAGTGGCTCTTATTCCCGGAAATTGGCTTACCGATAGCATCCAAGATATTGTAGTTGGTCAAACGGGATATTGCTATGTTTTAGGTCTTACCGGGACAACCATTGCAACAAAAGATTTTGAAAGAGTTAAAAAAATGGAAAATGTTGGGCAGCAAGCAAGAAGCGATGCATCGTTGCGATCTCTTGCTGAGTTTGAGCAGATGGCGGTTGAGATTGACGATCCCTCTATAGATTTTTATACATACAAGGGTATAAGCAAAATCGCTTCGTATGCGACGATGAAAACTACTGATTGGACGGTTATTATAAATGCCCCTAAAGAAGAATTTATGGGTACAGTCAATGCTCTGCGTACTTCGATGATTGGTATTGGTGTGATAATCTTGCTGATTGCTCTCGTTACTGTATTTTTTGTTGCGCAGGCAATGGTAAAACCGATTCAGACTGCTGTTTCCGCTTTACAGAATATTTCGCAAGGGGAGGGCGATTTAACGGTACGTCTACCGGTGCATGGCAATGATGAAATTACTGCTATGTCCGAATATTTTAATGAAACGATTGCCAAAATCGGTGCTTCCATTCAGCAAGTTGGGGTAAACAGTAATGATATGGAAGAAATCGGTAACGAGCTTGCCTCCAATATGACCGAAACCGCTAGTGCTGTAAATGAGATAAGCGCAAATATCGACGGTGTAAAGCAACAAGCATTGACTCAAGCGGCGAGTGTTACAGAAACAGCTGCGACTGTCGAAGAAATTGTCCGCACGATTAAGCAGCTGAATACCAGCATTGAAACTCAAGCAGCAAGTGTTGCTCAATCTTCCGCTTCTGTAGAACAAATGGTTGCAAACATTGCTGCCATCGGACAAACGCTCGGTAAAACTGACGAAGCAATACAAAGCCTTACAACGGCAACAGGCGACGGCAAGGCAACACTTGTAACTTCCAATACCGTAACACAGAAAATTGCAGAAGAGTCCGGTTCGCTCATGGAAGCATCGAACGTTATTCAGCATATCGCCTCGCAAACAAACCTGTTAGCAATGAATGCCGCTATCGAAGCTGCTCATGCAGGGGAAGCGGGTAAGGGATTTGCTGTTGTTGCCGATGAAATCCGTAAACTCGCTGAAGAATCCTCAACACAAGGCAAAACTATTACCGCTACATTGAAAACATTGGGTAGTGAAATTGACACGCTTTCTGCTTCGTCCAAAACCGTAGAAGAAAAATTCAATGCAATTTTCACTCTTGCCGAGGAGGTAAAGGGAATGAGTTCCCGCCTTACAGAAGCAATGCGTGAGCAGGAAAACGGCAGTAAAGAAGTGCTGATTGCAATTAAGAGTATCAATACGGTAACTACGGAAGTTCAAGCCGGTTCGGAAGAAATGCTGAAAGGAGGCGAGGGCGTTGCCGAAGAGATGCAAAAGCTCGATGGTCTTACCCGCATCATAACCGAAAGCATGAACGAAATGGCTTCTGGTGCTGTGCAAATTAATAACGCTGTGCATGAAGTGAATGAGATTTCACAAAAGAATAAAGGTGCGATTGAAAGGCTGGCAGGGGAAGTAAGCAAGTTTAAGGTTTAGCTTTCAGAACGGACACGGATGTCCGAGGTATGAAGCAGAAGTAAGTTTGCGCAGCAAACTTATAGCCAAGCAATGTAGGGAACCTTTAAAAACTTCCGTTTTTAAGAGGTTTTCCTTAGATTTATTTGCGATGTTTTTTGATAAGTCATAACAGTTAAATGACTTATCAACAAAATTGTTATCAGCTATGCTGATAAGGCATCTTCTAAAAATCTAACCGAGTTTTTAGAAGATGCCCTGTACAAGGAGGTGCATTGCTTGTGCGTAGAACGGTGTTGCACAAACTCTGTAATTGAATTATACTATCGCATTATGGAAACTATGAAACGGACAATTACCTGCGGTGAATTGCGACAAAGCGATGCAGGAAAAATAGTAGTATTAAACGGCTGGATACACCGTAAACGGGATCACGGCGGTATTGGCTTTTTGAATATTCGCGATCGGTATGGATTAACTCAGGTCGTTGTAGATGATGATGCAAGTGCTGACTTAAAAGCAGTAAGTGCATCTTTGAAAATGGAGTATTGTATTGCTGTCGAAGGTAAAGTACGGCTGCGCCCCGATTCTATGATAAACCCCGATATGGAGACTGGTCATATCGAAGTGAAAGCATTGCGCATTACTATTCTTTCAAAAAGTGCGGTACTTCCTTTTCAAATTGATGAAAAGACAAATGCTAATGAAGATTTACGATTGAAATACCGCTACTTAGATTTGCGGTCAAAAACAATGCAGGAGCATCTGATTCTCCGTTCCAAGGTTACCTTTGCAGTACGGGAGTTTCTCACTGGACGAAACTTTTTGGAAATAGAAACGCCGACGTTTATTAAGTCAACGCCGGAAGGCGCGCGGGATTATTTGGTTCCGTCGCGGCTGTATCCGGGAAAGTTTTATGCGCTGCCGCAGTCTCCTCAGTTGTATAAGCAAATTTTAATGGTTGGCGGGTTTGATCGGTATTTTCAAATTGCACGCTGCTATCGCGATGAAGATGCGCGCGGAGACAGGCAGCCCGAATTTACACAAATTGATATGGAAATGAGTTTTGTTTCCCGTGATGATGTACTTTCGATAACTGAACAGATGTTTGGTTATGTATTCAATAAAACACTGAATGTTACCCTACCGGAAACATTCCCCCGTATTACCTATGATGAAGCCATTGACCGCTATGGAACTGATAAACCGGATCTCCGGTTTGATATGGCATTACAAGATGCTGCATGGCTTGCCGATATAAGCTCGTTTGCTGTATTCAAAGAAGCAGTAGCAGCAGGCGGAGCAGTAAAGGCTCTTACGGTAAAAGGACAGGCAGCTGCATATAGTAGAAAGAAAATTGAAGAGTTGGAAGCTGTTGCAAAAATTTACAAAGCAAAGGGAATGGCATGGACAAAGGTATCTGAAAACGGTTTTGAAGGCGGTATTGCAAAGTATCTTTCTGATACAGAAACAGCTATCCGTACAAAATTACATGCAGAAGCCGGTGATCTTGTGCTGTTTGTCGCTGATCCAAAACATAAAATTGCATGTACGGCATTAGGAGCAGTGCGGAGTAAGCTCGGTAAGGATTTGCAGCTTATCAATCCCCATGAGTTTGCTTTTGCGTGGGTTATTGATTTTCCGCTTTTTGAATGGAATGAAGATGAAAATAAGTGGGATCCGGCGCATCACATGTTCTCTGCTCCGCAAGAACAATACCTACCGACACTGGAAACAAATCAGGGTGCAGTAAAGGGTGATTTATATGATTTAGTACTGAATGGCTATGAGGTTGCTTCAGGTTCTATTAGAATCCATGATCCGGAGTTGCAAAAGCGGATATTTAAGATTGTAGGTTTTAATCCTGATGATGCTGAAAAAAAATTCGGCTTTTTAACTGAGGCATTCAAATACGGCGCGCCGCCGCATGGCGGTATTGCCCCTGGACTTGACCGCATTGTGATGCTTATGGCAGGGGAAACGTCGATTAAAGAAGTTATCGCATTCCCGAAAAATACCTTTGCGGTCAGTCCAATGGATGAATCGCCGAGTGAGGTTGATCCTGCACAGCTACACGAGCTGCATCTGAGTATCAGTGCCCCGTAAACGATGGATATTGAAGCACTTGAATTCCGTGCGGCCTGTATACAAGCTGCACGGAACTTTTTTATCGCCCGTCAGTATCTCGAACTTGATACACCATTGCTTGCTCCGGCACTTATCCCTGAAAGTTGCTTAGAGGTTTTCAAGACAGAGTACGTGATTCCGTTTAAAAGCGGCTCTAATGCTACGATTCCGCTATACCTGACACCTTCTCCTGAAGTCTTTATAAAACCAGTTATTGCGCAGCATCACCGTTCAGTATTTCAGCTTTCTAAATGCTGCCGGAATTGTGAATCAACAGGGAATATTCATAATCCGGAATTTACTATGCTTGAATATTATACAATGCAAGCGGATTATCGCCATTCTATTGTGATAACGGAACAGCTCTTGCAAACTGTTGCCGAAGCTGTTGCTCTGCTGCCCCGTGCCGATCCCGTTATGAAAGCTGTAGTGTCAAAACCATTTTTGCAGTTGACTATGGACGAAGCGTTTTCCCGCTATGCAGGTTTTTCGCTTGCAGAGGCAGATACTGAAATGCTTGCAGCACAGGCAGTACGGCACGGACTCGGAACACAAGAGCAGTACCGGCAGTGGGTATGGGATGATTTATATGAACTTTTGCTAGTGCATTGCATAGAACCGGCATTGCCGAAAGATGTTCCTGTTGCTTTGTTAGACTATCCTGCACAAGTTCCCTGTCTTGCTGTAGAAGGCACGGAATGCCGTACTGTTTCTGGAGGGAATACACTGGTCTGGAAAACGAAAGAGCGGTGGGAAGTGTATATCGGCGGCATTGAACTTGCTAATTGTTACACTGAAGAACGAAATACTGCTCAAATTGATAAGTATTTTTCCGCTGAATCACAGATAAAATCCCGGACTGCGGTTGTTCCACACCGTACTGTAGAAAACTTTGGCGATGTATGTGCGCAAATGCCGCCTTGTTCGGGAGTTGCGCTTGGCTTTGATAGACTGATCATGCTTCTTGCAGGTGCAAAAACGCTTGATCCATTTTTACACATCCGCTACCGCTAATATAACTGGGGCTGTCCAAAAACTGAAAGCCTAGCGGCTTTTCCACGCAAAAATTGATTTTTACTAGCCTTTACAAAAGTTTTTATTTATTGCAAAATGTAACCCTGTGCTGTTTTACGGGAAAATATGTAAAGCGGTTTTACAGTAAAGCGGAAAATCCCTGCCGCATAATAAACCTGTTTGACAATGGAGTTATCGAACAGGTCTACTTTAGGGCATCTGTAAAAATATAATCGAGTTTTTAAAGGTGTCCTATACATAAGGTTATATATGAATCTTGAAGCATTTATTTTAGGTTGCGGCGGTATGATGCCGTTGCCGTATCGTCATTTAACATCTGTTTTATTACGTCGCGAAGGAGTTCTTTTCTTATTTGATGCCGGTGAAGGTACGCAAGTTGCATTGCGAAGGCTCAATTTACGATGGAAGAAAATCAATACTATTTTTATTAGCCATACCCACGCTGATCATGTAACCGGTTTGCCCGGTATTTTAATGCTGTCTGCTCAGGTTGATAGAGATGAACCGTTGTATATTATCGGTCCGCCGAAAATTAAAGAATACGTTGAATCCTCTCGCCGTGTTTTAGATATGTTTATCAATTATGAAATCATTATTAAAGAAGTAGTAGACCCCGGGGTAGTGTATGCTGAAGATGATTTTCATGTGCGAGCATTTTGGCTTGATCATACAAAGCCCTGCCTCGGCTATACTTTTGAGGAATTTCCCCGTCCGGGTGCCTTTGACCCTAATGCTGCACGCCGTTTAAATGTTCCGTGCGGACCTCTATGGGCAAAATTGCAGCATGGAGAAACGGTAACTGCCTCCGACGGTACACAGGTACAAAGCTGTCAGGTAGTAGGAGAACCCCGTAAGGGTCGCAAGTTCAGCTTTGTAACCGATACTCGCTATCTGCCGTCCATTGCGCCTGAGGTTGCCGGTTCAGATTTTTTTGTATGTGAATCTATGTTTGGAAAAGGTATGGAAGCAGATGCTGCTGAAAAAAAGCACATGACCTGTACGCAAGCGGCGCAAATTGCGAAAGATGCAGCAGTTAAAAAACTTGCACTTATTCATTACAGTCCGCGGTATACAGACTATGAATTAAAAACACTTTTAAAAGATGCGCGGGAAATCTTCCCCGCAACAGTATTATCAAAAGATAGAATGACGGAACCTATTGAATACATCGACTAATAGCTTGGAAAGAGGCGTACAATACTGCAAGTATTAAAAGAAGTTAATTACCTTTTGGCATCCCAGACCTGCGAGATTTATCTCATCTTCTTTATTTGCAGAAACAATAGACCTGTCCTAAACCAAAAATTCGAGCAGCTTTACTGTATTTGCAGTGTCCCCGTTGAAGAGATTTTCCAATTTTGTGGAGTAGGCTTGGTTTGCTTTGTTACCGTGAACATTCCGGAGTTCGCCGATATGTTATCTCCTGTAAGAACCGTATCTCCTGCAGTATAGTGGTTAGGCGTAATACGACCGGCCTGTCCTAATCCGGCAGAAAGTGTTTCCGTAACTTTAATGTTCGCACTGTTTAAGTATATATCATTAGCACCGGGCGTATCTTTTTTACTTCCGGTAGAAACGGAAACTTTTGCATTGGCGGTCATTTCAAATATGCAGGTATCTTTTTCAACATACACTCCGCCGCCGTCGCCGACTGAACTTACTATTGCACAATCCGTAATTTCGGAGTTTCTTTCCATCTTCATATATGCTTGATCTTTCAGATATATCCCGCCTCCATATTTTGCTGTACAATTTTTTATTTCTGTATATTGCATGGAAACCTTACCTTCAACATATATCCCGCCACCTTTGGTTGCGTTGCTTTCTTGTATTTTTACCATATTGCCGGATGCTCCTTGCAGTATCAGCTCCCCTTGCTTTCCCGCACTTTCTTCAACATATATGCCAGCACCGTAGCTTCCTCCTGTAGCCGTTAAAATATTATACGATATTTCTACGCCTGATTTTACCGTACACTTTCCTGTAGAGCCTACTAACATGCCTCCACCGTATTGTTTGCCTTTGTTAGCATTTTCGGTAGAACCGCCGATAACAGTGTATTCCCCGATCGTACATTCTCCGTCCGTGTGTATTCCTCCGCCTTTGGATGCTTCATTTTTTTCAATAATTGACTTACGCGCACTGGTTCCAGTAATTGTGCATTTCCCGCCCTTTGCAACATAAATTGCACCGCCAGCAGATTCCTTGGCTTTACTTTCTATTATTTTGCATGAGATGACCGTTAATTCACCGGCTGTATATATTGCTCCGCCAAAGTCGTTGACGGCATTAGTAAATCCTTTTTTTAATGTTAGATTTTTGAGAGTGAGTTTACCTGTAGCAGCTATCTTGAATATACGAGCAAGGCCATCTGCATCTAACTCAGCACCTGCGCCATCGCCGACTATTTCAACCTTTCTATTTACGGTTATTTCATTATTATCAAGATCTGCCTTTAATGTTCCCTGTACGGTTATTTTTTCTCCGACACCTGTTTCCACTTTCTCTTTAAGAGTCTTCCATGCATTGGGATCGGTTCCGTTTATTATCCCCGTTCCGCCGCTTGTGTTTTTGAGCTTGAGTTCGTTGCCATATAGCTGTGTTGTCCATACCTGTCCGCTGCTTTGCGGCGTTATCGGGAATCGTGCAATGTCGGTATTTTGCAGAAGACCGGTGGTAGAAGCTTTGACGACAGCTCTATTTTCTGCATAGCCTGTAGGGTTTTCCAGTGTAAGTTTTGCCGTATGGGGTTTGGTTAGCGGGCGGGTAACGGTGATCACTGCGGCACTGCTGCCATTACTGTCTAAATATACGTCGTTGTCTTCCGTAACTGATGCGCCGTCTCCCATTTCGAACGCTGCCGTATCACATACGCACACCCCGTTGCCTATTGTGGTACTGTTTGTACCGCTGCTGCCTTTTGTAACTTGGTTGCCGGAGATGGCAGCACTGCCTTTCATAATAAACTTACTGTTGGTACCTTCGATGCATACACCGCCGCCTTTTGCTTTTGAGTCTTCAACAGTTACGGCAATGGCTCTATTTTCTTTAATGATGCCGGCGGTCATGGTGAATGTTGAGTTTTGGCTTACATATACTCCGCCCCCGCTTGTCTCTTTGTCATTTGTTAGGTGGTCGCGCACTGTGTTGGAAGATATTTCTCCGCCGCTCATAGTAAGCTGCGCACCATTGGCAGCAATATAGATACCTCCGCCTTTCCAGATGGCAGTATTATTGGTAACTTTTGCACCGTCTTGTAGTTCTAATACACAGTTGCCGGTATTGATATACACACCGCCGCCAATAGAGTGCGCCTTATTACCAGTAATTTCGGCATTGTTTTTAAGTGTTAACGTAGAGCCATTCTGAATAATGATTCCGCCGGCAAGGGACCCCGCCTCATTACCAGAGACTGCACACTGTTCCATTGTACAGTTGACACCTTGGTTAGCATATACGCCGCCGCCGTGGGGTGCCTTATTGCCGGTAACCTTGGCGTTATCTTTCAGAGTCAAGGCGGATCCTGTCCCTTCTATGTAGATGCCGCCCCCTGAGCTGTCGTGGTTTCCGCTTACGGTGTTGCCGGAGATGATGGCATTTTCAACTGTTACCGCACTTTCTTTGGCATATATGCCGCCGCCGGAAAATGCCTTATTGCCGGTAACTTGAGCGTTATCTTTGAGCGTCAATGAGCCGCCTGTACCTTCTATAAAGATACCGCCGCCAAAGTTGCCATTTGTTCCGATTGCTTTGTTTGCATCAGCTCCTGTGCCACCGATGGTTCCGCCATTAATTTTTATAGAAGAAAGATTACTACCATCCGCATAAATTGCGCCTCCGCTCATCGCGGTATTGCCCGCAAGGGTACAGCCGGTTATTTCAACGGTACCGCCCTTTGTGTAAATACCACCGCCGCCTTTGAATGCCGCTGTCGCCTTACAGTACAGAATGTTTACATGTGTAAGTACCGCAGTTCCATCAAGGTATAGTGCGCCGCCGTTATTCGCCGTAGAGCCTTTAATCGTGCAGTTTGAAATCGCCGTGTTATACCCCATAACCCAAAGGGTTCCCCCGTTACCAGCCGCTTTGTTTGCATCCGCGGTATCATCGCTGCCGAATGTGCTGTCTGAAATTTTCATGGTAGGTGCTATTGTCCCGCCGTTTTTAGTTGCATAAATACCGCCGCCGTCAGTCGCCTGATTAGCCGAAACGGTACAATCCGTCATGGTAAGTGCTCCACCTGATGCATAAATTGCTCCGCCTTTACCGGCTGTTGCTGTTGCCCTACAGTTTTTTATGAGCGTACTGGTAAGCGTGATAGTTGCCCTCGCAGCTATTGCTCCACCGTTGTATGCTTCGCAACTTTCTATCATACAGTGAGAAATATCCATACTGCCGCTACCTGTTGCAAAAATTGCCCCGCCGTTTGCTGAGGCAGGAGCCGTAGCGTTTTTGAGTGCGAGATTTTTAAGCGTGAGTGTCTTGCCGCTATCTACGCTAAATATCCGGTGGGCTTTTGCCGTGCCGAGACCTGCCCTGTTTGCATTGAGACTATCTGTGTCCTTACCGTTCTTTCCCTGTATCGTAAGATTTTTGTTGATGACGATTTCACCTGAATTGCCGAAAGCGGTTGTCGCTTTGATTTCGCCCTTTATGGTGATGGTATCGTTTTCTTCGGCGGATGCAACAGCATCCTTCAGCTTTTGCCATGCTTGAGGCTGCGTACCCTCTATGATAACAGGAGTTTTCTGCAAATATCCGTCACTCTTTATCTCCCAAAGCTTCGAAGGAGTGCCTGATTCCGGTGTTACCGTGAACTTGCTGTATTCCGTACTGACGGTATTGCCTGTAAGCACTTGTATTGCCGTGCCATAGTTTTCAGGCGTTATACGCGCAACAGAAGCGGTCCCGGATAATGGAGTGTCAAGGGTAATCATCTTTCCGCTCTTCAAATACACATCGTTTTTGCCCGGAGTGCCTTTATTGCCGCTGGTTGACGGGGGAATACTGGTACTTCCTTGCATGGTGAATGATCCATCTCTTACATATACCCCGCCGCCTTTGGTCGCTGTGTTGGAGGCAATAATAGTTCCGTCTACGATTAATGTGCCGCTGTCTGCGCTAATGCCGCCGCCTTCATCGGCTGTATTATTCTCAATCCTACCGCCGTATATCGTTATTTTTCTGTTATTTATAATACCGCCGCCTCTTTTGCCGCCATTATTATCGTGTATCTTGCACGACAGACTATTGTCGCCCTCTCTACCCAGCGTAACGGTTGTCTCTGTAACGTTTGTGATGCAGGGAGCAATGAAAATTGCGCCGGCGTGCTTCTCGGCGTAACTGCCGCTGTCGGTTTGTTCAAATCCGCAATGAGATATTTCAACAGCCGTAAGTGCAGCCGTCTTTCCGTCTACGATAGTTAATCCCGCTCCGTATGCACGAGTGTTTGCCATAGAGACTTTCGGACCGCAGTAGCTAATCTGCATATTGTGCAGTTTTAACTCAGTGTTTGTTCTGCAAATAATAGCACCGCCCGACGCATACTGCTCTGCAGCAGTACGGTCAGTATGGTTGTTTTTTATTACTGTCGGTGTACTTGCACCATCAGGATCGCCGGCATCATTTGTGTTGATATACAGCTTGCTATTATCGCCGATGCTGATGCCGCCGCCTTGGTTCGCAGTATTCCCACTTATTTCGCCTCCGGCAATGCGGACTACGGCACTCGCTCCTTCCGCATGAATTGCGCCGCCGTCCCCTCCCGCGGTACAGTCTTTGATTGTGCAGTCTGTCATGCTGACTGTGCCGCCGTTTACCAGTATGCCGCCGCCTGAACCTGCAATTCCTGTTCCCGCGGTCTTTCCGTCTTTAAGTGTCAGTTTTTCAAGTCTGAGCGTGTTACCGCTTTTCACTGTAAAGATGCGGTGAGCATTCGTGCCGAGTGCAGTCTGGTTTGCGTTGAGTATCGACGATGCCGCACTCTCACCCTGTATTGTAAGATTTTTGTTGATGACGATTTCTCCCCAGTTGGCAGTATCGCCGGAACCGTCCGCTGTCGCTTTAATTTCGCCCTTTATGGTGATGGTATCGCCATCTTGGGCATTAGCGGCTGCCTTTTTCAACTGCTTCCATGTATCGCCTGCATTGCCGTCTATGATTGCCGTTTTCAACGTCAGGAATCCCTGATCATTTATTTCCCAACGCTGTACACCTTTAGGCGTTACGGTAAACTGAGTGTATTTCGCCTGTATAGCCGCAGAACTTCCCGAAAGTACTGCATAGTGTTTGCTATATACTGTAGGCGTGATGCGGGCAACAATAGTTCCCGATGTCGATAAATCGTTCACATGTATTGATGATCCTTGTTCAAGGTCAATGTACACATCGTTTTTCCCCGGCTGGTCTTTATTGCCTTCTGTTGGCGGCTGAATGAGCGTGCCGTTTTTCAGCGCAAGTATTCCTCCGTTTTCAAGGTACGCCGCCCCGCCTTTTCCGTCAGCAGCATTGCCGCCTTCAATCTTTATATCGTCCAGTGTAAGTTTTGCTCTGCTGCTTATTTTGAAGATACGCCCGCTTCCCTGTACATCTATGGTACGGATAGTGCCACCAGCCGAACTGTGCAGTATCAGTTTTTTGCCTTCCGATACTACAAGTTCGGTATCAGCCGAAGCGGCAAGATCAGTAGAAATCGTAATCGGTATATTATCTGTATAACTATACTTCGGCTGTTCTGTACCATAACTTGGAGCGTTTTGTATGAGGTTTTTAAGCTCGCTGTACAAGGTAACACCATTTATTACCTTAATATGGAGTTCACTGTGCAGACCTTCTCCGCCGTCTTTTTTTGCCCACACTTCAACTTTGTAGAGAGCTGCACCGTCTAATGCTATTTCTCCGCTTCCTGTTTGTACGCTTCCACCGTTAATCGTATACTGTACCGCTGCTCCTGTAGGCGGCGTAAGCGAAAGCCGTACTTTGCTGCCCTTATTGTAAATAACAAGCGGTGCCGCAGAGGTATACTGCCCTGCATCGGCTATAATATCTTCGGTAACATAGCCTTTAGCAGCTGCGGAAATGCTGTGCAGCGCACTGTCAGTATGTGCAAAATCCTGTTTTATTGTAAGGACAGGTAAGCTGCTGCGTTTAAACGTAACCGTTACTGTCTGAGATTCACTGATGCCGGAAAGCGTTGCTGTTGTGCTATCAGGCGGTGTTACCGTAACGCCTGTCCAGCATGCAACTTCCCAGCCGGTATCAGGTTCTGCGGTAAAGGTAACGCTTGCGCCCCTCACTACGGTCAATACTTTCTCCGCAGTTCCGGTCGCCGTTTCACTGTTTACGCCGCACTGTCCCGTAAGACTGCCGCCCAGCCCGCCCGTAACACTAAAGCGGACTGTATAATTTTCCTCTCGAGTCAGTGCCAGTTTGTACGTGTTAGTAGTTCCGTTTTCCGCTTTCACAGTAACGTTCACCGTTCGCGTAGTTCCGGCAGGAACCGATACCGGCAGTTGTGTACCGGAAGTGCCGTTTATCGTAATGGACGCTCCGCTGCTATCATGCGATCCTGCTGTTTCTAATTCCGCAGCAATCACAACGGGGTCAGGTGCATCAGAAGCAAGCTGCAGCTGATAGTCCGTCTGCTCAGGCGTAAAACCGGCAAGCGGTGTGCCGCCCACCCGTATACCGTGTAAAAAGGCACTATGATTCTTATCCCGCTCAATAATCAGTCTACACTGCTGCGGAGCAGCTGGCGATCCTGCCTGAGGCATTCGTTTAACGGTATACATCTTTGAACTGCCTGTTCCAGCCCCAAGAGGAGCCGTATTTTCAGGTATTACCGTTGTAGGATCGTAACTGCTTTCCAGTGCAGACTTTAATGTCATTTTAATATTTGAATCGGTATACGAAGCACCGTGCGGCAGCAGTATCTTATAGCTGCCGTCCGTTTGTTTATTTGCGGTATATGATGGAGTTCCTTCAATATATACATCTGTTATCTCGGAAACTGCTTCTTTTATTGCTAGGGTAAATGTTCCCGACATACGTTTTCCCTGTTTGTCGGTAACTGTAACCGTAACCTTTTCCGTAAAAGCCTGACCGTCGCTTCGTTTATTACGGAATACGCCGTTTACAAAGTCTATTGTACCATGCTCCGAAACAGCTGTTACTGTAAACCCTTTTGCTTTCCAATCCTCTAAGGCACTTGTACCGTTAGTGTGCTGCGTGTATTCTTTAAGTTCCTTAATCATTGGCAGCGGAATACCCGTTTTAGAATCTTCCCACGAAAAGGTACTGGTCTGAGGTTCAAAGGTAACGCTCGTAATGGAATAATTTTCACCGTCTGTGTCTGCAAGTTGTACGGAAAGTCCTGTTTTATCGTAGAGAACCAATACACAGCTTCTTTTTCCTGCCACAATAGACGTACCGAATACATCAGGAGCAGCAAGATGCAACTCATACTGCCTCGGCAGCTGTCCTGTCAGCGGAATAGATACTATTTTTTCATGAGGTGGTCTCTCTCCTGTGTGGGGGGCAATTTTTACCGTTGCCTCTATTCTGTCTAAATCTTTGTGAATACCGGACTTATCGGGTAGTTGAAAGGTAAAGCTATCCTGCTCCGCATCATAGTGAAGCGTATATGCCGACGGCTTAAGCGGCTGCGTATTACAATATAATGGAATATTTAAAGACCCAAACGGACGGTTTTGGTCTGCTACTTTCAAAGCGAGGAGCATCGGTATAGGGCTTGCTGCATAATTCGACGCTGCACCGGGTTCAGCGTCGGGCTTAAAGCTTAATTCGATAATTGCTTTATCGGTAGTAAGTGTTTTTAATACCGGTTTTTGTTGAAATAAGGCTTCTGCATCTGTAGGAATGGAAACTGTTGCGGAAAGTTCTTGATTCAAGCGGTTACCGATCGGTACTGTTATAATAATAACTTCTCCTGAAGGTAGATAATGAATTGAATTATAGATAACAGATCGGTCAAAAGTAAGTGCCTGTGTAAATTTTGCAGAGGTAAATCCTTTTTCAACATAGTCTTTTAAATCAAATTGATATTTACACGTTGTATAAATGAAGAGACTCAATACTATCAATATGCCAAACCTGATTTTTTTCAGCATCGTATCTCCTTATCTACGCTTATGCAGCAGATAATACCAGAATGGAGAGAGTATACGGTATCACGGTCTAATATGCAATGCTTCTGACTCGGAGATTCATGGCTTCCGTATTATAGGGCATCTTCTAGAATCTATCCCTGAGTTTTTGGATGCCCTATTGACATTTTTTTGATTATACAATAGTATTCTTCGCATACCTTGGTGGGTGTAGTTCAGTGGTAGAACGCCAGATTGTGGATCTGGTTGTCGTGGGTTCGAACCCCATCACCCACCCTATAATAGCATGGGTAATATGCTGTTGTATGCGCTTGTAGCTCAGTTGGATAGAGCAACGGACTTCGAATCCGTAGGTCGCACGTTCGAGCCGTGTCAAGCGCATATCTTATCAAACAGTATGCTTATTTTTAATCTTTCCATAAAATTTAACCGTTGAATAAAATACCGGCGTAGGAAGTTGTTGCTTTGTATGCGATAGTGTGCATTCAGCACTGTTTATTGTATGGTAAACTCGCTGCTTGGTCTGCTACGGATGAAAGTTGCTGCAACAAAAGTGTACCGGGCATCTGCAAAAACTCGGTTAGATTTTTAGAAGATGCCTTATCAGCATAGCTGATAACAATTTTTTTTCGATAAGTCCTTTAACTGCTATAACTTATCGAAAAACATCGCAAATAAAGCTTAAGGAAAACCGGTGAGCAAAGCTCACCTCTTAAAACTGAAGTTTTTAGAGGTTTCCTACTGTAAGTTGCCGATGTTATGCGAGTTCTGTTCTGAAAGGTACGTTTCTGAACAGAACGGCTTTTCTTTTTATAGAAATTATATCATTTTTGCTTGACCATTTTATATTCCATTAGTATGTTTTATACATAGATTGAATGAAATCACTGATTTTGATTATACCGTACATTTTATACGTTTGAGGATGTAATGGCAAAAAAACAGAAAACTGAAAAAGAACACGTGTCTGTGAAAGAAGAGCAGACGCAAAACAAGGTTTCGCCTGCGATAGACGATATTCCGCAGGCGAATTCTTCAGAATGCGAAAATACCGCTGCTGCAAAGTCCACCGATACTCCGCCGGAAGATACAGGTGCTGTAGATCAGGTTCATGCGCAAAATCTTGCATCGCTTGAGGCACGGTGTAAAGAATTGCAAGATCAGTATTTGCGGAAAGCTGCCGATTTTGACAACTACCGTAAGCGCATGATACGGGAAAAGCAAGACGCAATTAATTTTGCTAACAGTAATTTGCTGACAGATCTTTTACAAATTCTTGATGACTTTGATCGAGCGATTGAAGCAGGGGGGAAACATGACGAAGGTACTCCTGCCGCTGCTTTTGCGGAAGGAGTTGTGATGATTCGGAATAGCATGGTATCAATGCTGGAATCAAAATATGATTTGCACTATTATCCGGCAAAAGATATGCCTTTTAATCCTGATATTCATGAAGCAGTTGCAACAACTCCCTCAAAAGAGGTAAGCGAGCCGACTGTAGGAGCAGAATTACAAAAAGGCTATACACTAAAAGAGCGAGTGCTGCGTCCGGCAAAAGTAATGGTGTTAATGCCGGTAAAAGAAGAAACGGAAACGACATAGGCTGTTTTAAGGAGATTAATATGGGAAAAATTATTGGAATTGACTTAGGTACCACAAACTCATGTGTTGCAATTATGGAAGGCGGAGAGCCGATGGTTATTCAGAATGCAGAGGGAGGGCGAACAACCCCCTCCATTGTCGCATTCAAAAAAGATGAGCGCATTGTTGGACAACCTGCAAAAAACCAAATGATAACCAATCCTGAGGGTACGGTTTACTCGGTAAAGCGTTTTATCGGACACCGCTTTAATGAATTAACCGAAGAATTAAAGCATGTTCCTTATAAACTGGTGCCGCAAGGTGATGATGTCCGCATTGAAATCGACGGAAAAAAATATTCTACGCAGGAAATTTCTGCATTTATCTTGCAGAAGATGAAGAAAACAGCAGAAGACTATCTGGGCGAAACCGTTACTGAAGCTGTTATTACTGTTCCTGCCTATTTTAACGATGCCCAGCGGCAAGCAACAAAAGATGCCGGTAAAATTGCAGGATTGGACGTTAAGCGCATTATCAATGAACCAACTGCTGCATCATTGGCATTTGGATTTAACAAAGATTCAAAAAAGGAAAAAACTATTGCTGTCTATGATCTTGGCGGCGGTACATTCGATATTTCAATTTTGGAGTTAGGGGACGGCGTTTTTGAAGTCAAGTCTACAAATGGGGATACCCACTTAGGCGGTGATGACTTTGATAACCGCATTATTGAATGGTTGGAAAAAGAATTCAAAGCAGATCAGGGAATTGACCTTTCTCAAGATCGCATGGCGTTACAGCGGCTGCGCGAAGCGGCAGAAAAAGCAAAAATTGAGCTTTCAAGCCGTGCAGAAACTGAAATTAACTTGCCGTTTATTACCGCAGATACAACCGGTGCGAAGCACTTACAAAAAACGCTTTCACGCGCAAAATTTGAACAAATGACCGATGATTTGTTTGAACGGACAAAAGAGCCGTGCCGTAAGGCTTTAAAAGATGCCGGCATTACCGCGGATAAAATAGATGAAATTCTTCTTGTCGGCGGTTCTACCCGTATGCCGAAAGTTGCGCAGATTATCAAAGAGATTTTCGGTAAAGAAGGCTCTAAAGGGGTAAACCCTGATGAAGCTGTCGCAGTTGGTGCTGCAATTCAAGGCGGTATTCTCGGTGGTGATGTAAAAGATGTACTCTTACTCGATGTTACACCGCTTTCGCTCGGCATTGAAACAATGGGGGGCGTATTTACACCGCTTATCAACCGCAATACTACGATCCCCACCAGAAAGAGTCAGGTGTTCTCTACTGCTGCGGACGGGCAAACTGCTGTTTCGATCCATGTATTACAGGGAGAACGCGGTATGGCAAGTCAGAATCGCACACTCGGTAATTTTGATCTGGTAGGTATTCCTCCGGCTCCCCGCGGTGTACCGCAAATTGAAGTAACATTCGATATTGATGCAAACGGTATTGTTCACGTTTCCGCTAAAGACCTTGGAACCGGTAAAGAGCAGCATATCCGTATTGAAAGCTCAAGCGGACTCAGTGATAGCGAAATTGACCGTATGGTAAAAGAAGCGGAAGCAAATGCTGAGAACGATAAAAAAGAGCGTGAGCGGGTAGAAGTTCGCAATGAAGCGGATTCCCTTATCTATCAAACTGAAAAAACGCTCAAAGAAATGGGCGATAAGATCGGGGGAACTGATAAGCAGAATATTGAAGACGCTGTTGCTGCCCTTAAAAAAGCCCTTGAAGGCGGAGATACTGCTGATATTAAAGCAAAAACCGAATCCCTCCAGCAAGCAGCTTATAAAATTGCAGAAGAAATGTACAAACAGCAAGGTGCTCAGGCAGGAGCAGGCGCAGCAGGTGCTGGTGCGGCAGATGCTCAAGCCGGTACTGCAAAAGATTCTGCGGACGATATTGATTACAAGGTAGTGAAAGACTAACCAGTACAGTAGCCCTATTTGATAACTTTATTGTCGAACAGGGCTACGAGATAAAAATTACATATAGAGCACGATTTTGAATATCGCATTTCAAGATACCCTGTTCAGGAAACTCCATTTCTGAACAGGTCTATTACGGAGTTAGATTTTGGCGCAGCGAGATTATTATGAGGTGTTGGGGGTTGGAAAAACTGCCTCATCCGATGAAATTAAAAAAGCATATCGAAAATTAGCAATTAAGTATCATCCCGACAAAAATCCCGGTGATAAAGAAGCTGAGGAGAAATTCAAAGAAGCAACTGAAGCCTATGAAGTTCTTATTGATGATAAAAAGCGCGGTATTTACGATCAATATGGATTTGACGGTGTGAAAAACATGGGCGGTGCAGGAGGGTTTGATCCTTCTGCATTCCAAGGGTTTGAAGATATATTCGGCGGCGGTATTTCGGATTTATTTGAAAATTTATTCGGCGGCGGTTTCAGAGGCTTCAGCGGCTTTGGAAGCTCAGGCTCACGGAATCAACAGAGAGGACCTGCACGCGGTGCAAACCTCCGCTATGATCTAGAACTGGACTTTACCGATGCTGTCTATGGGAAACAAGCTGAAGTTTCGTACACGAGGAGTGAACATTGCAGTGAATGTAAAGGTTCGGGCAGCACCTCCGGTACCGGACGAAAAATGTGTCCTGACTGTAAGGGTGTAGGGCAAATCCGGCAGAATAGCGGCTTTTTTTCTATTGCGAGCACTTGCAGACGATGCGGCGGAGAGGGTACTATCATCGAGAACCCCTGTAAAAAATGCGGCGGTTCCGGTTTAGAGCGGAAAAAGCAAAAAATTTTAATCACTATTCCTGCCGGTGTTGAAGACGGTAGACGAATTTCTATTCCTAAACAGGGAAATGCCGGTTCAAACGGTGGAGACTACGGAGACTTATATATTTTTATCTTAGTGAAGCCTCATAAATATTTTGAGCGCAGCGGGAATGACCTGTATTGTGCACTTCCCATATCAATTACCCAAGCAATACTGGGGGGAGAAGTTCAGGTAACTTCACTCAATGGAAAAAAACTCACATTGAAAATTCCTGCGGGAACACAGCACGGCTCACTCTTAACAATACGAAAAGAGGGTGTCCCTGCAGCAAATGGGTATACGGGCGATCTTCATTTTAAGGTAATGTTGCAAGTTCCCTCACGTGTATCCTCAAAAACAAAAAAATTGCTTGCGGAGATAGCAACAATTGAAGGAGAGGTTTCATCGCCTAACTTAATTCCGCTTTCATCATTACAAAAATAAGGGTTGAAGTAGTTTTAGTGATTACTCACTGCAGGGTATATGTATCAAAAGTATAAACCTGTTCGAAAACGGAAGTGCTTGAACAGGTTTAATTCCTGTGGTGTTACATGCGCAGGATAACATTTTAATAGAGTACCTCTAAAAATCTAATCGAGTTTGTGGATGTACCCAATAGCATACTGCTGAATCCCTGCCTATAGAGCATAATAATCTATCATCATTATCATAAATATGATATACTCGTACCCAATTTTAGTGGAATGGGGTATTCAATGCGTGGTTTCTTTTTAATTTGTTCAGGAATATCATTTCTTTTTTCAGCAATATTACTTGTTCAGAATGTACAGGCACTTGCAGTGATGGGGGCAGCCGTTGGATTTGTATATTCGTGGCTGCTTGCTTATACGGCAATCGGATTTCTTAAAAAAAATTCGTACCGGATAATGGTCTGTGCTAGAAAACTGTTTGAGTATTGGACATTTACAATGATTGCTTGCTTTATTTGTTCACGGGCATTTATAGAGCAGTCTCCTGAACTATTTGATGCGATACTTGTACTGTTATGGTTTTTAATTGTTATTTTAAAACATACAGTGCTCTATTTTTTAAAAGATAAAAACCTTGCCCGTTTTTTTCCGTCTCTTGCACTGCCTGTAACGCGGAAGAAATCAATCGGAACGGAATTAGCGGAATGGGTTGATGCAGCCTGTTATGCCATTTTCTTTGTCCTCCTCATCAATATTTTTATTTTTCAAATTTACCGCATCCCCTCTGAATCAATGGTGCCGGAATTTATGATCGGCGACACCGTAGTGGGATTTAAAACAGCCTCAGGACCTGTGTTTCCTCTTTCATCATTCCGGCTGCCGCAATGGAAAACATATAAACGCGGGGATATTGTTATTTTGAATAATCCTAATTATCCTGATACTTCTAAAGCCCGTCTAAAGACATTTCTCTCGCAGCTTGTGTATATGATGACTTTTGCGCAAGTAAACCTTAATACTGACGATTACGGACGGCAAAAAGCGGATCCGCTTGTAAAACGCATTACCGGTTTACCGGGGGAAAAAGTTATGATGGTAGACGGCGTACTGTATAAAAAACGGGCGGAAGATGCAGGATTTATTCCAGTTGAAGAAGATAGCAGCTATGCACATTGGAATTTGGAACAATTACCGCAATCTGAAAAACGGCTGGTTGCCGATATTAAAATTTCTGCTGAAGAGCTGAGACTGATGGAGCGGATTGAGAGTGCCCGAAAAAATATACAATTTACTGAAGCAAAACAACAGGTAAGCAGCTTGATTGCACAGCTTTATACCTTGAAAAAGGGAAGTGATACTGCTTCTGTAGCCCCTATACTGAAAACCCCGCCGGATATTATTGCCCTCTTTACTGAAAATGATTCAATAAGTAGAAGTATTTTTACCACAAACGGTGGTGCTGCGTGGTTTGAATCGTTTATGACAGGCTGGCTCCCATACTGGCAGCAGGCATCACAACAGCAAGCTTCGCTATATGAAAAACGTTTTGCTCAATTTAATGTGCTGATAAAGCTATGCTTTGGAAAACTGATTATCAGGAATATTGAGTTATTTGCCAAAAATGCAAGTGCGCAGGAGTTTATGTCTGATCCTGAACGCATCCGTCTATTGGAGGAAGCGCAGGCGTATGTGTTTTATACTGCATGGACTAATCAACGGAATATGAATGTATTTCCCGCTGAACCCGATCGGTATATTCCTGAAAATCATTATTTTATGATGGGTGACAACCGTTTTAATTCAACTGATATGCGGCATGCCTACTCATTTCATACTGAACCGATAGATGTGCATGATACGCAGCCGATACTCTTTCATAGCAATAGCGAACCCAAATATGTTCCGAGTGCCAAAATACTTGGCATAACACTCTTTAGAATCTACCCTTTTAGCCGTTTTGGAGGTTTATAATGATTCATTCAGAACCCGTGCAGATGCAAATCAATACGTTATTTAAGAACTTAGGATTTCCATCGCTTTTAATGCATGAACCAGTGTCTCATTTTGATTTTACCCGCCCTTCCCGAAGAATTTTGGTGGTAGGACCAATGGGATCGGGAAAAACAGAGTATGCTGCCCATGTATGGCGGGATGCAGAAGTTGCTTTGAAAAAAAGTGCTGTTGTGCAACGGGCAACAAGCGGTGCAAATTCGCAAAAAGATTTGTTTGATACTGCAAGCGGTATCGGATCGGCAGATCGCCGCCGTACTTTTTTTATACGTCCTGTGTTGGATAAAGACCGTTTTCCTAACTATCCTGACGACGCATTGGCACACCGCGGCGGGTTTCAGCGGTGCGGTTCGGCAATTGCAACTATTAGTAATTCTTTTGAACTTGAAAAACTGATACAAAGTAATTTACACATTGGAACATGGATTATTGATGAAGCCTCTTTTTATGATGAGCGGCTTGCATACGTTATAAAAAAAGAAAGCGAGCGGAGAGGTTTGGTTTTTGTTATGCCGACACTGCTGCTTAATTTCCGCGGAGAAATTTTTAATCCGACCGCACGGTTGCTAATTGAAACTGCAACCGAGATTTATCCGTTTTCTGCCTATTGTGAACACCCCGATTGTCTTGAAAACGGTTATAATACCTACCGGTACTATATGGTGAATGGTATTGAATGTCCTGCCTTGTACTTTGATCCGCTTATCATTATCGGGGGAGACCGGAAAAAATATGACCCGCTGGAGCCGAATTATTGTACACGCTGTGATTGTCATCATTTTTTACCCGGAAAACAGTATACCTTTTTTACCTTAAAGCCGCTTGGTTTAGAAGCGAGTAGAGGAAATATTGAGCCGCTTGCACGGGAGTTAGCAGCTATTCACACTAATCCTTCAGAATCAGAATTATATAAAACATTCAAAGCGGAATACTTGGACTCTTCGATCCCCTCACCTGAGAGTATGAATGCCTTAAAAGTACCTTGTATTGCAGAACGGGCATTAGTATTTTTGTTTGCTGAGCAAAATCTCTTATCTGTGGAACAAATGCGTTATTTAGTGGAAATGCTGCATCTTAATAAAGACTATTTGGATAAGCGTTTATCTGATAACCGCCGTCCATTGATATGGGATATATAAGGAAAACCTCTAGGAACCTCAGTTTTTTTAGGCAGTAAACCTGTTCGGAAACTTCTGTTTCGGAACAGCGTGCCTTGAAATGACCTATTCGGCAACGAAGGTATCGAATAGGTCGAGTTTCTTTTTCACAGTGGTGGTATCTGCGTGAGCATGAGGAAATAGGAGATGAATATGACCGATATTACACGAATCCGTACACTCGAAGCACTGATAAAAAAACATCAGCACTTGTATTATAATGCAGAACCTGAAATTTCCGATGCTGAGTTTGATGCATTGTGGGAAGAGCTGCGTACACTGGCACCTGCCGATCCACTGTTTGCCATCGTTCCGGCAGATGCTGCTGACGGTTTTGCAAAAGCACTGCATATTATCCCTATGGGAAGTCAGGAAAAAGCAGCTAACCCTGAAAGTTTTGAAAAATGGGCATCAAAAATGCCTTTTTCTGATTTTCTTGTACAATATAAGCTTGATGGAGCAAGCCTTGAACTGCAATATGAAAATGGGCTGTTTGTCAAAGCGGTAACACGGGGAGACGGTAAAATTGGTGATGATATTACCGAAAATGTAAAAAAAATGAGCGGTTTTGTTCCTGTACTGCGCGGAAAAACTGATACTGCTGGCAGCGGGCCGTTTACCGGAGGGGTACGCGGGGAAGTAATTATGAAAAAAGCTATTCATGCTGCGCATTATGCTGATAAAGCAAACTGCCGTAATGCGGCAAATGGATTGATGAAGCGAAAAGACGGTTCAGGCTGTGAACATCTCACGATTATTTGCTATGATGCAGTTGCAGGTACTCAGGGTAAGCCTTTTTCTCTGGAAGCACCTTTCCATACCGAAATAGAAAAACTTACATGGCTTAAAGCGCAGGGCTTTGAAACAGTACCGGTAGCGTTGTGTTCCGGTGTCCGGAAAGTAATTGATTACCGTGCTCATATTATGGATATTCGTGATACCATTGTATATGATATTGATGGGCTTGTTATTAAAACTAATAGTATTGATCCGGCAGACCTTGCACGCCCGCGTCCTGAAAAACAAATTGCTTTTAAATTCAGCTTGGAAGAAGCGGTTACTGTGCTGCGTAGTGTAGAATGGAGTGAATCTGGTGTTACCTACACACCAATCGCCGTAACGGATCCTGTCCGGCTTGCGGGTACCACGGTAAAGCGGGCTAATCTTTGTAACCCCAATATGATTCAATCGCTGCATTTAAAAATCGGCAGTAAAGTAGTCATCACAAAGCGCGGGGAGATTATTCCTAAAATAGAAGCATTGGTAGAAAATCCGCCGGCAAGTATGCCCATTGAGCAGCCGGTTGTGTGTACAGTTTGTAATACTGCATTGATAGATGAAGGTACCCGCCTTTATTGCCCAAATCCTGCTTGTCCGAAAATACTACACCATCGGCTGGAAAAATGGATTAGCACACTCGATATTCAAGATTTTGGTATACAGCTCATTAAGCAATTGTTTTGTTCACAGCGGCTGCATACCATTGCAGATTTATACACACTTACCATTGATGAGTTAAGTACACTGGACAGGATGGGGCAGAAATCAGCTGAAAAAGTGTACCGCTCACTGCATACAAAACGGGATATTCCGCTTGCAGTGTTTATTGCAGGGTTGGATATTGAAGGCATAGGACAAACGATGGTAGAGAAACTGATAGAAGCAGGATTTGACACATTAGAAAAAATTACTACTGCTCGTGAAGAAGATTTTGCTTCAGTGTATCAGTTCGGTGCGGTCCTTGCAAAAAACTTAGTCCAAGGGGTAAACAACCTGCGGGATGAAATTGCGGCTTTAACCGATTCTGGAATTATTACGATTATATCGCCTGAGAAGCGCGGCAGCAGTGTGGAAGTACAGCCGCTGCACGGCAAAAGTTTTTGCTTTACCGGTGAGCTGCACTCCTTAAAACGAAAAGAAGCGGAAGCACTGGTAAAAGAAAAAGGAGGCAGCGTAAAATCAGCAGTGTCAAAGGGTCTGACATTCCTTGTTACCAATACCCCTCATTCCGGTTCATCGAAAAATAAGAAAGCGCAAGAGTTAGGAACTGCAATCATAACGGAAGAGGCTTTCTTAGACTTGGTACACTCATAAGGAATCGTTATGCCAAACACAGTAATCCGGCAGTCTGCGCAAAGAAAAACAATGAGTATTGTATGGAGACTTACTGCAGCAATTATTTTAGTCAGTATAGGTTTTCTGTTTTTTGCCGGCTACCGGTATAACCGTTCTATCCGGCGAATACGCGCTGTGCTCAATAGTTGCAGTGTAACAAATACCTCTCTCCCTTGTCTGGTTACCCTTATCGGTCATGGCAGCAGCACTGCAAGTGTCCATATAGCGTTTACTTCTCCTCAAGGGAGACCGGCAGGCAGCTATGAGCGTTCTTGGCAAGGTTCAAAGTTGTATCTGAGCGCATACAGTTTCCGTACAAACAATGGTATACTGGTTTTTCCGCATAGATTTTATACAAAAGCGGAAAAAAAATATAAAGGACTGCGGCTATTGCGCTATTACAGTGATTCAGAGTATCCTGTAATTTATGATGATCCGGCACTTACAGCGCAGCAGCGGAAAGCCATAAAAGAACTCTTTAGGCTTATCTGTTCTATGTCTACCCTTATGCGACTTTTCGGCGACTTGCAGGAAATTACCGGCAGTATTGATACCGATAGTGTGCAAACAGAATATATGTTGTTTGTATCACCGAAAAAGACACTTCAGTTTATTCCTTCTGTCCCGCAGATATAGCGGCACCGGTTTGGAACCTTTCGTTTCAGAATAGGGGGCACCTCTAAAAACTCGGTTAGATTTTTAGAGATGCCCTAGGGTATCTTGAAATGACTTATTCGACAACGAAAGTAGCGAGCAGACCTCCTAGCCGGCACTGCTATGCGTTAATTTCCACAGTGATTCCATGAGTGATTGATTCTGTGCATTTTCAACCAGTACCATGAGCTTATCTCCCGGATATATCTCTGTTTTTCCATCGGGGATAAGCTCCTGTTCTCCGCGGATAATACCGATGATAAGACACTGCTCCGGCCAATCTGTTGCGCTTACTTTCTTAAGTGCTGCTGCAGAGTTCGGTTGTACCGGCAATTCTACTACTTGCTTATCAGGTCTGCCGGTATACAATTTGCAGCTGCCTTCTTCTGCCAGAATTTGGTCAAGTAGTACATGGTCATGCGCTTGAGAACCGATTACATTTGCAGTCATATACGCAGTTAAACATGTAAGAACCAAGCCGCCAAGATGCGTTAAACTGCCGCTGGTTTCCAAAACAATAACACATGCGGTAAGCGGTGCTTTTATTACGGTTGTAAAACATGCTGCCATACCGAATAACAGCATGTGCGGTATAAACTGTGGATCAATGAGGTTATACGAAATAATCGTCTGGGTATATAAAACGCCTGCTAATGCCCCGCATGAAAGTAATGGAACAAAAATACCGCCAATAGCACCGGAGCCGGCAGATGCACCGGTAAAAATAATTTTCAGTGCGAGCAGTGCGAGCAGCAACTTAACGGAAAATGTACTGCCTCCGGTGATTAAGGAGTCTATTAACTCATCACCCCCGCTGCAAATAGCAGCACACCATAAACCGGCAGGTGCTACAAGGAGAAATGGCAAAAGCGGGCGGAATGTTACCGGAATACCGATTTTTCCGTATAAAGATTGAAAAAAATAGATAGATTTTTTAAAACAATGCCCAATAAGCGCAACAAATATCCCTAATCCTATAAGAAAAATAAAATAACGGAGTGGAAAAATATTCAGCGGTGAAAAATGAAAAATCGGACCTGCGCCGAATAATGAGCTAACAATAAAGTCGGCAGAAAATGCTGCAACCATAATGCAGACCAGTAAAAGCGGACTAAAATACTGGTGCAGGTCTTCAAGTGCAAACACAATGCCGGCGAATGGCGCATTAAATGTTGCTGAAAGTCCGGCAGCTGCTCCGGCAGTAATCAAATAAATGCGCTCAATCAAGGAACGTTTGCCGAATCGCTCTGCCGCATCACCGATATAGGCACCGATTTGTACAGAAGGTCCCTCGCGACCGACAGAAATACCTAAGCCGATTCCTAAAACGCCTCCGATGAATTTCAACGGAAGTTCAGGCCACGGAGAAAGCCGCAGCTTCTGCATAAAAACGCCTTCAAGCTGCGCTACGCCGCTGCCTTTAATCATCGGATAGCGTTTAATAAGAAACCCAACGAAAAGTCCAGCGAGGGCAAGTATACCAACCGGTACAAGTATAAAAAACATTCCATTGGTATGAATAAAACGGAATGCAGAAAATCTGATTTTTGATACATATTCAATTGATAGCCTAAAACCGGCAATTGCGAATCCTGTCAAAATTCCTACTATCATACTTTCCAACAGGAGTACTGCTCTATTGCCTTGCTTTTCGTTCACTATAGATGACATTTTATCATGATTATTCATATACAGCAGTATCGGTTAAATAGTGAAAAAAATCAATAAACCTGTTCGGCATCATGCGTTTCGGAACAGGTTACCTGAGTTTTAAGAGCTTTCCTGATCGTAAAAATATTTTTCTTATAGAAAAGCGGGCAAATAACCTTTACTTTATAGTATGAATTAGACTATAATAATAGCCTATAAACAGAACTCCGGTAAAATAAGTTGTATCGGTACGGCACAAAGTAATTACTCAATACACCTGCTAGGCAACCAAGTTATCGAACAGGTCTAATATATGGCAATGAAATCTTTTCAACATATCGTTATTCTGTTTTGCATTAAACCGGTTGGGAAATTTTAGTTTCGGAATAGGTTACCTTGACATGAGATGTCAGCAGGTTCGAAAACGAACTTATCGAACAGGTCTATTACATATCGAAGGACTGTAGGAAACGAGCGGAGGATTGTATGGAGGCTGCAAAAAAGAAAATAGGTTTGTCGGTAAAATTTCATAACAGTGTGCGGATGAAGTTCGTTATTTTTACCGTAGTGCTGCTGCTATCGGTTATTGTGTTTATTGCGGTTCCTATTAGTCTTGTCGTTGTTCGCCCATACAAAGATTTGCTTGCGAAAAGCCTATTGCTGCAAACCAAGCG
The DNA here is from genome assembly GCA_052173475.1 of Treponema sp. Classification (GTDB taxonomy): domain Bacteria; phylum Spirochaetota; class Spirochaetia; order Treponematales; family Treponemataceae; genus Treponema. The sequence continues at coordinate 27,483 of JBQMYN010000003.1, forward strand.
TTTTATTGATAATATCGAACTAAGTATTTATGATTATTTTGATCCGGTGAATAAAACAGATACGAATAACTATGAAAATTTAGAATTTAATCTGCTGAATAGAGTATTGATGGATGAGGCAGAGTTTGTTGTTGTTACCGGAAACGGACATAAAACCGATGCGGATAGTATTGACTATGTGCTTGCCTCTAGCTATCAAGATATTCATAACGTCATTACAACCTATGAGTATATACCCGGTACTTCCCGTTTCTGCCCTGAAGGTATCGAGGAGATTCTCCATAAGCTGAGCTGCATCAATAGTGAAGCTGCAACGATTGTACAACAGTATTCAGTAACGATTCAGGGACTGCTTGATGAATCCCGTAATTTAGCATTGCAAAATGATGCGCGGGCAGTTAAGCGGATTGCTGAAATTGATATGATTATACATCAGTTGGAAGCAAAGCTTGATACTAAACTGAATTCACTCGCAGATCAAGGCTTCGGATCCTATCCCCCGTATATTGCCCATGACTTTTCCCGTAACGCTCCGCATTACTTGTTTTACAAACCTATTATCCGGTATGATCCTGATAGGAAAGAGCAGTATGTACAGGGAGTATTGTTTACAAACATTTCAATTGAAAATTTGTTAGATCGAATTGATCAGCAGCAAAATCGAATAACCCGCTTAGTTGTTACTATTTCGTTTGTTGCGCTTGTATTCGGTATTTTTGCCGCATGGTTTTTAAGCTCGTTATTTGTCAAGCCTATCGGTATGCTGGCAGCGCATGTTGCCATGATACGCGATACAGAAGATAAAGAAAAACTGGTAGGAAAATCCGTTATCATTAAGTCCAATGATGAATTTGGCGTGTTGGGCGACACTATTAATGATATGACCGAAAAGATTGCCTCTGCCGCATTACTATCGAAAGACTTAAAAGTAGGCAAAGAAGTACAAAAAATGTTTATCCCGCTTGAACTGGGTGCTTCCGGCAGAAAGCTTACGACAGGCAGCCACCGTGATACCTATTCGGAATTTTTCGGCTACTATGAAGGGGCGCACGGTGTTTCAGGCGATTATTTTGATTATATCAAGCTGGATTCGTATCACTATGCAATTATCAAATGCGATGTTGCTGGCAAAGGAGTGGCGGCAGCATTAATTATGGTAGAAGTTGCAACACTATTCCAGAGCTATTTTCAAAATTGGAACTATAAAACCGATGGGTACAATTTAAGTGCCATTGTAGTACGCATTAATGATGTCATAGAATCACATGGATTTGTCGGACGGTTTGCCGCTTTTACGCTTTGTGTTATCAATATGTTTTCCGGTGATGCATATTTTTGTAATGCCGGTGATAATATTATACATATTTATAGCAAACGCGAAAAAAAACTTTTAACGCATACACTGCCTTCAAGTTCTGCTGCAGGAGCTTTCTCCTCGGAGCTGATTAACCTCAAAGGCGGTTTTCCGGTAGAAAAGCTCCACTTAAACTGCGGTGATGTACTTTTCCTTTATACCGATGGTATCGAAGAATCTAAGCGTGCAATACGCACAAAACTTGAAAAACAGCGCAGCAATCACCCTGCTGAAATGAGTATGGAGGATACGGAAAGTAACTCGCATTTGATTGGTAAGGGTAGTGAAGAGTTAGGAAAAGATAGAGTCGCTGCTATTATTGAGGCTGTATTTGCACATACCGCATTCACCTTAAAAAAACGGCAAACAGATGTTATGTTTGAGCAAATGGATTTTGATTTTTCTACATGTAACGGTACCATCGAAGATGCTGTGATGGCATTGATTTCAATAGAGAAAGTATTTAGGATGTATAAAGATGATACTGCTCATTCTTTTGACTGTGTGCAAGTAGATAAGAAGATAGATACGTTTTTAAGTAAGTATTTTCTTCAATATGATATGTACTGTAAAGAAAAAGAACCTCATCCTATTTATGATGAATATTTTTATTATAAGCATATCAAAGAGGATATACAGTACGATGATTTAACTATTCTTGGAATTGCGCGCCGTACACCGGTCTAATACGGTAGAGAGGTTTCCGGTACATATACCGCTGGCATAATCGTACCGATTTCCCGCTCATAGATTTTTCTGGATAGCGTAGCGTATTTTCCAGAGGGAGCGCGGTATATGCTTGAGTTTTTAAGGGAGTTTTCACTATGAAAAAAATCTTATTGGCTATTATTATCACTGCAGTACTCCTGCCGTCTTTTGGTGATAACCATAGTCCAGAGCGTACAGAGCAAAGCAGTACTGTAACTTCAGAAAAGCCAAACGGGACACAAACCGATTCTCGTGATGATATAGAAAAAGCCCGCGATACCTTACGCTACGGTATAGAATCTGAAATACAAGAAGCATTACAAAAAATAGATAAAAAAGATTTTGAGCTGCTTGAAGCTACACTGGTACAAGTTTTTCAAGAAACAGTTAATCAAGGAATACGGGAACGCCTTTTTGAACTCTATCAAAAGTATGAGCATGCAGGATTGCAGCAAGACGCGGTTAGTGTACTGGAACACTATACGGAAAAACGGCGTACGCATATTAAAGCTGCATTAGCCTATTTAACAGCAATCAAACCGCCGCCTAATGATACGCTGCGTACGGTTTTACGGCAGCTGCTTGAAGATGAAACTGATGAATACGGTGCTGAAGTTATCAGCTTACTTGGTACAATCGGTACTACCGATGATGCCCTTTTTTTAGTTGAGTTTTTTGATAAATATGCATCTGATAATGAAAAACATGAGTTGATTATTAAACAGCAGGTTGCCGCTGCACTCGAAAAAATACACGATGTGCAAACATGGGATTTTCTCCTTGAGCGGGCTCAAGATGAAGAGGAAAATGCCTATATCCGTGCAAGTGCTGCCGCTGGACTAGCACAAATTGGGAAACCGGAGGCATTTGATATTCTCACGGTATTTTTTTCATCCTCAGAACCGCTGCTGCGGGCAGCTGCTATCAAAGGGCTTACCGCCTTTACTACTCCTGAAGCTCAAAAGCTATTGCTGCAAGGTTTTAAGGATGACTATTTTAAGGTACGGCTCGAAGCCTTACAAACAGTGCAAAAAACAAAAGATAGTGCAGCGGTTCCTTATATACTGCACCGGGCAAAAAATGATCCTGTTGAAAAAGTACGGTTCCTTGCCATAGAAACCCTTGTTATGCTCAACAGCAGTGAGGGGAATCAATGGGTAAAGGAAACCTTTTGCGATTCAAAAAAAGGAGGAACTGTACGGGTTAAGATATTAGAGGCAGCACTTGAACATAACCCTGCGGTTATTCAAGCGGATTTAGAAAACTGTATTCTACCGCTCATAACTGATGATAGGCAAAAATCATTACGGTATGAAATGGGAAAAGTTCTTGCAAAAAAAGCAAATACTGCACCAAGCAGTATTTGTGAAGCCTTTTTAAGCAGTTCAGACACAATGACAAAAAGTATCGGACTGGATATGTTTAAAACAAACCGGTATGCAGGAGCAACACCGCTTGTCGAAAAAATTGCCCAAGACGAAAAACAAGGCATCCTGCATAGAAGAGCGCAAACGGTACTGAAATATTAGACCTGTTTACTAAATCCGTTGCCGAACAGGTTTATGAATCGCTTCTTTCATTATAAAGAAGGTATACGCTTATGCCGATAATCGCAATAGTAGACCTGTTCAGAAACTTCCGTTTTTGAACAAGTCTACTATTTGATATGAAAAGGGATATATCTGTGAAAAAAATTATTCTCATGCTCTTAGCATTATCATTGGCTGTATGTGGCTTCAGTACGGAAACTGAAATTAAAAATGAACCGTTTGAAGCAGATATTTCTATCAGGTTTTATGATAGACGGGTATATTACCCCGGAAATAACAGTGCAGAACCGATTTTTGTCCGTGTATCAATTACTAATACTAGTGCAAAACCGTTGAGATTCAAGCTTGCGAACGATCGTATGTTTAGTCTTGACTTCTCATTAGTATCGACAAAAAATAAAATGCTCCCTCATACGGAACCATGGATTAGAAAGCGCAATACTAATCAGCATATTTATTTCCGTGAAATCAGTATCGAAACGGGAGAAACCTACTCATTTGTAGAAAATCTGAAAGATTATATCCAAATTGACAATCCCGGTATCTATATGCTTTCTGCTGATTTTTACCCTGAACTAAAACAACAAAGCGATTTAAGCGAAGTCCATATTGGGTCAAATAGACTCAATCTTGAAATAAAACCAGCTCCGGCAGCTGCCGTACTTGGTGCTTTGCCTGTTTCATCAGTTACCAGCGAGATTTTGCAGCCGCAGCCTATTTCTCCTGATAAGGTAATTGCATATATGCTTACAGCCCGTCAAAAATCACAGTGGGAGCAGTTCTTTTTGTATCTTGATATTGAGCGTATGATTGCCCGTGATCCGGCACGGAACCGCCGCTATAAAGCAGAACATGAATCTGGACGTATGACTATGATTAACACCTATAAACATGATCTCATGCAAGCGCGTACTGATAAAGATGTCGCCATGATTCCGGTTGAGTTTAAAATTGAGCGCACAACTTATAGTGCAACCGAAGCAGAAGTTACTGTTATTGAATGGTTTGCATATACTAATTTCAGAGAAAAGAAGCGTTTTACTTATCATCTTGCTTCACGCGATGATATTTGGACAGTGTACGATTATGCTGTTGAGAATATCGGTACTGAATAACCCTACCATCATTAGCCCGCGCTATCTATGCCAACGGCATTGCCTGTAGGCATTGCCTGTAGGCATAGCATCTCAATCTAAGAAAACTGTCCAAGAACTGAGTACCTATCTGCAAAATAAATTGCGAAGCAGTTTTTGGACACATCCTTTGTGGTCGGGTTGTTTGATTACGTATTCTGCGAGGCTGCAAAAGTTGTCCGGCATACTGTGTGAAAGGGACACTCTGCGCAGTTATTCCAGCTTACCTCCGCCGGTTTTTGAAAATTCCGCGCTGCAACAGCCCCTGCAAAATGAGCAGCTTCTTGCTGTAATGCTGCAAGTGCCGGTTCAAATGCGCCTCTGTCTTTTGCTCTTGCCTGCCCATGATTGATAAAATTTTTATCATTAACAACATATTTTATTTCCTTGTTTGAAAGATCAATAAAAAATGCGTGGTCAACAGTGCTGTTTATTCGTTTTTTTTCCGTCAGTAATACATACATAGGAATTTGAAAATCTTTCATTTTAAAATCAGGATCGGATGATCCGATATAGGCATTGGCACTGACTGTATTGCCGGTTTTATAGTCAAGAATTATCGCACGACCGTCAGCATGATTAACCGATAATCGGTCTATGACACCGTGATACATGATAGCACCATTACAGTACATTATTTCTTCTTCAATGCACAGTGGAGTAAAACCTTCAAGATATTTTTCATCAAATCCGAGAACAAAGGCGGTACTTTCCAGCACACGTTCTCTTAGTGATTCAATGAAAGGCGCGGCAAGCGGTCCTTGAAAATCAGTTTGAGTATGAATAAGGCGGTCAAAGGCATTTTTAGCCCACTCATCATACTGCTGCCGGTGCGCACTGGTAAAATGCGTATCAACGGTACGTATTTTTTCATACAACTCCTTGAGTACCGCATGAGTTATCAATCCAATGTAGCGGGGATTAAACAGTTCGGCAGCAGTACCTGCTTCTTTTAGGCGGAGTACCGACTGCAAAAACCACCGTGTAGGACACTGAGAAAAGCATTTTAAGCCGGTTTGACTTACCTTGATGTACTCACCGCTATAATATTTTGTCTTAATCATCTGTACTGCATCGTCCATATACGGAGGGAATGGCTGGGTCAAAAATGAAAATCCCCGTTCCTGTTTAAATCCGGCAAAGATATTCATACTCTGCTTTTGAATTGGATAAAGTGCAGTAGGGGCATCTGTTTCTCCGGCAAAATAACGGTATTCTTGCAAAAAGGAATCAGCAGAATCATAACATACAGGCGGTTCAAGCCGTTCAAAGAGGCTGTTACCCACTGCAAAACCGGAAAAAGTGTGTTTTGAATATGAAAAGATACAATTGTCTGCAATGGTATATGCAGCGAAAAAGGCAGCTGTTGCATCAACTTCAGTAATATTGAGTTCTTGCCGTTTATCTTTCCGTAGAAATGGTAATTTTTGATACACAACCCTGCTACTGTCTGAACAGTTGAGAACAAAATGATAGGCAAAGGGAGTTGCCGCAGCTACCCTAAATGGAAATACGCTTACTGCAGTACCGGTATTTTGTGGAACATACAGCTCTTTTCCCAGTTGTACAGTAAAAAAGCGGTACGGTTTTTCAGGAAGATATGCTGCAAAGGGCGTTTCCAGTTGTGCAAGGGCTTGCAAGGCTGCAATGCAGCGGGAAATAACGGCATCATCAATAGAAGAAAAGCGGCTTATATCAATATATTTTTCTCGGAACAAAAAATACGCTTTCTGAATGGCGGAAAAACTTTCAGCGCAAATCATTGCTTCAACATGCTTCATCCATCCGATAAACCATTCCTGTAGTGTATTTCGTTCTGCAACCGCTTGTTCATAGGGAATACCGTCGGGACGCGGAGGCTGTTTAAAAGCTTCGAGCCATACATTTTTATACTGCCCGTCATCACGCCATGAAACTAAACAGTTATTTTCTATGCCGAAATTGATAAATGCTTGTACGGTATCAGGATTTTTCCACGGAATATGGGGATTTAATAAGAGAGACTTCATGCTTTCAAATGAATACTGCTCCTGCACACAAGTTTCAAGCAGTTTAAACAGCCGTCCCGCCTGCTGGTCTCCAAGATAAAAACCGAGTCTGAACTCAACAGGGATATTCCGCAAGCGGCATTCCCGCTGAAAGTACGGAGTAATATGCTCTATATCCGTGATACTGATAGCAATGGAATCTGCCGGCACTCCCTCATCTAACAGGCGTTCAATGGCAAGTATGGTATGGCGGATTTCACTGCACATTGTATTATATTCGGTGAGCGGTATGGTTTGTGCATTGAATGCGGGAGCCTGAAGCATATACACTTCAGGCTGATCCTGCAGTAGGTACTCATACTCTGAAAAATCTTCCATAAGTTCAGGATAGCAAATAATATACCGGTCTGCATGGGGCGTAAAGGATGCGCCTACCCAAGAGGGTTCAAAAAGGTTATTTTCCTGTAAGAATTGTGTATACGCTCGTTTTAAAAGTGATAAGTCGGCAAATTCGGCATCGGGAGCGCGGCTATGCTGCTGCGTCCGTTTTGCCCAGTGATCCAGCTGGGGAAGAATACCGGCAAGCCACTCGGCAAAAATAGTGCTTTCCTCCGCATACTCAGGAGGAATCAGTTTTTGGAAAAGAGGAGTATGGATATTTTCACCGGTAATATAGTAGGTAAACAGTAAGCGTACTACCTGTGGAATAGGGCTTGCATTTTCTGCCGCTGCACTGCAGCATTCAATTTTAAATGCATCCCATGCAGAAAACATTTCTGCCGGAAGAGCCGGGAAACCTGTCAATACCGGTGCTTGGAACAGCCAAAGTCTACTTGCAATCCGTGATGGAAACACAAAACAGACATTCCCTGATCCTGCATAGTGCATAATGCAGTCTTTAATGCTCATATTTTTTATAACATGCATACTAATCTTCCTTTGCCTATGCTCTAAAATAAGTTTAAAATAGCACTTGGGGAACCCTGTAAAAATACCTCGAAACGGGGACTTGCGCCTTCGGCAAAGTAGCGCGACAGCTTTGAAAGCTCTTTTATCTGTTCACCGATAACGGCAAATTGAATGCTGCTCCCGTGCTTTACCTTTCCCCATTTGAATAAGGTATTGATATTGGTTATTTGCTCTCCATCATAAAAAATGATAACCCTATTCTTTGGATAGCGGGCAGTGTAACTGCGGATAATTCTTTTCCATGCCTCTACATTGCCGTTGTGAAACAGCTCATTGGTTACTGCAACAGAAATCTGCCGTGATATTTGTAATCCGCCGCTAATAGTTAGCGGTGCAGTTTGTATGAGCTGTTCATCGTGTACTGCTGATTGATCGGCGGTCTTTGTTGTTTTGGAGTTTCTTCTTGCGCCGGTATTTTTTTTGCTGTTAGAAAGCGGTGTGCGCTCTTTAACAAAACTAAAGGGACCTTTTAACAGCTGCTCAGGTATAGGCGGCTTGTTCCCTTCAAGCAAATGCTTCACCGCATACAGTGCTGAATCTGCAATATCCGGTTCAAGCGGTTTTTTATTGTACCGCCCTATATATATAATCAGCAGTTCATTTTTCTTGAATGTTTCAAAAAAAACTGTGTGCGCAGGATTTTTAGGATTGAGTACTAAAAATCCTAAATCGGGATGATGATACCCAAATACCATATCAACGCCATGCCATTGCTGTAGTTCGGTGATGAGCATATCATAGGATGGCAGCGTGCTGCTAAGGTTTACTGAGTATACTGCATATTTCCACATATCAAGTAGGAGTACGGATAGTATCGCGGGGATAGCTGCCGGATCCAATTCACTTTGTACTGCTGCTTGAGTAATAATGTCCGCAATATTTTTTTTCGGTGTACACGTATCAAAGATTTCTAAAACCGTTTGAATGTGCTGGACAAGCCTATTAAAACTGTTCCGTGTTGCGGGATATGGGGCAGATATTGTAGAATATGCCATAAGTGTACCTCTCTATACAAAATAGACCTGATGTGATAACTTCGCTGCTGGATAGTCCGGCAGCTCATTTCAAGATAAGCTAGGGGCTGGGGATGTCATTGCCGCCGGCATTGCCATGACTACCACAACCGCTACGGATAGCGGTGGTTCTATGCAGCAGCGATGTTTTGCCGAATGGCAAAACTCGTGTTTTCCGATAGATACGGATGTCTATCGGAAAACGATATTTCTATGTCATAAATTCGTCCATTACAATCTTTTGCCCACACGTCAAACCGTACACCTTTGGCTTTTCCTGCATCGTCAATCGTCTTTTGCAGCTCAATATCGGTTATTGTTTCTATCTTACCCTGCAACACTCGATTTAATAGTGTTTTACAGATTTCCGGTTCTTCCATGACCTGCCACGGATGACAAAGTTAAGCAATGTACAGGACGTACATTGCTTAACTTTGTCATCCGCTATGGTTAGCTCGTCAAAATCTTTTTCCATCATTTTATTTCCTGTCTTTATTATAGCAAAAAAAGACTGTGGTGCAACCTGTTTTGTCAGAAATTTGACATGACCGAAAACAAGAGAAAAATGTTACTTGCTGAATATTATTACGAATGAGAATAGAGCCGTCTAATATTTTTTATCATGCGGAAGCCTTGTCACATTCTCTCACCTTTATTTAGAAAAAAGGTTGACAAGTATACGGCTTGCCAACAGATTTAATTTGCGCGGGAACTGCCTCAATTCATCTTCCTTGCGTTTATATGTCATGGCGATTCCTGCTCAACTATAGGCTTGGGATAGGTTACCGCGCTGCTGCTTCTTTTGTAATTTCTGCTTGCGCAATAGCAAGCAGGGCAATAGGTACCGCATAGGGAGTACATGAAACATAGTGCATTCCCATTTCCATGCAAAATGCAATATTTTCAGGCAGTGCGCTATGTTCCCCGCAAAGACCTATCTTTAAATCAGGCCGGGTAAGGGTACCCCGTTCAATAGCAATAGCAATAAGCTCTTTTACCCCCTCATCCAAAACAGCAAAAGGATTTCCGCCAATGAGATCATATAAGGCGTAGTCGCACATAAAATTTGTAAAGTCATCTCGGGATAAGCCGAGCACTGTTTGTGTTAAATCATTCGTACCAAAAGAAAAAAATGCCGCATAGCGGGCAATTTCTCCGGCGGATAAGGCAGCTGCCGGAAGTTCAATCATAGTTCCAACTTTATAGTGGATAGGTTTCGTATGGTGTAAAGCACTAATTTCTTCTGCAAGGGCGGTAATACCGATGTATGAGCTTCCTTCAATACGCTTTCCGAAAATAATTTGCTTAACTTCGCGGGCATTCATCACAAGAGGAAGCATAATTTCAATATCAGTATCAATATGTTCCGCTTGCACTTGTACCGCCGCTTCAAAAAGAGCTTTTACCTGCATTGCATATATTTCCGGATATGAAATAGCAATACGGCAGCCGCGGTGTCCAAGCATGGGATTTACTTCCGCAGAGCGGGCAATATGGTCTTGTAAGCACTGTTTATCAATTGCTGTACCCCGAACTTCGGAAAGATACCGGATAAATGCGTAGAGTTCCTCCTCACTGTGCGGTAAGAATTCATGGAGCGGGGCATCAAGCAGCCGTATAGTTACCGGTTTCCCTCGCGCTGCTTTTAAGATGCTGTAAAAGTCTGCTTGCTGAATTTTCTGCATATTCTGTAATACTGAATAACGCTCCTCAGCACATTCGGATAGAATCATCCGGCGGAAAAGCTGTATCCGATCTTCGGAAAAGAACAGATGTTCTGTTCTGCATAACCCGATTCCCTGAGCCCCTAGCGCAAATGCACGATCCGCATCACGGGGAGTATCGGCATTTGCCCTTACATGAAAATCTGTAACAAAAGATTGTACTATGTCAAGAAAGTCCAAAAGCCCTGAATTTTGAATCTCCGGTTCCAGCAAAACAGCCGTTCCCAAATAGATGCATGGCTCTCCACAATAGGGAACATCAAGCGTAATATTGTCCCCTTCTGTAATACTAAATTCATTGAGAACTGCTTTTTTTCCGGTAATTTTCATATCAGGGCGGATAAGGGATATTTTTCCATACTGGCGGGCAACGACCGATGCATGAGCGGCATAGCCGCCTTCAGTTGACAGTACCCCATCAGCAACTTCAATTGCTTTAACATCGCCTGCATAGCTCGCCGGTACGCATAGAATGTACTGTGTAGTGCTGTTTTCCTTCTGTGCAATTCGGCGGGCTTCAAGTAAGGCATCGGTGCTAAAATACACTCTACCGGATGCAGCCCCATAAGCTCCGCCGATACCTCCGCGGGAAACCGGCAGCTTTGCGATACTTGCCCTGTCAAGTACCGGATGCAGCAGCTCATGTACCTGTTCCGGCTTAATACGGGACACCACCTCTTGTGCAGAGATACTATTTCGTTTATATAAATCCAATAAAAGCCGGATAACAGAACGCGTGGTTTTTGTTTCCGCAGATTTCTGCTCAATAAGCCATAATGAGCCTTCTTCTATTGTAAAGCGGATTTCCCGTATATCCTTTGTATAATCCTCCAGTTGACGGGCAATATCCTGTAATTGGACGAGATACTGCGGGGCAAGGGTGTTGATATCTGCGCCTTTTGAATCCGATGAATCAAATTTATCTGCAAAAAACAGCCCATTGAGTGTGTTATCACCGTTTACACAATTTCTTCCGGTATAATGTCCAAAAAGCGATGCTGTTCCATAGTTGCCATACACCAGCGGCTGAATAATCAGGGCTGCATCCTGTCCGTGTTCCTGCTCGATAAGAAGCATAGCGGCAGTACATTGAACAATAAAATCTAGTTGCTGTTCTGCATTAGTAAAAAAATCAGCGGGCAGCACGGCAGCAAAATGCTCCATAATGGTGCTGCCGGATTCTTGTTTTTGCTGCATCATGTCCGCTATTTCGGTAAGCTGAGCCGCCGCTGCTGCCCTATTTTCCTCATCATTTTGCAGTTCTGCAATCATATACAAAAGTGAAAAAAGCCCCCGCAGTAAAAAAAGCACTTCATTGGCAGCAAACATCTTTCCAACTTTTTTCTCAAAACCGGCTATTGTATGCTGTGTTAAACCCAGATTATGCAGAACAGGATACCTATTGATTGCCAAGTTGGAAGAAACAACTACTTTCAGCAATAGAGGATTTTCTGGCTCCCCATAGCGTTTTCGTACAGCATCTCCCATTTTCTTTAAAGAAGATTTTAATACATACGATATGTGTTCATGCTTAAGTGCAGTAAGAGCCGACGAATCAATAATAACACCCGGAACAATCGGTAAACCTAATGCCGCCAATTCATTCAGCTGCTGTCCCCGTATACCCAGAGTATAATCAGCTGCTTTTTTTATTATTTTATCGCTACTGATAAAGTGTATGTGTTTTGTAATGCTCATTCCTTGCTCCGTTTACAACAGATCAGCTCACCTGTTCGGAACCGTACCTTTTGGAACAGGTGTATTAATCAATCCTGCTGAATAAATCGGCAATTTCGCCTCGCCATTCTGCCCGTTTGTTTTTATCTTCCCATTCTATAATGCGGATAATAGAAAATTCTTTCATGGTTACTTGTGATACGTATTTGATAACCGCAAACCGCCCCTGACCGATATAGGTTATGGTTTCGCCGTCATGCAATGGTTCAGTTTCCTGCAGGTGGTTTAATACACAGTCAAAATGAACCGGCTTTCCGTCTTCCTTATCTGCTAATGCGGCACTGAGTTCTTTGATAGGCTTTCCGCAGCGGGAACACTCATATACATCTGCAAAAGCAAGGTTGCGGTGTTTATGCCCTCCGTGACTTCTGCTAAAATTACTCGTATCGGATATTTTATCATACTTTTTTCCATTTTTTTTATTATAGGATTCATTCATCGTGATTGTTCCTTATTGATAATTCGGCTTCGGTGTTAAGAAGCGGTAGAGCGCAGTTACCGGTTATCTTTCCGGCGTATTAAGGAACACCGCTAAAAAGCTGAAGTTTTTAGAGATTCCCAGAACATCGCATCCTTAAGACCTATTCGATAACTTCGCCGTCGAACAGATAGTCTATTGTACAAATTATTTAAAAAAAGAGAAGCCTTTTTAGTGTAATTTTGCAATTATAAAATTTTTTCCGAAGGTATCTTTTTTTTCATAGATACAGTATAATAGAACTGGGAACCGCTAAAAACTCGGTTAGATTTTTAGAGGTTCCCGACTAAATTTACTGATGTATTAGAAAAAAATACCGATAATGGGAATAATGATGAGTATGTATAAAAAGATTCAAGTAATTGTTGCGGTGTTCTGTATTTCTTTTTTTGTATACGCAGAATCTGCTCTATTTGAGCTAGGCGGTAAAAGCGGTTGGGGTAGTTTACAGTATACCGAAAATATACAAATGTGTCCCGGTAGATACGGTCATACAGGGATTAGTTTGCGCAGTAGTATGCCGAAAATCACTCAAACTACCGATTTATATGTCAGTTTTGATACTCCTGCGTTTATTGAAGAAAGCGGCTCCTATACCGTCTCTTCATCGAATATGCGGTTTGCCGGTGCAGATAAAGCTAAGTATGGAACAGGAGCAGGTTTATGCAGCCCTCACGTTAAAACTGCGGGACTGACGCTTTCTCCTCAGCCGGATTCTCTTTTTGCAGGCAGCGGTACAGTTCCTTCGTTTACTATTGAATTTTGGGTAGCACCGACTGTTGCAGAAAATGGAAGTATTATTTTACAGTGGGAATCTGCCTATCTGGAAAATAAGCGGTTTATGGAGCAGCATATTATTGCACAGATTCTTCAAAATAAGCTGCAATGGGATTTTTTTAATATATGGCAAGATAAAAACGGCAGCGGTATTCCTATCCAGTTGAGGAGTACGGTAAATCTTATACCTGCACAATGGTCGCACCATCTTGTGGCATATAATGCAGAAATCGGATTACTGGAATACCGGATGAATGGAAGAACTGAAAGTATTGTGTATATTACCGAATATGGGCGCGAAAATGATGCAGTGCTGCCTTCCCGTATCGGAGATGCAGCTGATATTTTAATTGGTCGGTACTATGCCGGTATGATCGATGAATTAAAAATTACTAAGCAGTTTGTTGAACCTCTGAGTATTGCGGATCGGGCTGCATTGTTTGACCGCTATAATCTGAACGGCGGTCGCTTTGAATCACTTATCCTTGACAGCGGCGGTGCATTATCGGAGGCAAAAAAAATATCTGCTGTATTTGATAAGCCTCCCCAGACCGAAGCGTCTTTTTTTATCCGTTCCGGCGACAATAAATATGCATGGACGGAACACGACCCGCCGTGGCAGCCTGTGAGTAATGGAAATGTCATTAAGAATGTGCGCGGGCGTTATTTTCAAATTGCAGCACAGCTTTATCCTGATGCAGATGGGCAAAAGACTCCGATAGTGCATTCGGTACAGCTTGAATATGACAGGGATCGGGAACCGCTGCCTCCTGCACGGGTCTTCGCCTCTCCGCAAAATGGGAGTGTCGAGCTGTCATGGGCACCATCTGTAGACTTTGACACAAAAGGGTATATGATTTATTTCGGAGAACGCAAGGGTGAATATTTTTCTGCCGGTTCTCCGGTAAATGCCGGTAATACACTGTCGTATAGCGTTCCAAATCTGGAAAACGGAAAGATATATTTTTTTACGGTTGCTGCCTATGATGATGAGGAAGGAACCCGTGTCGGTACTTTCTCTCAAGAAGTATGGGCGCGCCCGCGGGAGGAGTAGTATTGTGTCAAAAAACATTTCTGAGCCGGTTGAGTACATTTTTCAGTCTGTTCATACAGCATTGCTCACGCGGGATTTTCAATATGCGGAAAAACTCCTGAATCACACCCTAAAGAAAAGAAAAAACCTTACCCCCGAGGAACTCAAAATAGCAGAAGAATTGCGTGCACGGGTATATGTGCGCGCAAATAATTTGGAAAAGGCACTGGAATCATGTCTTGGTCTTTATAATGAAAATCCGGACGATATTGAAACGATGAATACGCTCGGTGTCCTCTACCGTCAGCTATACCGGTTTGATGAATCGCTTGCTATTTTGAATAAAGCAAAAGAACACGCACCTGAAAATGAAGGCGTTTTTTACAATCTTGGGAAAACGTATCAGGAAATGAAGCAGTACCAAAAAGCAGTAGAATGTTTTTTGGCTGCATTGGAGTTAAAACCGGAAGACGTTTCCGCGTATGATTTGCTTGGCGGGTTATATGCTCAGTTAGGTGATACCAGCAAAGCGATCGATTCATACCGTAAAGGGCTGCAATGGGATCCTAATCATCCTTCTTTGAATTTTCAGCTTGGACGGATACTGCAAACAGAGAAACGGTATGACGAAGCAATTTTTTACTATAAAACTGCATTAAAAACTCAGCCGGCATGGAAAGAGGTATTGCAGAATTTGGCTTCTCTCTATGTGCTGCAGGGTAAATTAGATGACGCACTCAAAGTGTATAGATCATTATTGAGAATTTCCGGTAAAAATCCAGCGATATGTACAGAAATCGGTGCAGTGTTTGAACGAAAGCATTTGCCTACTGAGGCTGAGCAGTATTATAGGGAAGCACTGACTATTGATGCCGGATATGCACCTGCTGCACTCGCTCTTGTGTCCTTTTTGAAAAAAAACGATCATAGGCAGGAAATTCTGCCGATACTTTTGAGCGCACAAGCAGATTCTAAAAATGCTAAAAATTATCCGCTTCAGTTTCAAACGGTAGAAGCCTGCATCGCTGCCCGTGAGTATGCAAAAGCCCAACATATTTTGCAAAATATAGAACCTGCAATGGCTGATAAACTGACATTTTTAAAGTTGCAAGGGAAACTTGCCGCATTGATGGGCGATACGGATCGCGCAGAAAAAATATTTGAAAAGATTATAGCTGTAGCACCGTCAGAAATAGCATTTCGGTATGAATTGGCAGAACACTATGTAAAAACTGGCAAATATAATGAAGCAAAAGAGCAATTACATCTCTTTCTGAATGGAAAGCCCGATGATATTACTGCGCGTCTTTTATTGGGAAAAACAGAAGAGCTGCTTAATAATCCCAAATGCGCATACGGAATTTATCAAAAAATTATTCAGGATTATCCTGATTCTATTGATGCCCGTGCAGCACTCTCGCGATTCTTGCACCGACATGGTAATATTGTCGAGGCATTACAAACTGCTGATGAAATGGTGTGTTTGCAAAGCAGCAGTACCGCCGAAAACGATATACAAGGACTTGCCGACAGCCTTGATTTGTATGAAAAAGCTGTTGAAAATTATATTGCGGATCCCGCGCTTACCAAAAATCTTGAAAAACTAAAGCCTGAATCCGCTGAGTTTGTTTCTTCAGAGGAATTGGCTCGGGTAGACTATAAAGATGAGCTGTCTCCTCTCGTTGATGAAAGTAGTATAGTGCCTGATACCGATATACCCTTGGAATTATTCACAGAAGAGGGCGGCTCCGAATTAGTTGATGAGGATGATAGCGCATTAGATGAGCTGCCGTCTGAAGAGGAAGAATATACCACACAAGATAGTGAAGATGCTCTACAGAGTGCACCGGCAGTAGAGGTACCCTATCAGCGCAGCACGCTATCTGACCTACCGCAGAATATGCGCGGCAGTGAAGTTCCTCCTGAATTACGATCTGATGCAGCACTGCCTGCTGAAACCGAACCCTTATCCGCTACGGTGGACGGGCAGGAAGGAGACAGCAGCACTGTTATGGCCGATGAACAGCGTCCGCTGTCTGTATCTGAGGAGCCGGATTTTGCGGATATGCCGCTGTCTGATCCGCTTGTCTCGACAGAACCTGCACAGGCGGATGCTATGGCGGCAGCGGTTGAAGCTGATTCCGTAGAAGATACTCCGCCAATAGCAGCTGCTCCAGAACATGGTATAGCAGCCGCCCCAGAACATGATATAGCAGCAGCTGCTGCTGAGGTTAAAAGCGGTCTTATTCCTGAGTCTACTCAAACGGAAACAGTAGGTGCAGACGGGCAGCCTCACGCAATGCACCTGTATACAACCCCGTATAATACGGAAATGCTCGATGCCGCAGTGAAATCGCTTAACTCAATTGTATCGCATTTGGGAAGCGGTATAGATGCAGCACAAAAACATGATATTGCCGATTCGATTGCAGCACAAGTAGCCGGTACTCTTTTGGATAAAGTGCATGAATTATCGGAATCACGGTATAAAAATGCTGATTCATTGTCCGAGCCGGCAGCAAATCAAACTGAAACCGGCATCGCTGCACCACAGGAAAGCAGCAATGCCGTACCACAAGAAACCGGCATTGCTGCACCACAGGAAACCGGCAATGCCGTACCACAAGAAAGCAGCATTACCGCACCACAGGAAAGCAGCATTGCCGCAGCACAAGAAACCGGCATCGCCGCATCACAGGAAACCGGCATCGCCGCACCGCAGGAAACCGGCAATGCCGTACCACAAGAAAGCAGCATTACCGCACCACAGGAAAGCAGCATTGCCGCAGCACAAGAAACCGGCATCGCCGCATCACAGGAAACCGGCATTGCCGTACCACAGGAAAGCAGCAATGCCGTACCACAAGAAAGCAGCATTACCGCACCACAGGAAAGCAGCATTGCCGCAGCACAAGAAACCGGCATCGCCGCATCACAGGAAACCGGCATTGCCGTACCACAGGAAAGCAGCAATGCCGTACCACAAGAAAGCAGCATTACCGCACCACAGGAAAGCAGCAATGCCGCAGCACAAGAAACCGGCATCGCCGCACAGCAGGAAACCGGCAATGCCGTACCACAAGAAACCGGCAATGCTGCAGGTGAATCCTCTGCTGCCCATGCGGATTCGCCTCTCGCTCAATCTCTATCAGTACAAAATGAGGAAAATCTGAAATGGTGGCATACTCCTCACACGGTAAAGGATGTCTCTGATTTTAATAAATATCTTGATACGGTGGAAGGTGAAACACTTGCTGGTATGCTTATGTATATTAAAGACTTATTTGCTTTTCTGCCGACTCAAACGCTTGGCTCGTTTTTGACAAGCCGTCAAAGAATGCAAATTCATTATATCATTTCGCGGTTATCCGGTGAGCTTGGCTTAAAAGATCAGGCTGAACTGTTGCGGGCAAAAAACGGCTATGTATCATCGAAACCTCATAGTATAGATTATATGCAGATAATCGGTTTGTTTGAGTATTTGCATGACTTATGCGTTGAGCTATCTGATGAAGGCTTACAGACGGGTTGTATGTATGTGTTAGATCAGCTGCTTTCTGATTTTTGGCAGGCAACAGAGCATGAATTCAAGTAAAATGCTGTGAAATGAATAGTATGTTTTGGGCACCTCTAAAAACTCGGTTAGATTTTTAGAGGTGCTCTCTTGTAATGTCTATGTTTTTTATATTAGAATAGAATAGACTTGTTCGGGAACTTCCGTTTCAGAACAGGTCTGGTATCTCTAAAAGGTATATGGAGGAAAAAATGGAATTAAACAAATTTATTGATCACACCTTACTCAAGCCGCAAGCGGTAGAGTCTGAGATTGCATTACTTTGCAAAGAAGCAAAAGAATATCATTTTGCTTCGGTCTGTGTTAATCCCTGTAATGTTGCATTTGTAAAAAAAGAACTTGCTGGTTCTGATGTTATGACATGCAGCGTTATCGGCTTTCCTTTCGGTACTCAGGCATCCGCAGTAAAATGCGCTGAAACAGAGCAAGCATTGAAAGACGGTGCTGATGAAATTGATATGGTTATCAATGTCGGTAAATTGCTTGAAGGTCGGCTTGTGTACGTCGAAAATGAAATTCAAGCACTTACAGATATTTGCCACTCTCATAATGCTCACTTAAAAGTAATTGTTGAAACATGTTATTTGAGCGAAAAGGATATTGCGAATGTCTGTGCAGCAATTGAAAATGCCGGTGCTGATTTTATTAAAACTTCAACAGGCTATGGATCGCGCGGTGCATCGCTTGAAGATATTGCTTTATTTAAGAAATATCTCAAGAAAGATACAAAAATAAAGGCTTCGGGCGGTATCCGCAGCCGTGAAGATGCAATTAAATATATTGAGGCTGGATGCCACCGCATTGGTACAAGCAGCGGTATAAAAATTGTGAACGGCTAGAAAGCGTATGCGAGGAAAGGAATGATAGAAAAGGTATGTATTTCAGTCATTCCCTGTATTTCGGGAGGCGGCATTGCAAAAATACGCTGATTACGGTATGCTATTACGCATCAGTAGAAGGATTTTACAATGAAAGATATTGACTATTTAAGATCTCAACCGAAATCGGATACTCATAATCATCTTAATTTAAGTATGAAATATGAGCGGTATAAGAATTGGGCAGGTGTGAGTATTCCGAATTTTCCGCGCCGTATGAATGGACTGGACGAAATGCATGAGGTAATTGGTGCGTATACCCGTCCTCGCTGTAAAACAGCCCGTGATGTGAAAGATCTTTTTGAAATGTCTATCCAAGATGCAATTGCCGATAATGTTGTATGGTTGGAAACCTCGATAGATATAGGATTTATCAAACATTATGATAATAATGCCGATGCCTTACTTTCAGATATATCAGAGCTTGTCAGTAAGTATAAACACGTTATCAATATTCAGCCTGAAATCGGATTAGCAAAAACACTTGATCGGCATTTTGTGGATCGGTGGATATACCCATTAGTTGAAAGTGGTATTTTTAAAAATATTGATTTATATGGTCCTGAAATTTCTGATGATATTGAAGATTTTGTATATCTTTTTAAACTTGCCGAAAAGCATAATTTAAAAAAGAAAGCACATGTTGGAGAATTTTCTGATGCAAAATCTGTCCGGTATTTTGTGGAAATCTTTGAGCTTGATGAAGTTCAGCATGGCATTGGAGCCGCTGCCGATGATGCTGTACTGCAATTTCTTGCAGACAGAAAAATCCGCTGTAATGTATGCCCGATGAGTAATGTGATGCTGACTGCTGTACCTAATTTACAACAGCATCCTATTAAGAAAATGCTTGATGCAGGGGTTCCAATAGGTTTAGGTACTGATGATCTGCTGTTTTTTGGCAGGACTAATAGTGAGCAGCTGTATGATATGTTAGAATGCGGTCTTATCACTGATGATGATGCTGAAAAACTGATGGCGGTACGGTAATCGGATACCGTACCGGTTACATCGCTATTTAATTGCGACCATAAGAACCATAATATCGGATGGACGGATACCGGGAATCCTGCTTGCCTGTCCAATTGTTTCAGGCATGACTTTTTTGAGCCGTGTGCATGATTCAGTTGATAGACCTGAAACTGCATCATAGTTAAAGTGTGCAGGAATTTTGCTTGTTTCCATTTTTTTCATTTTTTCAATTCGTTTATCTTGTGCTGTGATGTAATGCGCATACCGAATGTCAAGCTCTGCTGAGCGGCGTACTGTTTCGCTGTAGCTTAATGTATGCTTGTCGAATTTGTAAATAAGTTCAAGCGGGATGAGTGGGTCACGTAATATGTCGGCAAAAGATTTACCGATATGGCATTGCAGTGCTGGTTCTTGTGCTGCAATCTCCGCAGTAATCTTTTGTGTATTCCAGTATGCAATTAATGCTGTGCGTGCTGACAGTTTCTCGTGTAGACGGTTGACTGCGGATGATTTTTGCAATCCGATTGAGTATGCTCTTTCGGTCAGCCGCTCATCGGCAGTGTCATGGCGGAGTTTTAAACGATATTCTGCCCGTGCTGTGAACATTCGATACGGTTCATCGACCCCTTGCGTGATAAGATCGTCAATCATTACGCCGATATAGGCTTCATCGCGGCGGAGAATAAACGGCGTATAACGCATATCGGATGAGCAAAGGCTTCGTGCATATAATGCTGCATTGATACCGGCGATAATGCCCTGTCCGCCTGCTTCTTCATACCCTGAGGTACCGTTAATTTGCCCCGCAGTAAAGAGACCGCTGATAAGGTGCGTTTGTAAATCAGAGCCAAGCTCAAGTGGAGAAACAACTGCATAATCAACCGCATAGGCAGGGCGGGTGATAACTGCATCTTCAAAACCGGCAATGGTACGCAGCATTTGATCTTGCACATCTTCCGGCAAGGAAGATGAAAAACCGTTAATATACAATTCATCACTGGAAAGACCTTCCGGTTCTATATACAGCTGGTGGCGTTCCCGCTGCGGAAATTTTCTAACTTTGTCTTCTATAGAGGGGCAATACCGCGCTCCCGTAGCTTGAATTTTTCCGGAAAACAGCGGTGAGCGATGAAAATTATTGCGGATTATTTCATGTGTATGTTCATTTGTATAGGCAACATAACATTTTGCATGGGGGCGGAAAATTTCCGCTGTATCAAATGAAAAAGGGCGCATAATGTTGTCTGCTTCCTGTTCTTCGAGAATGGTTGTATCAACTGATTTCCGTAAGATACGGCATGGTGTACCCGTTTTCAGCCGTGTTATGGAAAAACCTTTTTTCTCAAGTGCTCCAGCAAGCCCCATAGCAGCCTGTTCTCCTAATCTGCCTTCTTGCGCTTCGTATTCACCGATATATATTTTTCCGTCTAAAAAAGTTCCGGTTGTTAATACCACAGCGCGTGCAGAAATATGTCTTCCGCGTGCAGTAATCACTGCTTGAATTGTGGTTGTGTGTCCGCTGTGCAGTGCCGAAGCGGAATCAACAATATCAACGACCGTGTCTTGGTAGATGTGCAAATTCGGTGTTTGTTCGAGTGTGTATTTTGCCGTTTGTGCATATAAAAATTTATCTGCTTGAATACGCGGCGATTGTACTGCCGGTCCTCTGCTTTTATTAAGGAGCCGGTATTGTATCATGCACGAATCGGCAAGTTTTCCCATTTCTCCTCCGAGTGCGTCAATTTCCCGAACAATGTTTCCCTTTGAAATACCGCCGATAGAAGGATTGCACGACATTCTACCAATACTATCAATGGTTTGTGTGATAAGAAGCGTATTGCTTCCCATACGGGCGGCTGCAAGAGATGCTTCAATACCTGCATGACCGCCTCCTACTACTATAACATCATAATCTGAATAACGAAAAGCCATGAAGATAGTATACATGAAAACGAGCAATTCGCACAAGAATACGGCGAAAGTCAGCAGGGATTCCGCATTATAATTTTCTAAATCATTGTATGATAATAACGTAAGTATAAAATATAACAAAACATAAAGCACATAAGTTGTTATAAACTATGACTTTATAAGTTAAATACGGAATCCGTGTTCCAAAAACTGTGTATTCTGAATAGGTTTATTTTCCCGCTGCTTTACTTTTTTAGCACATAATAGTATAATAGCTCACATCTTTCGTTTATCAAAAACAGTCTGTAAAGAATCCTGCTCATTTGAAATGATTTGAAACATTGCGGTACAGTATATAAAGATTCTGTGTAAAGGATTTATTCCATCTGTTGTAATGCGCCGCTTTGTGTTAGTACGATTAGGCTTTCAGTTGTTGGACAGCCTTAGGTTTATTATGCTTGCCGAAACGCCGGAGCGGGGTATTAGGGGCGTAAGCCCCGAGGAGAGGGGGTAGCGGAAGACGGGTACGGCTGGAGCGAGGGGCTGTCCTGAAAGTAACCAACTTTTGGGGCAGCTCCCGCCTAATTATTAGTTAAGGAGTATATAAGGTGGAAGAAATAACGACACCGGAAGGCGGAGTGTTAATCCCTATTCCGATCGAAAATGAAGTAAAACGTGCATATATAGACTATTCAATGTCGGTTATTGTGAGCCGTGCATTACCTGATGTACGGGATGGGCTTAAGCCGGTACACAGAAGAATTTTGTATTCGATGGAAGAAAAAAGTTTGCGCTTTTCAGGGCCGACCCGTAAATGTGCAAAAATTGTTGGTGATGTATTGGGAAGTTATCACCCGCATGGCGATGCGTCTGTGTATGATGCGCTTGTCCGCCTTGGGCAGGATTTTTCGCTCCGGTATCCGGTTATTCATCCGCAAGGAAACTTTGGTACCATTGGCGGCGATCCGCCTGCTGCTTACCGTTATACGGAAGCAAAGATGGCGCGGCTTGCAGAATTGATGGTAGAGGATATAAAAAAAGAGACGGTTGATTTTATTCCTAATTTTGATGATTCTACAAAAGAGCCGACTGTGTTGCCCGGGAAATTTCCGTTTCTGCTTGCGAATGGCTCAAGCGGTATCGCAGTCGGTATGGCAACTAATATGCCGCCGCATAATTTACGGGAAATTGCTGATGCGGTTTCTGCCTATATTGATAATCCTGATATTACGATTGACGAGTTGTGTAAACATATTAAAGGACCGGATTTTCCGACGGGCGGTATTATTTTTGGAAAAAAAGGTATCCGGCAAGCCTATAAAACAGGGCGCGGTAAAATTGTGGTGCGCGGCAGGTTTACTATTGAGGCCGATAAAAAAGGCAAAGAAACCATTATTTTTACAGAAGTTCCCTATCAAGTGAATACAACTGCGCTTGTTTCAAAAATCGGCGAACTTGCTCGTGAGAAGGTGATTGACGGCATTGCAGCGGTGAATGATGAGACATCTGATCGGGCGGGATTGCGTATTGTGATTGAGCTGAAGCGCGGGACGATTGCAAAAGTGGTGTTAAATCAGCTTTTTTCCCGTACTGCGCTGCAATCTTCTTTTGGGGTTATCAATCTTGCTTTGGTAGATGGAATACCGCAAACACTTACAGTAAAGCAACTTATCCATTATTTTGTCGAGCATCGAGTAGCAGTTGTTACTCGCCGCACGCAGTTTGAGTTAAAAAAGGCTGAAGAGCGGGCGCATATTTTACGTGCGCTTATTGTTGCTATCGACAATATTGATGAGGTTATCAAGATTATCCGCGGTTCCCGCGATACGGCAACGGCAAAAAATGGGTTGATGGAGCGTTTTTCGTTTGATGAGGTACAGTCGCAAGCGATTGTTGATATGCAGCTGAAGCGTTTGACCAATCTTGAAATTGAAGATCTCCGTAAGGAATTGCGTGAGCTTGAGGTTTTAATTGCACATTTGCAAGATCTGCTTGCTCATCCTGACAAGATACTGGCATTGGTACGGCAGGAAACAAATGAGTTGGCAGAAAAATTTGGTGATGATCGCCGCACTGATATTGTGAGCGATGAAGTTGAAGAGATCAATATTGAAGATTTAATTAAAAAAGAGCAGATGGTGGTGCTGGTTTCTCATCTTGGGTATATTAAGCGGGTACCTGTAACGGCGTATAAGAAACAGAATAGAGGCGGTAAGGGGTCAAGTTCAGCTTCTTTGGTGGAAGATGATTTTATTGATCAGATATTTACTGCATCTACGCATGACTATATTATGTTTATTACAAGCGAAGGGAAGGCATACTGGGTAAAGGTACATGAGATTCCTGAAGCAAGCCGGACAAGCCGTGGTTCTCACATTAAATCGCTGTTATCGGTTTCTTCTGATGAAGAAATTACTACAATTGTGTCGTTAAAAGAATTTAGCTGTAATACTTATTTGCTTATGGCAACCGCCCGCGGTATTGTAAAAAAAGTGCAAACCGATAGTTTTCAAAATGCAAAGACCCGCGGTATTATCGCTATTAAACTTGACGATGGTGATAAGTTAGTGAGTGCGATTCTTACAAGCGGCAGTGATGAGCTTATGTTTGTAACTCGGCATGGGCAGGCGTTACGGGTGCGGGAAGAGGAGATTCGTGATCAAGGTAGAGCTTCCCGCGGGGTAATCGGCATACGGCTGTCCGGCGGCGATGAGCTTACCGGTGCCTTACGCATGAGCGGCGGGAAGTTGTTGGTAATGAGTGAGAACGGCTACGGCAAGCGGGTTGATTTTTCTGAGTTTTCTCCGCATGGGCGGGGTACCGGCGGGCAGCGGGTTTATACGCTGACAGAAAAAACCGGCGAGGTTGTGGGCTTGCTTGCGGTGAGCGATGAGGATGAAATTGTGTGTATAACCGGACAGGGGAAAACAATTCGTGTCCAAGTTTCTTCTATCAATGTTATGGGAAGAGCTGCCCAAGGTGTTAAAATTCTTGATATCGAAAGCCCCGATCAGCTGATAGGGCTTGATGTTGTTGCCCGTGAGGATGCACAGCCGCCAGCGGAAGAAGTGGTACAGTCTGCTGTTCAGGAATTTGATCTTGACGGCGGTGATACAACAGACTAACGGGCTAACAGCGGTACTTGTAGTAAGGGAAATCGGGATAGTCCCAAAAGGCAGTTTCTTTTGGGACTATGCTTTAATTCATGTATACTGCCGCTACTGCCGTGTTTTTGACGGTGAGTACAATAGTATCGTTTTCAATATCAAGATGCCCTTCCGTTTGCTTTGGAAAGTCTCCTTCGATAATTTTTAATGCTATCAAATCTTCTATTTCAGTTTGGAAAAGCCGGCGCAGCGGACGGGCACCAAAATACGGATCATAGCTTTTTTCGATGCAATACTCCCATGCTGCAGCAGTAAAGGTAATGCTGCGCTGCTGGCTAGCAAGCCGTTTCTGCAATTTCTTAATTTCCAATTCAAAAATTGCTTCAATCTCTGTACGCGAAAGCGGGGTAAATACAATCAAGGAATCAATTCTATTCAGAAATTCCGGAGAAAATACCTTTTTTGCTTCCAGCTCTGCGGTTTTTTTCATTGCAGGATAGTCGATTTCAGCAGTATAGTTTGAAGCAAATCCGAGCGGCTCATCGTGCAGCTGCTTTGACCCAATATTGCCGGTCATAATAATTACAGTATTTTTAAAATTAACGGTATGACCAAGGTTGTCTTGCAGCTCGCCTTCTTCCAGTACTTGTAATAGTAAATTAAATACATCGGGATGGGCTTTTTCAATTTCATCAAGCAGTACAACCGAATATGGTCTGCGGCGGATTTTTTCTGTTAAAAAGCCGCCGTTTTCAAAACCGATATAGCCGGGAGGTGCGCCCACCAAGCGGGATGCTGCATATTTTTCCATATAATCACTCATATCAATGCGGATTAATGCTTCTGAAGAACCAAAAAGAAATTCTGCCAGTGCTTTTGCAAGGAGCGTTTTACCTACACCGGTAGGTCCAAGAAATAAAAATGAACCGATTGGGCGTTCGGATGCAGAAATACCCGCACGAGAACGGCGGATTGCATTTGAGATAGTTGCAATTGCATTATCTTGTCCGATAATGGTTTTATGCAATTCTGATTCAAGCGACCGAAGCCGTACTGCTTCATTTTTATCAACATGTTTAACAGGAATACCGGTCATGAGAGAAATTGTTTCAGCAATATCACATTGTGTTACATCTAAAAATGATGCTTCATCTTGATGTAACCATGTATCTCTCACTCTGTCTAAATCTTTTTGCAAATCCAATACTTGGTCACGGACAACAGCGGCCTGCTCAAAATCCTGTACGGTAATTGCCTGAGATTTTTTATCGGCAAGCTGTGCTATTTGCTGTTCAATGTGTAAAATCTCATGGGGTAATTTTGTATGTTCAATCGTTTTTAAAGCTCCTGCTTCATCCATAACATCAATAGCTTTATCAGGAAAAAAACGTTCAGGAATATAGCGGGAGGTTAGCTCAACAATATTGATGAGTGTTTCATCGGAATATGTTACGTGGTGGTGCGTTTCATATTTTAAACGTATGCCTTTTAAAATTTCGCATGTTTCTTCTTTTGACGGCTCTTGCACGGGAACAGACTGAAACCGGCGTTCAAGAGCGGCATCTTTTTCAAAGTATTTCCGGTATTCTTCATAGGTAGTTGCCCCGATACACTGTATTTCTCCGCGTGCAAGAGCGGGCTTTAGAATGTTGGCAGCATCAAGCGAGCCTTGACTTCCGCCTGTTCCAATAAGCGTATGCAGTTCATCTATGAACAGAATAATGTCTTTTGCGTCGGCAGTTTCTTTTATAATCCGCTTGATGCGATCTTCAAATTGTCCGCGGTATTTTGTGCCTGCTACTACAGATGCCATATCAAGTGCGATAATGCGCTTTCCGTATAATGTCCGCGGCACCTCTTCTTTTACAATTGCTGCCGCTAAACCTTCAACAATAGAGGTTTTACCAACTCCCGGTTCTCCAACCAGTACAGGATTATTTTTACTTCTTCTGGATAATATTTGCATAACCCGTTTTAGTTCGCGGGTGCGTCCGATAACGGGATCAAGCAGTCCTTCTTTGGTGATCTGGGTAAGATCCCTCCCGTATTCTTGTAAAATTCCCGAGCGTTCCCGCTCATGTTTACCATGCCCTATTTTTTCCGTATGCCGTATATGCTCGCGTACTACTTTCTTAACATACTGTTGGGATACACCCTCTTGCATAAAAAATTTGTACAAAATATTGTATTCTGTATCAGTGCAGGCAAGTAATAGATGCTCAATACCGGCTGCAGAACTATGGGTATATTGGGCTATTTTGCAGGCTGTTTCTAATAGTTCCTGCGATTTCTGCGACAGTTGCAGCGTATTCGGAGCCGGTACTCCTATACGCGGCGGTGTCTGCTGTTCTAGCATAACCTCAAGTGTCAGCAAATTAACATTCAGCTGCGTAAGAATATGGTAGCCGTTCCCAATTTTACTGCGGAGCAGTGCGAGCAATATATGCTCAGGTTCTATGGATTCAGCATTTACGCGCATCGCCTCCTGACGGCTTAAAACAGTTATGAGTTGATGTAAATCTTTTGTAAGAGGGGTTTGCATAATAAAACTCCTTATAAATTCATTTTAAGGTTTTTCGCACACGAATTTCAGTAGTTTTTAGTGCATCTTGCAGCAGTAGTGCGCGGATACGTTCAATACGGAGTTCATCAGAGGGGAAGTCTTCTTCAAACTCGATATTACCGTTGAGCAGCAAAAACGCAATATGTGCTGTTTGTGTTTGGTAAAGAAGCGTTGTACATGCTTCGTGGGTGATACCGGTAATAAATCCAAGATTTATTCCCAGTTTTATTTGAAAAATCAAATCAATCGTTTCTTTTAAATCGAGCAGCAGGGCATTTTTTGCAAGGCTAAAAGCCTTAATAATGACATCTTGAACATACCACAGTTTATCACGCATGAGAACTTCCCTCATAACCCGCTCTTCATCAATGAGTTTTTGTATCATATCTGCCATGCGTATCAGCTGTTCTATATCAGTACCGCCTGCTGCATACTTTGATGAAATTAAATACAAATATCCGAGCAGCATTTTTGTGCTTTGCGTATAGTATGCGTGAACTTCAAAACCTGCATCGGCTATTTTTTGTATTTTTTTCTGGATATTGCCGGTAAGAGAGAACGCCGGAAAGGTACAAAGTACGGAAGCCTTCATGCCGCTGCCTATCGCATAAATATCGGAAGAAAGATACCCATAGTCCTGTACCGCAGAAAAATCAAGTTGTTTTGCAAGCTCATCGGTTACCTTATCAACAGCATGAAAACAGTGCAATAAATCAAAGCCGGTGTAGAATGCAGCACTGCGTATATGGTCTTGCATATTGATAGTTGATGATAGTACTCCGTCTTCCCGTATAACAAACCCTTTTGTACAGGGTGAGCCGGTATCAAGCGGGATAACACTACGCTCCTCAAATATTTTTTTTGCGATTGGATCGAGCGATTCAAGATGAATAGGGTGGAATAATTCCGGATTCGGAATATGTTTAAAAGCATCTAAAACCGTTTCATACACTGCTGCCGAATCGGCTGCATTCATAACAGGCGGAAATTGAAAACCCTTGATATTGCGTGCAATACGGACACGGGAGGAAACTATTATATCCGTATCATTACCTGAGGCGGTGTACCATGCATTGTTTCCAGTGTTCATTCTGCAGATGCCTCCATTTCGTTGATTTTATCTCGAAAATATGCGGCAAGCTCATAGTTTTCATGTTCAACTGCATATTGGAGTTCTGTTTTCAGCTGTGAAAGAGAAATTCTGCAATCAGAGTATGCTTCGAGTATTGGGGGCATTTCTCCTTTATAGCGGATGTCAGTAATATGCTCTCCCATAAGTTTGAGTATCGTATCTTGAAAATAAAAAAAACAGAATGGACAGCCGATCTGGTGTGATTTTTTTATTTTCAACAACGGTGTTCCGCAGGAGGGACAAAATGAGTGAGAATCTTGCGAATCGGCAAGGGTGCTTTCTTCTTGTCTGCTTGCTTCGATTTTTTCATATATTGCTTCGATAGAAATCGCCATATTATGGTTATCTGCATACAATTCATACTGATCAGCACAGTGTTTGCAAATGGAAAGCTCTTGTGTTTCATTATTCCGTACCTGTTGAATGAGTATGGATGCTTGTCTTTTACCGCATATATCACATATCATTATATTTTCCTCATGCTATCTAAAGGTTTTTCTCTTCCTGCATAAATGGCTGGAATCATACAAACAATTATAGATAAAATCAAGGTTCCGGCAGCAACAATATACAGATCAGAGAATGATAAACGTACCGGTATGTATTCTAAATAATATTGCGGATCGAGTAAATGAATTTCCAATGGTGTTCCGCTGCTGTAAAACAAGCGATATATAATCGGCTGTACGGCATTTATGCAATATTCCAAAAATAAGAAAATTTCATTGATGTATAGCGCAATGACAATGCCGATAGAAAGTCCGATTGCTAACCCTAATGCTGTTGTGAGTAAACCGGCAAATAAAAATGACAGTGTTATAAAAAATGGATGGGTACCGGCGGCTTTTAAAATTGCGATTTCTTTTCGGCGTTCCATAATCAGCATAATCATTGCAGAAGAAATATTTGCTGCTGCTACTAGTACGATAAGGAACATAATAAACATGAGGAGGTTTCGTGTAGTTTGGAATGCATAAAACTGGCTTCGGTTCAGATCTTTCCATGTATAAAGTGCAAATCCATGCGGTGCGCGCCGTGCAATGGTATCGGTAATGTGCTGCAGCAGCGATGCATCAAAGGGGTCTTCGGTACTGATAAATAATGAAAAAAGCGAAGACTGGGATGAAAGTATTGTTTTTCCGGTTTCAAGCGGAATCATAATCCAAAGTGCATCAAGTTCCTGATAGCCCGAAGAAATAATGCCGGTTACTGTAAAGCGGGTAACCCGCGGGGTGGTTTTATCGTGCTTGTATGTCGGTATGAGGGTGAGTATGCTACAGGTGTCGCCTACCGAAAGACCGGTAGTTTCTGCAATTTTTTTTCCCAGTAGTACGCTGTTCGGCTTTTCAAGCGATAACGCACCTGCTGTTACCGTGATCAATGCCGCTGCGGCAGGATTAGTGCTAAAATAGTCCGGCTCTATCGCACGGATGGTGCCGCCACTGCGTCCTTTTTTACCGATAAGCATACCGGAACCTTCTTTTTGTATTTTCATAGCAGTACAGCCGGAAATACCGCTTTCCCGTATGCTTTCAAAAAAAATTTCTGCCGTTTTTTGCTGCTGTTCCGCAGTATGTTTTGTATGCGGTATTGACCGTAGATCAATAAGCTGAATATGCCCGCTGCCAAGTTCAATTAAGCGGGATGAAATACCTTTTATCATTCCATCAGAAATAACCAGTACTGCCACCAATGGAATAATACTGATTCCTATACCGAGTACTGCACCGTATAGGCTTTTGCGGGCATTGGAGATTGATTTACCGCCCGTTATGCCCAGATACCGCAGCGCAAGGTTACATGCAAGAATACCATTCATACTATATGCAGTCTCCCTTGTTCGAGCCGATACTGCACATCTGCATTGGATGCAATGCTTTGATCATGCGTTACAATAATCAAAGTTTTATGATGTTTTTCAGCGATAGTAAAGAGTAAGTCCTGTACACTTTGTGCGTTAGCAGGATCAAGGTTGCCGGTAGGCTCATCGGCAAGAATCAGTGTAGGATCATTGATGAGCGAGCGGGCAACGGCAATGCGCTGCCGTTCTCCCCCTGAAAGCTGCGAAGGAAAATGCCCGCTGCGGTGCGCTAAGTGAACATCCTGCAAAAGAAGTTGGGCTTTTTCTTTTACCGGCTTTTTGGGCATACCGGCAATCAAAGCCGGCAGCATGATATTTTCCAAAGCGGTAAAATCTTTTAAAAGGTAGTGAAACTGAAAAATAAAGCCGAGACAATAGCGGCGGTAATCAGTCAAGCCTGCTTCGTCCAAAGTGTGCAAGGCATAGCCGCCGGCAATAATTGTACCGCTATCAGCGGTTTCCAATCCCCCGATAATATTTAACAGGGTGCTTTTACCGCAGCCGGATTCTCCGGTTATTGCAATTTTTGTCGGCTCATTAATAACAAAGTCTAATGAATCCAATATGTGTACGCAATCCGATTCTGATTGAAATGTTTTAGACAATGCTGCTATATGTAAGAGTGCCTCATTCATATCTAAGTACCTCCGCAGGTTGAAGTGTAAGAATTTTTTTCGCTGCAATCCATGCAGCAGAAGCTGCCGACAGTACACCGAATACAAACACCGTAAATACTTCTCCAAAGAAAATTCTTACAGGGACTTTATCAATATAAAAATATTGCGGACTGAAAATAGCAAAATGATCGGGATTGGTTTGCTGTAATACCAGAGTTATCAGCTCGATACACGTATTAACCGTATATTCAGCAGCTATAAAGACCCCGTTAATATCTGCCGAGAGCAGCAGTCCAAGAATCAAGCCGAGTACGGCTCCAATCAGTCCAATTGAAAGTCCGTTGGCAATAAATAACAGCTGCACATGCCGCTTATGCGCTCCGATAGATACCAGTACCGAAATTTCCTCCCTGCGCTCGTAAATAGATCGGCGCATTCCATTGTAAATATTTACTGTTACTACAATAAATATTAAAAAGACCAGCATAAACATTGTATTTTTTTCTACACGGAGCGCACCGAAAAAAGCGTGGTTATACGTCCGCCATGATTCTGCTTTTATACCCGGTACTGCTTTTTGCAGTGCGGCAAGATATGAGCGGTCATACTCGGGATTTTTTAGTTTTACCAACGCTGATACTGTATCAGAAACACCGCATAGGTGCTGATAGGTATGGTTTGAAATAAATGCAAACGATGAATCTATCGCGTAATAACCAGTTTTGATTAAGCCGGTTATGATAAGCTCTGTGTTTTCCGGAAATATATCAGTATTAGCAGTACCGGCAAGCGCAAGTATAGAAATAGTATTGCCTGTTCCGACAGAAAGGTTTTTTGCAAGCTCGTACCCCAGAACAATGGATGCAGGAGTTTCAAGTGCAAAGCGTCCTTCTTTCAGATGAATAGTTCGAGCAAAACCTGCATCATCGGTAAGGATTGAAGCAGGTACTGCACGGAGTAGGGCAGGGTATTGCCGTCCGTAATTACCTTGTATAAGCGTTTGTGCTTCTGCAAAACGGTAAAAAGCGTCAATACCCGCCTGCTGTTGTGCACACGCTATCTGGTCTTCTGAACCTTCCAGCCGTATATGTGCGGAGCTTATCTGTAAAATTGTATCTATAAAACTTCGCTGAAAACCGTTCATTACCGATAAAATAACGATTAATGCCGTTACACCGAATGCAATTCCGAGCATAGAAAACACTCCGGTAATTGCAGATCGGCCTTTTGTATCAGCAGCATTAAAACGCCGTAATACAAAAAAAATCCAATGGAGAGTAGAGTGCTGTTTCACGGTTCCTCCGTTACAAATACTTCTTTTCCGTCAACAAATACGTGAATGATTCGTTTTTCATCAAGTAATTCGATAAAAGCAGTTTTTTCATCATTACGGTATTTTGTTTGTGAAACCGCTTTGTCTTTTGTGTACTCCCATACTGTTTTATCGTGATGCTGCCCGTTAAAAACAATTTGCTGTACAAGATGGTTATGAGAATCATAGCTGTTTTCAGTTTTTTCGAGAAGTTTTTTTTGTGCATCATAGTGTTCGATAAGAATAATATTGCCGGCAGCATCATACCGGATATTTTCTTCGGTCTTTCCTGCTGTAACAGTGGTTTTCCCTACCGGATGATGTGATTTCCCTTCATATTTCCAATGGATTGTTTCCAATTCTATTTCCTTGTCAAAGAGTACCGCAATGAGAGGGCGACCGAGCAAATCAAATTCTTCATAATACCATCGGTTTTCTTCTGCAACAATTAAGCCTGTTTGTGATATGCTGCCTACACTATAATCCGGCTTTGTCGGCTGTTCAGATTCTGCATTTGTTTTTGAATCGGGAGACGCTGTGTCTTTTGCTGAATCAGCTGTTTCTGCTTCACCGCCGGACTGTACGCTGGACGTACTGGAAGCTGCCCCTGTCTTAGTGGTATTTTCTTCTGCGGTAGAATTCGCTGGAGAACGGTTCACTGTTGAGGATTCGGCTGCGATGTCAGCTGGTGCGCCGGCAGTATCAGTTTTACCGGCAGACTCAGGGCTATCTGACTGAGACAGTGTATCCGTAATCTCCAGAAGATCGGACTGTTGTTTAGTTGGAGGGAGTGCTGTATCTTTGTTTGCTGGCATCTCAGATTCAGATCGAAAATCCTCATCTTCTTCCATATCGGATGCTGTTTCAGAACTCGCAGTGGAATCACCGGCATAGGCAGTGTAGGGTAGAGCAACGAGTAATGCGCCGCTTAGCATACAGCAAAGCAAAAATTTCATCATAGAGGCATACCGATAAACTCTTTTAGATATGATTCGGCGTTAAATACGCTGAAATTTTCATATTTTTCTCCGGTTCCGATAAATACAACTGGTATGCCTAATTGTTTCCCAACACTGAGTGCAGCTCCGCCTTTTGCAGTGGAATCGTATTTAGTAAGAATAACTGCATCCAGCCCAACTGCTTTATGGAATACTTCAGCTTGCCGCAGTCCGCTTTGACCGGCTGTTGCATCCAGCACCATAATCTTTTTATAACAGCCGGTATCCGCCTTTGATTCTGCAATTCGGTGTATTTTTTGCAGTTCCCGCACGAGATTTTCCTTATTATGCAGCCGTCCTGCAGTATCGGCTATCACTAAGCCGCCGCCTTTTGCCTGCACTGCTTGTGCAGCGTCGAAGATAACGGCTCCGGGGTCCCCTCCGTATTGATGTGATACTACCCGTATATTAAGCTGCTTGCCGTGATATTCCAGCTGTTCAATTGCTGCTGCACGGAAAGTATCGGCGGCGGCAAGAATAATAGGATCCGAAATACGTGTGCGGAAATAGTATGCCATTTTTGCCGCAGAGGTAGTTTTCCCTACGCCATTTACACCCAATAAAAGATAAATTGAAGTTTTACTGCTTGGCGGCATCAGAGATGCAGTGGGCAAAAACGGCAGTAGAATGTCATATAATGCACGCAAGACAGCATGATTGTCGGTAATTTTTTGTTTTTTGCATTCACTGCGGAGTAGATTTTCAATTTCAAATGCAAAATGAGCACCAATATCACCTTCAACTAAGGTGTCGGTGAGATTTTCAAAAAATGCATCATCAAACTGGGTATGTATTCCAAATAATTTTTTTAATCCGTCCGAGAAACTGAATTTTGCCATAGTAATCCTCACTACAATATTTGATTCTGATTATAGGGCACCTCTAAAAACAGAAGTTTTTAGAGGTGCCCTATTTGATGATCCTTATCAGCTTATCGGCACGCGGCACTGCCGATAATGATTTTGATACGTGTAGCTGTTCCGAAACAAAAGTTTCCGAGCAGGTGTAATTAGCGCATCGGAGTAGGTTCTTTGGGAATGCTCTGATCCGCTGCATATAAATACAGTCCAAGCTGCACTGCATAATTTATACCGAGACATATAGTGATTCCTTGCATCACTGCTGATGAAATAAATAATGCCTGATATTTTTGTTTAACTGTTGCGTTAAATGCAAGAGAACGGGAGTTAATGGCAGATGCCATATCAGCAGTTACACCTTGTAAAATCATAAAAATCGGCAGCGAGACATAGAATGCCCCTAGCGACCAATATAAAATATTCCGCTGACGGTTAATTTTTGCTTTTGTCTGTTCCTTATTCAGCGATGCTTGCAGCGTGTATGTTGACTGCTCAGGTTTTGTAAAGGAATCAGGACGGATGAGTAAATAGCTCCGTATAGTACTGTGGGAGAATTGCAAAATACTATTTGCCGATTTAGGCAGCTCAGCGTTAAATGGTGTACTGCCGAAATAATGCGTATGTAAAAAAATATCGGCATCCGGTTCTTTGAAAGTAAAGCCGACAGTCATTTTTTTTGTTTTTTCGAGCTTTATTTTTAAAAGATAGTTTGTCTGATCTTTTGCCTCTACCGTCTTATAGGCCGTTTCATAGTCTACTGCGCGGGCTTCTATCCGGTGCGTACCTGCATAGACATGAACTACCTGTTTACCCGGCTCTATACGCCTATTGTTTACATAAAGCTCAGCATCCTCAGGTTCAACAGTAATGCGTACTTTTATCGGTTTGATATTCCGCACTGCCGCGATGATTTTTGCTGCAAGTGCTTGGACAATTGATTCTACGTGTTGATAGTGTCCTGCCTCACTGAATGTATATTCCGGTAATCCATTTAAACCGGTTGTCAGCGTTGCCGAAATGTACATATAACCGGCTATATCTTTGATACTTCCCGTTATTACCGCAGAAATTTTTTCATCTTTTAAAGCATATTCGATATTAGTATGTTCCGGCTGCTTAAAAACAGTAGAACCGTCTTTCCAGACAGAAACCGGTACTACCTGCCCCGTTAAGGTAGTATTATGCAACAGCTCTTCGATACGGTGCTGGGCTTGCGTAATTTCTTTTTCTTTTGCGGTAATTTGCTTTGCAAGAGCTTTTACTTTTTTCCGGATTTTTTTACTATCCGCAACAGCAAGAAAGTAATTATCCCGCTCCTTAATGAGCTGCGCCCGCTCTTTTATCAGTGCAAGTTTTTTCTCGCTATAAGTAATAAGCAGCCGTGCTTTACGCTCCTCGGTGCTGATGTGCCGCTGTACAGGACCTGAGCAAAAAATATTCAACATTTCCGGCACAGAAGCTGCATAGGAAGTATACACTTCCGGTACATCAAGCAGCGTAAATTCTGCAGCACTGATAAGCCATTCGGCGGCAGTATCTGTATCCGCTGCATATACTGCATAAAGAGAACATATATATATGATAAAAAATACCCATCGGCATTTTTTTTTCATAACGGCTCATCCTCGCTCATATCAAATGGTGTTTCAGCCCACTGTTTCTTTAAAAAGTCTTCGATGAAGTTATCAATATCACCATCCATGACTGCTTGGATATTACCGGTTTCATATTTTGTCCGATGATCTTTTACCATTGTATATGGTTGAAACACATAAGACCGTATTTGATTTCCCCATGAAATTCCTTTTTTTTCAGAGGCAAATTTTGCATTTTCTTTTTCTTTTTCAATACGGTAATACTCATATAAACGTGCCTGAAGCATTTTCATAGCAGTAGCACGGTTACTAATTTGACTGCGTTCATTTTGACATGCAACAACAATACCGGTCGGTAAATGGGTTAAACGGACTGCTGAATCTGTTTTATTAACATGCTGTCCTCCAGCTCCTCCTGCACGGTAAGTATCTACCCGTAAATCTTCAGGACGGATAGTTACTTCCACAGTATCATCTAATACAGGAAATACATAAATTGAGCTAAAAGATGTATGACGGCGCGCATTAGAATCAAACGGGCTGATTCTTATGAGTCTATGCACACCTGTTTCAGTTTTAAGTAATCCATATACATAATCACCGCTTATCTGCATAGTGATAGATTTCAAGCCTTCATCCGCTTCCAGCACTTCCAGTGTTTCTATTTTGAAAGAATGCCGCTCTGCCCAACGCACATACATACGGGTGAGCATTTGTGCCCAGTCACAGGCTTCGGTTCCTCCTGCGCCTGCATGAATGGTTAAAAATGCATCGCTTTGATCTACTTCTTCCGAAAGCAGCTGTAAGGTACTCAACTGTTCAAAACGGTTTTGTAATTGTGTGAGTGTTTTTTCCAGCTCTTCCGTATACTCATTTCCGTTTGTTTCTTCAGCGAGTTCATAAAATGCTTCAAGATCGTCAACTGCTGCAATAAGCGATTCCCATGGATCGATACGGTTTTTGAGTTTTTTGATTTCGCCCATGACCTTTTCAGCTGCTTTCGGATCGTCCCAGAAGTCCGGTCGGGCAGTTGCTGTTTCTTTTTCAGCTATCTTTTTTCTGATTGCAGCAGAGTCAAAGATGCCTCCATATTTCATCAATTTGATTTTTCAAAGCAATAATTTGAGGTTTGTATTCTTCCAGTAACATAATAACTCCTTGTTTATCCGTATTTTAAAATGTATATATCAATATGTATCAAGGACATATACTGCTGTTGCGCTATCCAAAAAATAAGCAAGTTTTAGAATAGCACCCTATATTATGAATTTTATCTTAATATAGCGTTCGATCGCACAGTATACCAGAAAAATACAGATACTGCCAGTAGCCCTGTAGTGGGAACCTCTAAAAACTAAAGTTTTTTGACAGCCCCGATGCTGTTTCAAGCCCCCGCCGTCCGTGGCGGTACTGATAGACGCACGTGATTACGTTTAGGATGTTGCAGTCGGTTTCCATACCCTTTATTACGACGCGGTATGTGAGATAAACCCTCTGCGCGAATACATTAAAACTAATTTGCAATCTAATATATTTAATGATGTAATGTAGCCTTGACACAGCTTATTTTCCGTATTATCATATTCGTTATAACGGTAAGAAATTCTGCTGCCGCATCAGATATATTTTTCTCCAAGCCGTACCTTAGTAATGACCGGCTCAATGGGTCTGCAGCAGATGCATTGTCTTTAAAACCGATAGTGGTTCAGATGTGTAAAGTTTCTTCCATAATATACCCCCTATACCCCCCTAGCTTTTGTAAATATACGGCGCATCTACTGCGTCGCACGCTGAAAATAAATGCTCAACGTATCATAGATACGCCTCCGCTTTATTTTCAGC
>JBQMYN010000004.1:0-65031 GCA_052173475.1 Treponema sp.
CCATCCATGGCGGTTCTGATAGTCATTATTGTATAAAGACTTAATTTTAAACTCGTTATCAGCTGTGCTGATGGAGAATCTCTAAAAATCTATACCTGAGTTTTTTGCAGATGCCCTATTGCATTATAACAATTTATAAAAAATACTCGATCATAAGAACAATTATACCCGACGCAAAACATTGGGGTATTCAAAAATGCATCTAATCTGGTTATCTTGCAAATATTCCTTTTGCCGCTTAAAAAAGTAAGTCTATTGATACATAACTGTGTTATATATTATCATTGGGTAATACATCTGTATCAATAATGAGTTTAAAAACGATGAATTCGATACCACAATCCGATAAAAAATGCGGACAAAGGATCTTATCTATGCTGGGGCATTCGGAGCAATGTATATTGTGCTGATGCTGATTATTGTGATGGGGTCTTCTGCTCTTTCTCCTGTACTGTATTTTATGGCACCGCTGACGGTGGGGCTGGTATGCGGTACGGTGTATATGCTGTGTGTACTAAAAGTGCATAAGTTTGGTGCTGCTTTGATATTCGGTGTATTTTTTACGCTGATTGCCTGCACACAAAGTTTGTATGCGGTGATCTTTTCGATGGCAGCGGCACTTACGGCAGAGCTGCTTCTTTTTGTAGGCAAATATCAATCCCGCAAGATGTATCTTCTGTCATTTGTTGCTTTTAACCTCAATATGTCAACCCCGACCATGATGCTGCTCTTTGATTACAATAAATTTATCTCTCTTTCGGAGAAATACCAAGGTCCTGCTTATGCACAGACACTTGCAAAATTATCATTCAATGGAAAGATATGGTTTGCCATACCGGGATGTGCTGTTGTCGGAGGCATAGGCGGTGCTCTTATTGCAAAAAATTTAGTTAAAAAGCATTTTGAAAAAGCCGGAGCTGTCTAAATGGCGTTCGGGTTCTATGGAAGCCGAACAGGGCTTTTAAAACTCGATCCACGGGTAAAACTGCTATTATTTTGTGCGGGTATCGCTGTCAGTACCTATTCCTATAATGAACTGTCATTTTGGATGTATTGTGCAGCGGTATGTGTACTGTTAGTCTTGTGCGGGGAAAAATGGTTTGGGCTTAAATGCGGTGTTCTTATTGCCTTTATGGAATATCTGCGTTACCGTATCATCACCTCAGGGGCAGGGGTGCCTGCACTTAACGGAATTCTTTCCGCACTTATTATGATTTGCCGGTACGGTTTTCCCTTGTTCCTTTCCCTTTCATTTTTACTTAAAACCACACGGATCAGTCAACTGATTGCGGCACTTTCGGCTCTCCGTCTTCCGCTCGTTGTTATTATCCCGCTATCCGTCATGCTTAGGTTTATTCCGACCGTACAGGAAGAATGGGATGGTGTAAGAAAGGCGATGGCGTTTAGAGGCATATCCTTAGAAGCAGGAGCAGTAATCCGGGCACCTTTTAAAACGATTGAATACATACTGATACCGCTCCTTTTTAGCTGTATTTCCGTTATGGATGAGCTTGCCTCTGCTTCCCTTGCGCGTGGTCTTGATGCGGAACGGAAACGGACATCATACGAAACAGTAAAGATGCGCTTCCCCGACTATAGTATTATGCTGCTGTTTATAGGTATCGTTATCTCTGCCGTTATAGGAGGAAAGACCTGGTAGAGAGCACCTCTAAAAACTGAAAGCCTATCGGCTTTTTCTGTAAGGAAATGATTGATTATATCCGCTAAAGCGGATTGCGAAACAGTTTTTAGAGATACCCTATATCACTCTCAAAGTTACTTGAACTTTTTTTTGCAGTGCTGTAAACTTACATTTACATTATAGCGGAGTTCTTATGGATATTATAAAAAAGCATATCGGAGCAATCATCTTTCCAGTAATTGTTGCAATCGCCGGCGTTGCGTGCGGCATCGTTCCATACTTTGCCGTTGCGTCTATTGTTACGCAGCTGATAAACGGTGTAAGGGATTATCATGTTTTCCTGCCGTATATCAGTCTTATCTTTGTAGGGTTTGCAGGTTCAATTATCGGGCATTCGATCTCTACCATCGGTTCGCATAATCTTGCATTTAGTATCATTGAAGATACCCGTAAGCAGGCAGTCGAAAAGCTGAGTCGTCTTTCGATGGGTACTATAGAAGAAAAAAGCAGCGGTAAGTGGTCTCAGTTTGTAGTAGAAACACTCGATAAAATGGAAAAGCCTATTGCACACGTAATTCCCGAAGTATTGGCAAATGTGCTTATTCCGGTTGTCATTGTTATTATCATTTTTATATTGAATTGGAAAATTGGGCTTGCGAATCTGGTAACACTGCCTCTCGGTATGCTCTTTTCGATGCTGATGATGAAAGACTACGAAGCAAAATCTAAGCGATATATCGAAGCCTCTAAAAAAATGAATGCTGCTGCTGTTGAGTATATTCAGGGAATTAAGGTGATAAAGGCATTTAATAAGTCTGCCTCATCTTATGATAAATTTCAGAAAGCGGTAGAGGATAATCGGGACTCGATGCTTGACTGGTATCTGAGTGTGTGTTTTGCAATGGTTGCCGCGATGGAAGTCCTGCCGTCTACGCTCCTTGTTGTCCTGCCGGTTGGGTTGTACCTTTTTATGACAGGCGGCATTGCCCTTCCTACATTGATTATGTGCGTGCTGCTTTCGTATGCGTCGTATAAGCCTCTTTTGAAAGCGATGGCGTACACGGATGCGATGGCGAATGTACGGGTGGTCTTCGGAGAGATACAATCGGTACTCGATTTGCCGGAGCTGGAACGGCAGGATACGGCTCCTGCTCCGCAAGGCTATGATGTGCGTTTTGAGAATGTCGTGTTCAGCTACGGAGGGGCACTAGAGAAAACAGCCGGTGCTAAAGACGGCGCAGCCAACAACGGTGCCGCCAAGGATGACGGAGCCACTAAGGATTGTGCGGTCAAAAACGGTGCTGCAGGTAGTACAGCAGATAGGGCAACGGTAGCTGTAAGCGGCGTGAAAGTCTTTGACGGCTTGAACTTTACCGCAAAGGAAGGGGAGCTGACTGCGATTGTCGGTTCTTCCGGCAGCGGTAAGTCTACCATCGCAAAACTGCTGGCAGGCTTTTGGAATATCGACAGCGGACACATCACCATCGGCGGTGCTGATATCGGGAGCATGAGCTTGGAACGGAATATGCAGCTGGTTACCTACGTGTCGCAGGAAAACTTTTTGTTCAATAAGACCATTCGGGAAAATCTCAAGATGGCAAAAGAAGATGCAACCGACGAAGAAATCGAAGCCGCGTGTAAAAAAGCAAGCATCCATGACTTTATCCAAAGCCTGCCTAACGGATATGACACCGATGCGGGAAACGCGGGCAGCAAGTTTTCGGGCGGTGAGCGTCAGCGGCTCACCATTGCTCGCGCACTGCTCAAGGATAGCCCCATTGTTGTACTCGACGAAGCAACCGCCTATTCCGATCCGGAAAACGAAGCGATTATCCAGCAGTCCATCGACAACCTCGTAAAGAATAAAACTGTTATTATGATTGCCCACCGGCTTTCTACTATCGTCAATGCCGATAACATCATCGTGCTGGACAAAGGCAAAATCGCCGCTGAGGGAACACATGCCGAGCTGCTGCAATATTCCTCGCTCTATCAAAAAATGTGGCAGTCCCATATCAACAGTAGGGACAACTGATAATGGGTAATGGGGAATAGCACTGGTGCTGAAGCCTTTATAGGCTTGACGACTCAGTACCTATACTTTTAAAATCCTATCATCTATGCTATGATACCGCTTGTGAGAGAGGAAACAACTATGAGTACGGTAAATAGGAAATATAAGGATTCGGTTTTTGTTGACCTATTCAGTGAAGATGAAAAGGCAAAAGAAAACTTCTTATCGCTATATAATGCGTTGCATAATACAAACTTACAACTCTCATGTCCTGTAGAAAATATAAGGCTTGATAACGTCATGTATATGAACATAATCAATGATGTTTCATGCCTTGTCGATAATAGGATTATTGTTCTTGCAGAACATCAGTCTACCATAAATGAAAATATGCCATTACGCTTTTTACAATACATAGCAAGATTGTACGAAAAGCTACAAGTGCCGAGTGACAGGTATTTAAGAAAGTTATCAACAATACCTACTCCGGAATTCTACGTTTTTTACAATGGCTTAGACGACTATCCTGAAACTTCAGTCCTAAAAATTTCTGATGCCTTTATGGTAAAATCTGACTTCCCACCATTAGAGCTTGAAGTAAAGGTGTATAACATAAACAAAAGTAAGGGTGCAGAAATATTAAACCACTGTAAAACCTTGGACGAATACAGCCTCTTTGTAGAAGAGGTGCGCATTCAAACGCAACTCGACCATGAAAATGGTTTTACTAACGCAGTAAAAATATGCATAGAAAAAGGTATCTTAAAAGAATACTTACAGCGAAAATCGCGAGAGGTAATCAATATGTTAGTAGCAGAATATGACTATGATACGGATATTGCAGTACAGAGAAAAGAAAGTCTGATGATTGGAATACAGCAAGGGCTACAGCAAGGGCTACAACAAGGATTCGCTGATGGTGCTTACCAAACAAAACTTGAAACGGCAAAAAATTTACTAAAACTCGGTTTATCCGTTGAAAATATTGTACGAGTGACAGGTCTTACAAGAAAAGATGTTGAAGCGATTACCTAACGGATAATTAAGATAATAAGTCGCCTCATTACCAATTAAATGAGATGATGGAGGCTAATAGTCTGATGTTGCTTTTAATTCGATGCTTACGGAGATAGATAATTTGTCATACGAGCAATGTGTAGCACTTCTTGCCCGATTATCTCAAGTTTTTATGAACAAAAAGAACATGCATGAAGATGTTTCTCCTATTGATCGTTTTTTCGGCACGATTGATGAAAGCGATAGTAATAAAATGATGAAAGCTGTACAGGACTGCCGAAGAATAGAACCGTATGAATGGTAATATCCTTGATACATTAGAGGAGTAATACATGATACGAACTATACAGCTAACAGACGCAAAGGCTATTCGGGATATCAGCGAGTTTTCGCTTGGGTATAAAACAACGGAAGCGGTAACCGAACGGCAGATTGCAAAACTCATCTCCGATAACCGGCATTTTATACGAGTATACGAAGATGATGAAACGCATACTGTCGTCGGTTTTATTCATGCCGAAGCCTATGAGCTTTTGTACAAAGAGCCAGGCTTTAACATTTTGGGATTGGCTCTTTTATCTGAATATCAGCATAAGGGTATCGGCAAACAATTAGTGCAAGCCTTGGAAGCTGAAGCGGCTGCACGGAATTATCATTTTATCCGCCTCAACTCCGGCGAGCACCGCACGGATGCCCATGCGTTTTACGAACACTGCGGCTACTCATGTACAAAACTACAAAAGCGGTTTATAAAGGAATGGTAATATATGTTTGATTTATTGAAGAAGATTTACGCGATTGCGGGGAAGCAATCAAAGTGTATAACAACAATGTTTATCTGCGATATACTGAAAAGCATGTTTGAAGGGCTGACGCTCGGCGGGCTTGGATATTTTTTGCTGACGCTGAGCCGAGCCGTGTTTCAATCACAGCCGGTTACACAGAGCAATATCATCACGGTGTTCTGCATTATGCTTGCCAGTATAACCGGAAAAATTATCTTTGGGTATATTTCCGACCGGAATAAAAATATCGCCTCGTATACGATGGGGGCGGAGAACCGGCTTGTCATCGGAGATAAACTGAAAAACGTACACATGGGATATTTTTCCGAAAGCAGACTCGGTGATATTTCGGGAGCGTTGACAACGGTGATCACCGATGTTGAAACAATCGATATGATGATTATTGAAATGATGCTTGCCGGCAGCATACAAACAGGTATTATGGCTCTGTTTGTATTTCCCTATGATATGATAACCGGGGGTATTATTTTTATAACGCTCGTCATTTCGATGCTATTCAATAACCTATTTCAGAAAAAGACAGATGTGGTAACGGCAAAGCTAACGGAATTGAAGCTCCGGTTGCAAACTGATATTTTGGAATATGTACAGGGAATCGGTGTAGTAAAGGCATTCGGTAAAACAGCCGAAGCAGTAAAAAATATAACTAACAGTATCGAAAACAACAAAAGCGGTTTTTTTGCTGTAGAAAAGGCTATTACACCTTCATTATTGGGCTTCTCGCTGCTGCTTAAACTGGGTACAACCGTAATTATTGTAAGTGCCTTATACCGCTATTCACGTGCGGCAATAGATGTTGAAAAAGCACTGATGCTTATTGTTGCGAGTTTTGTGGTTTTTGGAGGTTTTGAAATCGCCGGTACGATGCAGCGGATGCGCGGCGTAGCCGTGCAAAACTTAGCCACCTTATTTAAGGTGAAAAATATTCAAGTTTTGCAGGAAGGTTCGCAGCTGCCCCATGGAAATGATGACATTACCGTCAAGAATATAACGTTCGGATACGGCGGAAAAGAAGCGTCTGAGGAAACACTCTTCCGCAATTTGGATGTGTCTATTCCGAAAAACAGCACAACTGCCTTGGTCGGTTATTCCGGTTCGGGAAAGACAAGCCTTTGCCAACTGATTGCTCGCTTTTGGGATGTCGATTCAGGCAAAATACAGCTTGGCAATACTGATATAAAAGATTTTACCTACGATGCGTTTTTATCGAACTTTACGTTTGTATTCCAAGATGTGTATCTCTTTGAAGATACGATAAAAAACAACATCAAGTTTGGAAAGCCTGATGCAACGGATGAAGAAGTTATTGCCGCTGCAAAGGCTGCTCAGTGCCACGATTTTATTATGGAATTACCTGATGGCTACGGCACAGTATTGCAGGAAGGCGGCGGTAATCTTTCGGGCGGAGAGCGTCAGCGTATTTCCATTGCACGGGCAATGCTCAAACCGAGTTCTATCGTGATTCTCGATGAAGCGACTTCCAGTGTCGATCCTGAAAATGAAGAAAAGCTGATGAGTGCCCTCGATGAATTGCTAAAAAATAAAACAGCAATCATCATTGCGCACCGGCTTTCGACTATCAAAAATGCCGATCAAATATTTGTTATGGATAAAGGGCGTATTGTGCAGCACGGCAAACACACCGAATTGATGAGTGAGGACGGTATATATGCGC
This sequence comes from Treponema sp., assembly GCA_052173475.1. Lineage (GTDB taxonomy): Bacteria > Spirochaetota > Spirochaetia > Treponematales > Treponemataceae > Treponema. The sequence goes on from JBQMYN010000004.1 coordinate 7,155, forward strand.
ATTTTGTCGGTATGCGTGAAACAGCAGCAGCGTGGCAAGTGTAAATGATTACCACTGCATAGCCCTATCCTGAAACTTCTGGTTTAGAATAGGTTTAATTGAGTTTCTGCTGCTGTTGCATTTTTTGGTTAATTGGGTTAGAATACCGTTATCACACATATCAAGGAGTATGAGTATGGCTTATAAGATCTCCGAAAATTGCGTTAATTGCGGTGCTTGCGAAAGCGAATGTCCGGTAAGTGCAATCAGTGAGGCGGATGGAACTCATGTTATTGATGCTGATGTTTGTATCAGCTGCGGTGCTTGTGCAGGGGTTTGCCCTTCAGAAGCAATATCCGAGGAATAGTAAACCTGTTTAGAAACTTCAGTTTTAGAAGAGGTAATCTTGCAATGCGATGTTCTAAATCGTGCTGTTTGCGCGATTTAGAACTCGTCAATCTGTTCGGAAACGGGGTTTTCGAACAGGTCTAGTATTTCCTAAGCATGCGGGCTGCCTGATATGAAAGCAGCCCGCAAAAATACTAAAAGGAACTTCTAAAAGCGAACCATGTTTTTAGAGATGTCTTGTATAAATAATCGGGTTTATGTAGAATGACCTCGTATGCTAAGTAGATAATACCCTGTATTATAGCTGTAAACAGTATTGTATAAAGGATTTTCATAGTGAAAGAGTATTTTCACAGAATTATTTCCGGCTATCGGGCATTAATTTTTAAAATTTGTTCATTTATTCTCATTTTTGCAATTTGCTTGGGGGTTAGTTTTGTTATTGTGTATCCGCTGTGGTTTTTAGCAGTATATCATGCCGCTGCGTATACCATTATTGCCTTGCTGCTTTTAGCAGGGACTGTATCGTATCTTGCGGTTAAACGCCAAATAAAAAAATATAAACAAAACCGCAGGAGATTTTTTCATACGCTTGTCAAACGCTGTGTTATACTTATCGGACTGATTGCTTGTATTATATCGCTCATGTATTTTAACCGTATAATTACATTTTTAATATTAGTTTTGTCGGTATTAGTGTATGGTTTCGCAGCATTTGGACGTTCGCAAGATTCCTTTTAATAGCTGCTAATGAGAAAACCGGCTATTCTGTTTTTTGTTTTTGTATGGCAGACGCTTTGCCTTAATGCCGGTGAAATCCAACTGCCGATTATATCTGATCTTTCTTCTGATAACCATATTTTCCAGCAGTATTGCGATGATGTCCTTTATGCACGGAAAGCCCTTGCAGGAGGAAAATCATTCAGCAGTTTACCTATTCATTTTTATCGGTATTCTGTAAAAAAAGAGGATACTGTCATTAAAATAGCTGCCCGATGCAGTATCCCCTATGATGCAATTATTACATTGAATAGTATTGAGTCCATAGCAACGCCTCTAACCGGACGTATGATTATGTTACCGACGCTTCCGGCACTCTATTTACCGGAAAAAGCCTCATCTGATATTGAAAAGCTCACAGAGGCACTTTGCAAAAAAATGACGCAGGAATCTTTTTCTATCAAAGTGCCGCAAGCTGATACCGGCGGTAAAAAAGTATACCGGTGTATTCCCAATGCACTGCTTGACAGTACCGTGCGGAACTTTTTTCTTATGAGCCGCTACCGTTTCCCGCTTAAAACTGCGGTAGTTACCTCGCCTTTTGGTGTACGGAAAAGCCCTTTTACCGGTAAAAAAAGCTATCATGCCGGTATAGACCTAGCAGCTCCGAGCGGCTCCCCCATTTATGCATGTACATCGGGACAGATTATTAAAATTGCCTATAGCAATGTGTATGGCAATTATATTATTCTCCGCCATGATGACGGCAGAGAAAGTTTGTACGGGCATTTGAGCGCGGTGAAAAGTCGCTTGTATCAAAAGGTAAAATCAGGTACAATAATAGGAAATGTCGGCTCAACCGGCATGTCAACGGGACCGCATTTGCATTTTGAAATACGGGAGCAGGGAAAAGCAAAAAATCCGGTTCTGTTTATCAATACAAAGCAATGAAACAAAGGCTGTTTTTTTTCACATTTTCTTTTATTTTTTCGCTTTCGCCGCTTGCAGCGGAACCATTCCGTGTGAATCGTATGCATACCTGTGTGTTGGATGCCCGTTGTTTGGATCCGGTGGTGGTAACCGCAGGGTATAATGATGCAGTTGCCTGTACTACGCACTTTAATTCTATTTTTTTAGAAGGGATAGAGCTTGAAATAAAACAGCCGAAAGAAGCTCTTGATGCTCAAAATGCTCTTGCATACACTATTTACACTAGTATAGCTCCCGATGCTTCAAGTGAGAAAATTGATTATACGGGAAATAAACTTGTTTCAAATGTTATGCCGAACCGTTCGTCATTTATTATCCGTATTCCTTTTAAAGAAAAGAATACGCTTGCTGCCATTCCGAATGCGCTCTTGCTGCCGTATGAGGAAAAAAATGCCTTTGAAACATTCGTACTGCGGTTTAATCCCATTATAAGCAGTTTGCCCGAAGTATGTGAGCAAGCCTCGTATAAAGTTATTATTCGTCCGCTGCTTATTGCCGAAGGCGGTCTTAAATTGAATATTTCATATCCTGATAATGAAATAAAGCCGATTAACATTCAAATTAACCGTACCTATATTCCGCAGAGTGCCGATATACAGCTGCTTACTCCGGGGTCATATATTTTAAATGTTACGTCAAATAGCTATCGTAGTGAAATACGTTCCTGTACTATTGAACGCGGTAAAATAACCTCGCTTGATATTACCTTAAAGTCACTTACACCTAAACTGAGAATCCTTGTTCCGCAGCATATTGGGGTGTTTGTGAATGAAAAAGAATGGGAATATTCCGATGATTTTGTACCGATCCCATCAGGAGTGCATATTGTAGTCTTTAAAATAGGTTCATACGAAATTACTCGCCAAATCATTGCAGAAGAAGGAAAATCTTATGACCTATCTTTAACCATGGAAGTAAATTTTGATGAGGTGCAATAATTTTACAATTGCTCATCAAGATTTTCTTCTAATTAACCGATATATAGAGTATCGGCTGGTTAGTTCCCCTCCCACCCATTAACCAGTCGATAGCCAGACGGCGGGCCGGTTGTATAAACCGGCTCTTTTTTTTACCCATTTTTTACTTTTTCAGCTGTTTTAGAGAGAGCTATTTTGAAATTGAAGGTTCTAAACAGTGCCTAGTGTATTGAGGCATTCCATGACTGCTGAATCCCTGTTACGGAAGATTGACAGAGATGGTTTTTTATGATATAAAAAAAAGAATTGTTACAATACTTGATCGTATGTATAATATCCCACTGTAAGACTTTAAAAATCTATCAAAATCATTGCGTATGAAGGAGTAAAATATGTCCGGACACAGTAAATGGGCTACGATTAAACATGCAAAAGGAGCCGCAGACGCAAAGCGCGGTCAAATGTTTACAAAATTTATCAAAGAAATTTCTATTGCAGCACGGATGGGCGGCGGCGACCCTAATGGGAATCCCCGTTTACGTACTGCTATTTTAAAGGCCCGCGCTGCTAATATGCCTAAAGATAATATTGAACGGGCTATAAAAAAAGGTACTGGCGAATTAGGCGGAGCAAACTACGAGGAACTTTTGTATGAAGGATACGGTGCCGGCGGTGTCGCTGTTCTTGTTGAGGTTCTTACTGATAATAAAAATCGGGCAGCGGCGAATGTCCGTAATCTTTTTTCAAAAAACGGCGGTAATCTTGGTGCAACAGGATCGGTCGCCTATATGTTTAATCGTAAAGGCGTTATTGAGTATGATGCAGAAGTGGTTGGTGAAGAACAACTTATGGAAGATGGGCTTGAAGCTGGAGCTGAAGATATTACCGGTGACGGCGGAGTTATTACGGTAACAACTGATCCTAATGACTTTGCAACAGTATTGGAAGCCTTGCAAGGAAAGGGTTATGAATCTGTTTCTGCTGGAATTTCAATGGTGCCGGACACTTACATGACATTGGATGCTGAAACAACAAAAAAAGTTTTAAAGATGGTCGATCGAATTGAAGAAGATGATGATGTTCAAAATGTGTATACCAATCTTGATATTCCAGATGATTTTGATCCTGATGCAGTATAGCCCTGCTGTACTCTTTATAGGGAACGGGGCTGTGCAAAAGCTGAAAACCTGTTAAACCTGCTCGATACTTTCGCTATCGAATAGGTTGACGGGTTCAACAGCTCATTTCAAGGTAACCTGTTCTGAAAGGTACGTTTCCGAACAGGTCTCATCCAGCGGTTTATCCGAAATTCTTATTAAAAATGTTTACAATGCAGAATTTTGTGTAAGGAACGTTGTACATAGAGCATTGCGTATACGCGCTGCATTCTTGCCGTCTTTTGCTGCTTATGATATGATAGCATGTCGATTATGGAAAAATCATATATTGAATTAGAAAAAGCATTTTCTCAGCTGATTTTATCAGCATCAGGCTGGCGGAAAGTTTTTGCCTGCTCAGGTTGCGAATCGGATTCTACAACGGAAATTAGCTCGGTAGATGCGGATATTGTGTACCTCGCAGCATATTCTTTTGCAGAATTTTTGCAAACACATCATGTTGAAATAACAAAAATTATTGTTGGTATGGATAGCCGCCCTACCGGTCAAGCGTTAAAGCAAGAGGCATTATGTGCATTCTGTGCTACCGGCTGCCCGCTTACTGTTTGTTCAGCCGGTATCGTTGCGGCACCGGAAATTATGTGCTTTGCACACTCTGAAGAAGCTGCATTTATGTATATTTCTGCAAGTCATAATCCGATAGGGCATAATGGGATAAAATTCGGACTTGCATCGGGCGGTGTGCTGAATCCAGCGGAGTCTGCACTGCTGATTACCGCTTTTACTGAAAAATGCCATGCAGCATCTTCAGAAGCAATCCGGCTGATACGGCAAAAAACTGATATGGGCAAATTAGAGCAAAGTATTAGGGGAGAAGCTGAGACAAAGCAAGCGGCATTGGCAGCATACCGCCGATTCCTTAAAACAGTTATTGCAGATTCTTCCGATTCTTGTGTCCAAGAGCGGTTTTTTACTCAAATACAGCAACAGTGTACTGCACTAAAAAACAAAGGAACTCCGTTTACCCTTGTAGCCGATTTTAATGGCAGTGCACGGGCGTTATCGGTTGACCGCCGTTTTTTTGAGCGGCTGGATATGCGCTTTATTGGTATTGCGGAGCAGGCGGGTACTATTGCACATGGTATTGTGCCTGAAGGCGATAATTTACGCACCTGCATTGAGGCTTTGGAAGCAGTGCATCGCGAAAACCCGGCAACTGCGGAAAATGCTGTGTTCGGTTATATGCCCGACTGCGATGGCGACAGAGGCAATATCATTTATTGGAATGATACTGAAAAAAAAGCCCTGCCGCTTGATGCGCAAGCGGTGTTTGCACTTTCCGTTATGGCAGAGTTAAGTTTTTTGCACTATCGCGGTTCAATAGAGCAGCCGCTTGCAGTTGCCGTAAACGGTGCTACGTCATTACGTATTAGCAGTATTGCCGATGCGCTTGGTGCAAAGGTTTTTTGCGGCGAGGTTGGTGAGGCAAATATTGTGAATAGAGCAAGAGATTTACGGAAGCAGGGGTATACCGTCCGTATTTTCGGAGAAGGATCAAATGGAGGTAATATTACACACCCTGCAGCTGTCCGCGATCCGTTAAATACGCTGTTTGCAATTATTAAACTCTTACTTATCAAAGATACACCTGAGCAAAAATGCCCGTTTCGTATTTGGTGTGAAAAATCCAATCAGGCTGAAAAATACCGCAGCGATTTTACACTTGCTGATATTATCCGTACACTTCCTGTGTACACTACTACCGCTACGCAGGAAACACGGGCAATTTTAAAAATAAGTACAGCAAGTCATGCTGCACTAAAAAAAGCCTATCAAGCGGTGTTTGAACGTGAATGGCAAGAAAAACGAGCTGTTTTAAAAGAGCGGTTCGGTATTTGCAGTTATCAAGTATATGCGTATAATGGAACTGTTTGCACGGAAAATCTCAATGATTTTGGTCTTTCCGGTACAGGCGGTCTTAAAATTCAGTTCTACGATGTGCAGCATACTGCTGTTGCATTTGTGTGGATGCGCGGCTCAGGTACTGAACCGATTTTTAGAGTTATGGCGGATATTAAAGGACATAATCCTGATGCCGAAATGTTTTTAGTAGAATGGCAGGGACGTATGGTGAAACAGGCTGATACCGCAGCTCAATCACACAATTAAGGGAAGGAGGATAGAATGGGTATCCGAGGAGAACTTTTCACAAAACAAATTCATGTGGAAAACAGAACGTACTTTTTTAATGTAAAAGAAAACCGCATGGGTGATGTATTCTTGCAAATTGTTGAAAGTAAGAGTACAGACGGCAACGGGTTTGACCGTCATGCAATTGTTGTCTTTGAAGAGGAAATGCAAACGTTCTTGCAAGGATTGAATGAAAGTCTGGAGTTTGTAGAAAAAAACCGCAAAGAACGGCTAAAAAAGCAGCATACTATAAAAGTACGGAAAGAAGCAAGTGATTCGCCGTCTTCTGATCGTAAAAAGCAGGAAAGCGCGTATAAGAAGAATACTGAGCCAAAAAAAACACCGAAAAAAGTTCGCATTGTTTCGAAAATGCCGGAATAGCTGATAACATCGCAAATTAAATCTAAGGAAACTGTCAGGGAGATACTTTTGCTGTCTGCTGGTGTTTTCGGCATCTATCGGTAAAAATTTTTTTAAGGAGCAGCCATTATGATTGATACGTCAATAATTCTTCAGAGAAAAAAATTATTTAATGAATACGGTGATACCGAAGTTCATTTACGAAGAATGATAGGCGGCAATACTACTAATCTGAATGATTTTAATAACATGAAATATTCATGGGTGAGTGAGTGGTATCGGCAGGCAATGAATAACTTTTGGATTCCTGAAGAAATTAATATGAACGCTGATGTGCGAGATTATCGGAAACTTTTACCGGCAGAAAAAGCAGCGTATGATAAAATTCTTTCATTTTTAATATTTCTGGATAGTATCCAGACAGCGAATTTACCGAATATTGGACACTATATTACTGCAAACGAAGTAAATTTATGCCTTACTATCCAAGCATTCCAAGAAGCTGTGCACTCTCAAAGCTACAGCTATATGCTTGATTCCATTTGCTCGCCGGATGAACGGACAGCCGTATTATATCAGTGGAAAAACGATACGCATCTTTTAAAACGAAATAAATTTATCGGCGATTTATACAATGAGTTTCAAGACGATAAGAGGGTTCTTGCTTTTTTGAAAGTTGCCGTTGCAAACTATATCCTTGAGGGGATATATTTTTATTCCGGTTTTATGTTTTTTTATAATCTTGGAAGAAATAATAAAATGCCCGGTTCTGTACAAGAAATCCGCTATATCAATAGAGATGAAAATACTCATTTATGGTTGTTCCGCTCCATTATCCGCGAGCTGCAAAAAGAAGAACCGCAACTATTTACCCCGGAAAATAACGAGATATTCCGCGGAATGATCTTTGAAGCTTGCGAGCAGGAAATCTGTTGGGGGCATTATGTTATTGGTGAGGATATTCCCGGCTTAACAAAACAAATGATAACTGATTACATTCAATATCTTGGTAATCTTCGTTGTGAAAATCTTGGATTTGCGCCTTTGTATGAAGGACATGAAGAAGAACCCAGCTCTATGAGTTGGGTAAGTCAGTATAGCAATGCGAATTTAATCAAAACGGACTTTTTTGAAGCAAAATCAACAGCCTATGCAAAATCGTCTGCACTGAAAGATGATCTCTAAAACCAGCTGATCGAAAACCCACTGCCCAAAACGCAGTGAGCTTTTGGGCAGCATCGGTATTCATGCTTACAAAACTACGGTGTATTAGACTTGTTCGAGAACTTTGTTATCGAACAAGATGATATGTTCAAAACCGCCCAAAACGTGCAATTTTGAACATGGTATTTCAATCTCCCTTGTTCTAAAACGGATGTTTTTGAACAGGCTTATTAGTTTGAACACCGGCTGGTAATTGTTTGTAGCCGTTTAATCAATTCCTTATGATTGTTCATTGCTTCCAGTGTAAGCGGCAGCCGGTATGTCCAGTTTGATTCGCTGACTGTACCGGGTACATTAATGCGTTCTTCTGCAGCACTAATCTGGGGGAACTGTTCACAAATCACGCTTATCCAGTCTTGAATAGGGAATATGGGCAGCAAGGCAGGGCTTTTCACAAAATGTTTAAGCAGCATCATTGCAATTTCTTCATTATAAACCGATTTTTCTTCTGAACAATACTGATCCCGTACTACAGCAGGTACATCCAGTGCCGTTAAAAATGAATACAGCTCATCATGCCGAAGCTCAGTATTCCACCACTGCCGCAGTGTTGAAGAATCATGCACAGATGTTACCGCAACTGCCGTTTTAGGATATTCACTTAACGGAATAAAGGGACTGCCTTGTTCAGCCCATTTTCGCTCCCAGCGGAATACCCGTAAGCTGTAAATATTGAGTGCTTTCAATACTGCCGGTAAAACAGCGATATGTACTCCAAGGTCTTCTGCACACGGCTGCATATTTGTTGCGCCGCACAGCGCAGACAGAATTTCTGATGCCTGATTTTTCCATAAAATATTCTGCTGCTCTTCTTTTTCCGCTATCAAAATACTAAACTGATGTTTTTCGTCTGCTGAAAGTGAATGCCATGCTGTTGTATCTGTATAGCGGCATGCAGCCGTGTACAATGCCGCGCCGTCAATGCTTTTCCCTGCCGGAACAAGCATACGGTCACGCCAGCGGGAGGCAAGCGCATTAGCCGCTTGCGGGGGAAGATCATACGCATAAATATCGGCTTCTTTTTTTATTTCTTGTTTGAAAAGCCATAATTCTTCATTGCCTATTCTATCCATTATGCGATGTAACAGCCCATGTGCGTATAAGTAGTCATTATTTACAGTAGATTGTACCGCAAAAGTCGGAACATGCGGCTCAGCCATCCAGCGGATACGCTCTTTAGAAAACCCTGCCTGTTGTAGATCTCCTACGGTGATCTCTGCATAGGGGAGCGGTTTCCCCAGAATCCCCGTTGTTTCTCCTTCCGGAATTGCCCACATTCTAAAAAATCCGAGGATATGATCGAGGCGGTAGGCATCATAATAACGGGAAGCGTGCTGTAGCCGTTTTTTCCACCATGCGTATCCCGTTTCTCGCAGATTAGGCCAGTTATAAATGGGAAACCCCCAATTTTGTCCTGAAGGATTATCCCCATCAGGCGGGCTTCCTGCCCGTAGATCACTGCGGAAATATTCAGGATGAGCCCAAACCTCTACAGAATCCTCATTCATGAGAATAGGAATATCCCCTTTAACTGCTATACCGTTTTCACGGCAATAGCTAACTGCCTTACTTAGCTGACTATCTAAATGCATTTGCACCCATGCATAGAATATATGTTCACGGCGCAATTCCGGCTTATTCCATACTGCACGAATTTCAACTTCAGAGGGGAACTGCATGGTATTCCATTCTTTCCATGATGCGTGCAAATTCTGTCGCTTATTATTTTTAAACACTGCATACTCAATGACCCATGGATTATTGGTAATCCACTGTGCAAGCTGTCCTGATTCTGCATCTTTTAGTATCTTTTTTTCGGAAGCATTAAAAATAGCATGTAGTAATACATTTTTTTCGTGGAGAATTTGCCGGTAGTTGAATCGCTCAGTATCGGATTGCGGTGTTGTTTTTGCAATAAGCTCTTCAATGTGGTCTTTAAATTTTTTTGCTTCAGGAATATCTTGCAGCCTGATAAAAATAGGATGGAGCGCAAAGGCAGAAAGTGCATTATAAGGAGAGCTGTCTGTGCCGGTATCATTAATTGGAAGCAACTGCACAATGCCTAATCCTGCTTTTTTACAAAAATCAGCAAAAGGCATCAAATCGGAAAACTCACCAATACCGCAGCTCTTTTCACTTTTCAATGCTGAAACGGGTACTGCTGCCCCGCAGCAAGGATGTTGTAATGAAGAAAATATCATAAAGCCTCCTTTGGCATTATTTGGTGGTAATACATCCGGGTATGCGGCTGTTCTAAAACTGAAGTTTTTGGACAGTTTTCTGTATTTGCGATCTTTAAAATTAAGTCATTCGGGGAAACTCTAAAAACCTCAGTTTTTAAAGGCTCCCCTTATTTTAAAATCGTTGGGGATGTTAATACCATGTCCTCCTATTAGACCTGTTCCGAAACGGAAATTTCCGAACGGATCTATTATACCGAAAAATCGGAAAAAGTGATAGAGGTTTATTTTTTGAGTTCAATTTTTGATAATAGAATTCAAAATAGCATCACATCCCGCTATGCGGGAAAGAATATGAAACAGGATATTGGAATATGCGCAATTCAAATTCCCGTGCAGCAGCAAACAGGTGATCAAAAATATCAGCTTGGATGGTCTCGTATTCATTCCAATCTGTTGTTGCGGTAAATACATAGATTTCCAGCGGTATACCAGTTGCCCCCGGTTCAAGCTGACGCACTAGAAAGGTTAGGTCTTGTCTCAAGGTTGTTAAACTTCTCAGGTAGCGTGTAACATATATACGGAAAGTACCGATATTGGTGAGCCGATTGTCATTGAGTGGGTGATCACTGTCGAGTGCATATTTTGCATGAATGTTCGGTTCAATTTCTGCAAAATACGATTTAAGGAGGTTGATTTTTCCAACCTGTTCGCGTAGGTGTTTATCCATAAATTTTACCGATGAAACATCTAAAAAAATTGAACGCTTAATACGCCGTCCGCCGGTTTCTTGCATCCCGCGCCAGTTTTTAAAACCGCTTTGCATAAGATCATGAGTAGGAACAACGGAAATAGTTTTATCCCAGTTTTGTATTTTAATGGTATGCAGTGCTACTTCGGTTACATCGCCGTCTGCGTCATATCGGGGAACTGATATCCAGTCGCCGCGCCGCACAAGGTCATAGGATGAAATTTGTAAACTTGCAACAAATGAAAGAATGGTCTCGCGGAATACAAGGAGCAATACTGCTGTCATTGCTCCGATGCCGCTCAGCAATGTCCAAGGAGATTCCCCTACGACAGTACCGACCGCAATAATAATTGCCGCGATATAGATAATGAGAATAAATACTTGTATGTAGCTGCGGTATGGTTTACCCTGAAAGTGCGGTTCATTTTCGGTATATGCGGCGAGACCGTCCAGTGTTCCGTGGATAAATTTTGTGATAATATAAATTGTTACTAAAGAGGATAGATGCTGAAATACAGCAGCACCGCGGCTCATATTTGCGGCGAGGATATTGAAACCGATCACATAGGCAAAAAGTGCGGCACGGTCAAAGGGAACATATTTAAACATATAGTCGTCAAAGGTATTATTTGTTTTTTGGGTAACACTTGCAATAATACGTTTTACAACGGCAATAATAATATTCCGTATAATTTTATACAAAATAACTATTAATAGTAACACAGCGGCAATCCATAAAAGATCTTGCCGTATAATATCTTCGGAAATCCATGCGGTGATGGTGTGCATAATTTTTTCCATAGGTACTCCTTTTTCATCGACGAGTTTCGGCATCCCCGAAACATTGTTGTACTGATAGGAAGTCAGTGGTTCCAAACAGTATTGAGTTTTTCTAGCAAAAAACTCAAAGTTCAGGAATGAACACGGACGTTCATTCCTGAACGATGCCATCCATGGCGGTTCTGATAGTCATTACTATATAAAGACTTAAATTAAAACTCTCAGCTTTGCTGATGAGGGCCTCTAAAAATCTAACCGAGTTTTTAGAGGTACCCTATATACTGCGTTCTGCTTGTACCGGTTCCGATAGGCGGGCAAAACCTAATGCATCAGCACTGTCTACGGCAGTTATACCTAATCGGGCGGCATACTCAAATGCTTTCCGTGTACCGGCAATTACATGACCTGTTTCATGCGCATCTGAGTTACAAATAATTTGTGCGTTTTTTGCTGCCGCCCGTTCCCAAAAGATACCCACTGGATACCGGTAGTCAAGTCCATAGTTCCGCTCTATTTTCGGTTTGAAGAGTCCGTAACCGTTTATCTCAAGCGGCATATTTTCCGCATTTGCTGCATCGATCAATGCATCGGCACAGGCAATGCAGTCTGCATCAATTACTGTTCTATTGCTTAAAAATAAATCGGGATGCGCTAAAAAGGAAAACAGTCCCGACTGCATTGCTTCTATTGTAAAATCAATATAGCGGTGGAGCGTGTGCTTATCTGCAATTTCAACAACATACTGATACTCTCCGCGAACCGGATACCAATGAGAACCGAGTACGAGATACTCCGCTCCATATCTGCCGATCAAGGTGTCTTGAAACCATGAAGCATATTGCGGTTCCCATTCACATTCAAATCCAAAGTATACAGGAAATGATGCATATTTTTTTGTCTCTTCTATAAGCTCTTTATAAAATGGCAGTTGATCCGCTTGCATTCGGCAAAATGGCCATATATCATTATGAGGGTAGGGGCAATGATCAGAGAATCCAAGTGCAGAACATGACTCCGTTTCGGCTTGGAAAATATAATCTAACGGACTGCCTTCTGCATGATTGCATAGATATGTATGCGTGTGAAAGCTGCTAAACATTTTAAGAGTATATAAAATGTGTACGGCTTTTTCAAGTTGTGATTGTATGGTATACTGGGGATTGTGAAACGATTATTACTGCATTATCTCTTTTTGAGCATACCGCTGTATCTTTCCGCTGCCATTCCATTTTCGGGAATTTGGGAAAATACCGATCGGTTTGTTGAATTTACCGAATCTGAAAACTCAGGCGGGGCGGTACGCATGGTGTTGAAGACATACTATCGGTATGTGTATGAAAATATGGGAACATATCCTTTTATGCTCAACCCTGAAAGCACTCCTGCCGGTACGTATACTGCACGGATTCGGTATGCCAATACAAAGCAGGAAAGTGAAATTTCTCTTTGGCAGTTTAATGATATGCTGTTTTCTTCTTTCTATGTACGGGAACCGGCACAGATACAAAAGAGCGAAAGCAGCGATGCAGCAGCGGACTCTTCCGGCAGTGCTGCCGGACAGCTGTATGGATTTTGGGTAGAGCAGGGGCAGCGTTACGGTATTTTTTTATACCCGCAAGATAATCCTGCATTTTTTGATGCCTTTTTCTTTGACGGCAGCACCTATATTATGTTCCGCTACTGGAAAAGTGATAGCGAGTACCGCGAGCAGTATGCGAACTTTCAGTTAAATGGGCAGGATATACGGGTGTCTAAATTTATTAAGCGGAATGCCGATGTGTACAGCTGTATTACGGGAAACGGAAGCATCGTACGAAATTACCAAAAAGGCAGCTGGCAGCTTGAAGCAGACAACGGACAGCTGTATATTACACTTGTCCCTGCAGGAGGAGGACCCGGTAGTCATGCAGCCGGCGACACCTATCCGCACCACCGCTACCCGCATTTTAACCGTATTCCGGTTCATTATGATGCAGTAAACGGAGTTTTTGCATTTGGGCAGCCGTTTTTATCTCGTTCCGCTGTAGAAAATCTTACTGAAGAAATAAAAAAACATAATAGTTTACAGCGTCCTGCCCCTGAGCCTCAGCTGCAAGCGGATAGGCTTGATTTCCGATGGGAACGGATTAAAGAATTGAGGCAATACCATTAGCAGCGGGTTTTTCGGCAGCTTTTATGTTGCAAGCGGATAAAATTTAGTGCGGAATTGCCGTTCTGCTCCCACTGTTGTAGGCGGTCCATGTCCGGGAAAAAGCACGATATAATCTTCCAGCGTAAAGAGCTTTTCTGCAAGTACCCGCTCTAAATTTTTTTCTGCAGGGCGATGCAGGGTTTTACCGGCAATACCGGCTGTGATGCTATCTCCGGTAAATATACAATCGTGTATTCTGAACATATATGAATCAGGAGAATGTCCCGGCACTGAAAAGCAGCCGACACTAAAGCCTGCCGCCATTACCGTACAATCCCTCCGCAGTACAATACCATTTTTTAAAACCAGTCCGGCATCTGCCGCATATACTTCAGGGTGATAAATTTTTAAAAGTGTTTTTAGCCCGTAAGCATGGTGGCTTGCGTGATTATGAGTGATAAAAATGCTTGTGAGCTGATAGTGATTTTCTTCTATATGCCGGATAATATCTCCGGTGATTTTTCCGGGGTCAATAATCAGTGCCTCGTTCGTTTGCTGATTTCCCACAAGGTAACTGTTTACCAGCCCCTGACTGGAATAATGCGGATAGATTTTCATTGATGAGTGCCGTCCTCGTAAAAATAGGCTTCGCGAGTATTTGATGTGGTAAAACTGACATTTGTATAGGTGTTTTGAGTAAAATAAACTCGTTTTACATTACAGTTTTCAATCGGCGTATCTTTTAAGGTACACCTGATAAAACGCGAGTTATATAAATCGGAATCCATAAAACTGCATAAGTCTGTTGAAATACCGGAAAAATTATTTTGCAGCAGCTCTGAACTTTTAAAATGAGTGTGTATAAATGTGCTGCCGGCAAAGCACGAAAATTGTATATCAGCTTCTTCAAAGGTACAGTGTTCAAAATATGAAAACTCAAAAAAACTCATTCTCATTTTTGTATTCTTAAATAGACAATTTTTAAAATGACTATGAGCAAAACAACAGCCCGTGAGCCGTTTACCGGAAAAATCCATATTTTCACACATAAAATACGGGCTATGTACTCCATTAAGGTTTGTGCCGCTGTTCAATATGCTCATAACTTCCTGAGCAGCAGCTGTGATACTAGAATCGAACATGGGGGCAGTGTATGTTATTGCAGGATTTTGGTCAAATAGGTATGATAAGATTTCAGGATGTCTCTAGTAGACCTGTTTGGCAGAAGTTTTCAAATGGGGGGTATTTTATCATAGGGATATTCCGGTAGGCGGTTATTTTTGGTGTATCCGCATTGTGAGGTTTTGATGGCTAGTCTTTCGCCAAGACATATTCAGTACGCATTTTTGGATTCGGGAATAGGTGGAATGCCGTATTTCTCCTATTTTAAAACACAAGTACCGCAGGCAACGGCAGTGTATATAGCCGATACAGCACATTTTCCCTATGGAGAAAAAACTCGAAATGAAATACAATCCTATGCCTGTACTATTACTGAAAAAATAATTACAGTATTTGCTCCTGAGGTAATAGTTTTGGTCTGCAATACATTGTCGGTAACAGCACTTGAAATGCTTCGGAAGAAGTTTCCTATTCCTTTTGTAGGAACAGTTCCTGCGGTAAAGCAGGCGGTTGCTGTAAGCAGAAATAAAAGAATAGGCATTATTGCGACTGATAGAACCATACAAGAACCGTATCTTGATGAGCTTATTTACCGGTATACGGAGGGCTGCTTTATCGAAAAGCGCGGGGATTCTCCGCTTGTAGCTCAGATTGAACAAGGCTTAGCTTTTGAGAATATAGAAACTCAGGATGCTGCAATAGCTCCTGCAATTCGGCAATTTACTGCTGCCGGTACTGATACTATTGTGCTTGCGTGTACTCATTTTTTGCATATTGCCGATGTGTTTGAACGGAATGTTCCCACCGGTACTCGTATTATTGATTCCCGACAGGGGGTTATTGCGCAGCTGTTACGGATTGCCCCGCCCCGCAGTGCCGGCAGCCTCGCGGAATATATGGAAACCGTCAGCGGAATTGATGGTGAAATAGGTTGTTACGGTACGGGGCTTATTACGCCTCACACCGAAAACCGGTATTTACAGTATTGCCGGCGGTTCGGCTTAACATGGAAAGGATCTCTGATATGATAGGACTAGTACTGAACGGTGCTAATAATTTTTTTACCGTTCAAACAGAAGAAAGCGGCATAATCCGCTGTTCTATTAAAGGTAAAAAACTCAAAGGAGCAGAAGGGTTTTATAATCCGCTTGCCCCAGGTGATAGTGTTGAGATAGAAATAGATACTCTTAACTCAGACCAAGGACAAATTATTGCTCTTATGCCGCGTAAGAATAGTTTTATGCGCTGGAATCAAAAAACCGGTGCTCCGCAATTACTTGCCTGCAATATTGATGCAGCCGTTTGTGTTACAACTCCGGCAAATCCGCCCTTTAGACCCCGTTTTACCGACCGTATTTTGGTACAGGCAGAATCGCTCGGTATTCCGGTAATTATTGCCGTCAATAAAAAAGACCTTGGAATATCCAAAAGTACGGCAGAACGCTTGGCAGACTGGCAGCGGCTTGGCTATACAGTGCGCACTATTTCTGCAAAAACCGGCGAGGGGATTGAGGCACTTGCTGCGCTGCTTCATACTAAAACCTGCGTAATTACCGGTCAATCAGGAGTAGGAAAGTCAAGTCTCTTAAATGCGTTTAGCCCCGATCTTCATTTAAAAACAGCTGCTATTTCCTATAAATATGATCGCGGTATGCATACAACAACACAGGGGGTCTTGCTTACGGCTGCATACACAGGCGAAAGCGGCACTGCATATCAGTTGCGGCTTATCGACACACCGGGGATTCGCCATTTTGCTGTGTGGGGAATAAAACCTGACGACGTTGTATTTCACTTTCCTGAAATGGCAGAAGCTGCCTTACAGTGTTCATTCGGACTTTCTTGTTCGCACACCAGTGAACAAGGCTGCCGTATTTTGCATGAACTGAGCGAACACCGTATCCACCCTGACCGGTATGAAAGTTGGTGCTTAATCAGGGATGAGTTAAAAAAACTCACCGCAGGAGATTACTAATGAATAGCCGTACATTAGCAGTATTGGAATTTCAGCGGATTGCACAGATGATAGCCGGCTACTGTGTCTCAGAAGAAGGTTACACTGCGTGCAAAACCAAAGAACCGGTAAGCAGCCGCCCTGATGCCGCTGCTGCGAAAGTATTAGGTGCCGCGTTTTTAGCGTTTCTACATACTGATTCGGAGCCTAAACTGAAAAATCTTCCTCCGTTGCAGTCCGTATTGGAGAAGCTGCATACTGCGGGGCTTTGCCTAAGTATTGAAGAATTATATGCGGCAGGATTATTAGCTGAGCAAGTGAGGCAGCTGCATCTATGGCGGCTTTCAAAAAAAGAGGAGAATCCGCTCTGCCGCTTTATTGCAGCAATTCCCGATTTACAACCGGTAGCTGATGCAGTATTTTCATGTATTGATTTAAGCGGGGAACTTAAAGATATTCCTTCGCTGGCTGCTGCTCGGCGGAAAATCCGCCATATTGAAGCAGATATTGAAAAAATTATGAAAAGTTACTGTACTGATGAGCAAACGCGTTCTCTGCTGCAAAATCCTGCGCCGGTATTGCGGAATGGTAGACAGGTTATCTCCGTACAATCACGGTTTAAGGGTAGAATACAGGGTATAATTCACGAGTATTCACAGTCGGGGCAAAGTTTTTATTTGGAACCGGAAGCAGTTGTGTTAAAAAATAATGAGCTTGTAAAGGCTGAAGCTGAATACCAGCAGGAGCTGCACCGTCTTTTGTGCGAAATGAGTACAAAAGTTGCGGCAGAACGGGATACGCTTATTCAGGCGCATCAGGCAGTTATAGAGATTGACTGTACTGCTGCGGCAGCTCGCTGGGCAAAAGCGCAAAATGCAGTATTTGCTGAAGAACCGGCAGACGGGCAATCTTTCATTTTGCATCAAGTGCGCCATCCGCTGCTTGGGGATGCGGCTATTCCTATTGATCTTTCCTTATCTGCTGAAGATACCATGCTGATTATTACCGGACCGAATACCGGCGGCAAAACGGTAAGCTTAAAAACAGCAGCCTTATGTGTACTTTTAAACCAAACCGGCTGGGCAGTCCCCGCAGGAGAGCAAACCCGCTTACCGTTTTTTACCAGTGTTTACTGTGCAATAGGTGATGAACAATCACTTGACAATGCGCTTTCTACTTTTTCTGCATCCATGCAGACCATAGCCGGTATTCTTACCGAAGCTGATGGGGATAGTTTGATTTTATTAGATGAGCTTGGCAGCGGTACTGAACCGCAAGAGGGCGGCGCATTGGCAATGGCAGTGCTTGATGAGCTTCTTCAGCGGCATTCCCGTGTATTTGTTACTAGTCATCATAGTGTTTTAAAGAATTATGGGTACAGTAAAAAAGGCTGTGTGAATGCCTCGGTGAGCTTTGAAGCCGATACCCTGCGCCCCTCCTACCGGATTGTGATGGGTATTCCCGGGCAAAGCCATGCAATAGATATTGCTGCACAAAATGGTATGCCGCCTGCAATTATCGAATCGGCGCGGAACTATGTTAAAGATAAAAGTGCTGATGCCGCTGCCCTTATTCAGGGATTGATTGAAAAGCATCAGCGGTTGGCGGCATCTGAGAAAGAACAGGAGGCAGCTGAACAACGCTTAAAAGAAAAGCAGCGCAAATGCGATTTACAAGCCTTACAGCTCAAGCAAAAAGAACTGACCCTCAGGCGGCACGGTTATAAACGGCTAGAGCAGCTTTTTGAAGAAAAGCGGAGCAGCATTGAAAATCTTGTCCGTACCATCCGCGAGGGAGCATTGACGCATGAAAAAACTGCTGCACTAAAAACTTTTTTTAGCGAGTTTGAGCAGGAATTAACACAAGAACAGCAGCTTATTGCAGAAGAGGAGCAGAGCCTTACCGCTGTTCGCCAAGACACTTTTACAGAACCTGTTATAGCACCTGAATCGTTACAGGAAGGCATGGAAGTGTTTATTCCGCATTTGCACCGGCGCGGCACTATTATACGCAAAGAAAAGAATAATTGGCTTGTCGCAATAGATACATTCAAAATGGCATTTCCGGCAGAAAAGCTTGAACCGCTATCGCCGCAATCGGTGCCGAATACATCAGCAATGTTGAGTACGCCGCAGATTTTGGTAGAAGCGGAGCTGCATCAGCAAAGCCGCCCTGAATTTGAATTACGGCTGCTTGGCATGCGGCTTGCTGAAGCAGAAGCTGCCTTACAAAAACAGCTCGACTTAGCAGTTATGCACAATCTCCAAGAATTTTCTATTATTCATGGAAAAGGTAATGGAATATTACAGACGATGGTACAGGAAAAATTAGCAAATACTTCATTTGTTGCTGAGTTTTCCTTTGCCCGTCCCGAACACGGCGGCAGCGGAAAAACAATTGTGAAACTCCGGTAGAGCTACCTCGGTACCCGTTGCGGCTATGTAAGCAAAAGCGATGACATTCCCATGTCTATTGAGTATCCGGCAGTTTTGGAGCGGAAGCGGAAAACCCTGCCTGCGAATACAGCAAAAGAGGGAAAAAGATTGGAGCCGTAGTCCGTTAAGCCGCCCCGCTGTTGATACTGATGTACACTCTTGCATAAAAGTGTAATAATACCTATAATCCTTAAATTGTGAAGATAAAAATATCTATATTTTTAATTTTAACGATGGGGGAACTGCTATGACAATAGGCGAAATGCTGGCGCAAAGCGGTATACTAACGCTGCTTGGAATTGGTATTGTGTTTGTATTTATTATCATTCAGATACTGGCTTTAAAAGCGGTGGAAGTCGGAGTACGGGCTTTAGGACTTGATAAAGAGGAAATTCCTGCACAAACTACCGTACAGACCACCGGTACCGGACAGGCGGTTGCTGCGGTGATTGCAGCAGCTTTGTACGAACACGATAATCAATAAACCTGTTCGGTAACGAAGTGAGCGAACAGGTCTAATAAACAGGAGTATACTTATGGGTAAGAAGGTTCATATTTCCGATTTGGTATTAAGAGATGCGCATCAGTCATTACATGCGACACGTATGACTACTGCTGATATGCTGCCGATTTGTGATAAACTTGACAGTGCCGGTTATTGGAGCTTAGAAGCATGGGGCGGTGCTACATTTGATTCTTGTATTCGTTTTTTGAATGAAGATCCGTGGGAGCGGCTTCGGAAGCTGCATGCGGCATTACCGAATACACCGATTATGATGCTATTGCGCGGTCAAAACCTGCTGGGCTACCGCCACTACGCAGATGATGTGGTGGATGCCTTTGTAAAAGCCGCTGCCGATAATGGCGTTGGGGTATTCCGTATTTTTGATGCATTGAATGATCCCCGCAATCTAAAACGGGCTGCCGATGCGGCAAAGAAAACCGGTAAACATGTGCAAATGGCTATTTCGTATGCAACAACGCCGTACCATACAATGGAAAAATATGCTGAGTTGGCAAAACGGTATGCAGAATTTGGTGCCGATTCTATTTGTATTAAGGATATGTCGGGGTTACTCAAGCCTTTTGAAGCATTTGACCTTGTTACTGCTATTAAAAAGAAGGTTGATATTCCGGTTAATATCCACACGCATGCAACAACAGGTCTTTCTGTTGCAACATTAGTTAAAGCTGCGGAAGCGGGTGCGGATGTCCTTGATACGGTTATTTCTTCAATGTCAATGGGAACTTCTCATAGCCCCACGGAGACGCTTGTAGAGATTTTCCGCGGTACTGAATACGATACTGGTTTGGATATAAAATTGTTGCTTGAAATTGCTGCATATTTCCGTGAAGTACGCAAAAAATATGCACAGTTTGAATCGAGCTTTTTAGGAGCAGATACCCGTATTCTTGTTTCACAAGTTCCCGGCGGTATGCTTTCTAATCTTGAAAGCCAGCTGCGCGAGCAAGGGGCATCGGATAAAATGGACGCAGTATTGAAAGAAATTCCGCTGGTGCAAAAAGACTGCGGGTATATTCCGCTGGTAACGCCGACCAGTCAAATTGTCGGTACGCAATCGGTCTTTAATGTGCTGTTCGGCCGCTATAATAAACTTACTGCGGAAACCCGCGGACTTTTGACCGGTAAATACGGTAAAACGCCTGCCGAGTGCAATGCAGAATTGGTAAAGCGTGCACTTGCCGAAGAAAAAATGGAAGCAACCGTTACCCAGCGTCCTGCTGATTTAATTCCGCTTGAGCTGGATAAAATGAAAGCAGAAGCAAAAGAACACGGTGCAGGGGATTCTATCGAAGATGTATTGACGTATGCGATGTTCCCGAAAGTAGCTCCTAAGTTCTTCAAAGAACGGGAAAAAGGACCGGTCTCTTTTAAGGCTGCGGAAGCAAAAAAAGCAGGAGCTGCAAAGGCTGGCGGTTCATATATTGTTACAGTGAATGGTACAAACTACACGGTTGCTTCTGCAAATGGCACATTGACTGTCAATGGTACTCCGTATACTGTCAATGTGGCAGAAAGCGATGGTGCCGCAGCTGCAGCTCCTGCAGCAGGCGGTGCGGGTACTCCGCTGCCGGCACCGGTAGCAGGTACGCTGCTTAAGCATACCGTTGCCGAGGGCTCACAGGTTTCTGAAGGGCAAACTGTTATGATGATTGAATCTATGAAAATGGAACTTGAAATTAAAGCCGTTGCTTCCGGCTCTATCCACTTTTTAGTTCAGGGCGGAACTGCTGTAACGGCAGGACAGCCGCTTGCAGAAATTCGGTAGGACGGTGTGTATGTTAGATCAAGAAGCAACAAAAGCACAAAATCGAAAAATACTGCATATTACGCTGTTTTTAATTTGTATGTCTGTGTTTGCCGCCTTTACCGGAACTGTTTTTGCCGATAATGGACAGCAAAAAAGCAGATCGGAGCAGATTATCAAAGGTTCTGAAAATGTACCGCATATTTCTGTTTCAAAATTTTTGCAGAATACGTGGGAAAATACCGGATTACGTGCTTTTATATACGGCAAAGAAACGGTTGAGGGACTTCGTGCTGAAGACCGGATGACAACGGTCTTTGGGTATCAGCAGCTGATTATGCTCTTAATCGGGTTTTTGATTATTTATCTCGGTGCAGCAAAAAATTTTGAGCCGCTGCTGCTGATTCCCATCGGATTTGGAACCGTTTTTGTAAATATTCCCGGAGCCGGTATGTACGGCGAACATGGAATGCTCCGCCTGATTTATGATGCCGGTGTTGGAAATGAGTTTTTCCCCATGCTGATTTTTATGGGAATTGGGGCAATGACAGACTTTGGACCGCTTATTGCTAATCCGAAAATGGCGTTACTCGGCGGAGCAGCTCAGCTCGGCGTTTTTATGACGCTGTTCGGTGTTTCGCTGATGAATTATATCCCGGGCATTGATTACACGATGCTGCAAGCCTCTGCGATTGCGATTATCGGCGGTGCTGACGGTCCGACCTCTATTTACGTGTCCGGTAAGCTTGCCCCTGAGATGATGGCGGTTATTGCTGTTGCAGCCTATTCGTATATGGCATTGGTACCGATTATTCAGCCGCCGATTATGAAATTTCTCACAACGGAAAAAGAGCGGAAAATCAAGATGAAGCAAATGAGGAATGTTTCCAAGGCTGAAAAAATTATGTTCCCCATTGTGGTGTTGATATTAACCATTTTGCTTATTCCGCCGGCAGCACCGCTTATCGGTATGATTGCATTTGGAAATTTTGTAAAGCAGTGCGGTGTGGTAGACCGCTTGTCCAAGACAATGGAAAATGAGTTACTCAACATTGTATCTATTCTGCTGTCTCTTGGGGTAGGTTCGCAAATGACCCCTGAAAAGATTATGAATCCTAATGCGATTGGAATTATCATACTGGGATTGATGGCTTTCTGTGTTGCAACAGCGGGCGGTGTCTTAATGGCAAAATGTATGAACATCTTTTTGAAAGATAAGATAAATCCGCTTATCGGTTCTGCCGGTGTTTCTGCGGTTCCGATGGCTGCCCGTGTATCGAATAAGGTCGGTCTTGAAGCAGACCCCTCAAACTTTTTGCTGATGCATGCCATGGGGCCGAATGTTGCCGGTGTTATTGGAACGGCAATCGCCGCAGGTGTCTTTATTTCCGCGTATGCAGGCTAATACTGTAGTACCTTTTTAATGATAAAAAAAATGTATGTCAGCCGCTCTGTATGGGCGGCTGCTTTGTGTATGAGTATTGTTCTGCTGCTTCCTTTGAGCAGCAGTGCATCGCCGGCAACTGCTGCTGTAACAGCTGCCGCAGCAAATGAATCAACCGTATTAGCTCAAGCTGATACTGATGTACTAAGTCTACTTGCACAGCTTACCCTTGAACAAAAGGCGGCACAGGTGCTGATGGTGAATATTCAGGGCAGCCGTACCCTCTCTGATTCTGCTGTTGCACAATTCAAAGGTACTGTTCCGGGGGCAATTATTTTATTCGGCTATAACCTTGCCGATACTCCTCATGGAGTACAGGGATTTATTCGTTCTTGCACGGAAAAACTCACTGCTGTAAAGCCAGTTGCTGTAAAGCAGAAAGATGCAAAGCAAACCGCTCCGCAGCAGCTGTCTGATCATAAGTCCGCTAACAAAGATATACGTTCTGCGGGGGAGAGGGCAGGGGAGAATACCGGATGCGGCGTTGCAATTCCGCCGTTCTATGCACTTGATAATGAGGGCGGGACTGTATACCGTACTCGAAAACTCACTGATGCACTGCCGGCTGCTGAGACTGTACCTGCTCAGTTTTCTGTTGATAAGGCAGAAGAACTGTACCGGCATATCGGTTTGCAAATGCAGCAGCTCGGTATTACGCTTAATCTTGCTCCTGTTGCAGAAGTGAAGAGTGAGGAAAATGCTTCGGTACTTGGAAGCCGCTGCTTTAGTACGGAAGTAGATACGGCAGGGCTTTATGCGGCAGCCGCAGTACGGGGTATGAAGAGCGCAGGTATGTTATCAGCGGTAAAACATTTCCCCGGAAACAGCAGCAGTGATTTACATGACGGGAGTGCCGTTCTTTCGGTTGATACTGTTGCACTGGAACAATACTATGCCGCTTCTTTTCGCCCGCCGCTGGTGGCAGGTGCTGATTTTTTATTGGTTTCTCATATTACAGTTCCCGCATTCGGTAATGAGCCATTTTGCTTTTCACAAAAAGGCATTGCATGGATGCGGAAAACGCTGTCATTTTCCGGCATAGTGTTGACTGATGATATTGCTATGAAAGCACTAAAGAAAAATGGTCAGTCCTCTGCCGATAATGCAATCCGTGCTCTCCGTGCCGGTTGTGATATGATTATGTGTTCTGAGCAGAAAATATACCCTGTGATTGCTGGAATTGCGGCGGCTGCCCGTAAGGATGCCGCATTTGCGGCTCGGCTTGATGAAGCAGTGACGCGTATTTTGCAGGTAAAAGGCATCTTTTAAAAATCTATACTTTGCGTTTTTAGAAGATGCCTTGTACTGATTATGGAGCAGCACTGCACTGCTTCTATTCGGAAATTGTTTGCTGTGCAGCCGGTTCTCTGAACAGCCGGTAAAAGAATACTAGACAGACAAACAGCATATAACGGAACACATATACTGTCTTAAAAGGATTACGCAGAAGCTCAGGGATAAACTCATATCCTTTCCGGAATGTAGTATCCGAAATACGTTTTTTACGCTTTGCAAAAATATCAATAATATCATCATTGTAAATAAAAATACTATTTGGAAGCTTTTTCCGATTACGGTGTATCCATTTTATATGTTCAGGCATACCATGACTTACAATGACGAGGGCAGGATGCGACTTAACAATAGAAGTAATAATATCATGTTCCAGATGTTTTCGGTAGTAGCCGCTGAACCTGCCGACAATATGAATATTGGGAAATGTTATATGTACATTTTTCTCTGCTTCCATTATTGTTTGCGGATAACCGCCGAGCAAGTACAATGATTTATAATGAGAATCTATAACATTAAGCACACGGATAATCACATCAAAGGCATCACGGCGTACCGGCGTAGTGAGCTTGAGAAAACGCAACGCCCATAAAATGCTTTTTGAAAGGGGTAAGCACAACGCCGCCTGTTCAATCATTTCGCGATATTCTGCATTCCGCCGTGCTTTTAGCAGATCCCAGATCGTTAAAAAAACAATATGCTGCGGTTTATCTTTCGTAATGAGTTTTAGAACTGTTTGTTCAATATCTTCCTCGGGAAGATGATCGATGGGGATTGTCAATAAGCGGGTGCGGATAATTGCCATTGGGCTACCTCATTCATAATAGTTTGTATTGCAGCAACTGCATATATGGCGGCAGTTTCTGCCCGTAAAATATTTGTATTAAAATGCACTGTTTGAAACTGTGCATCCGCGAGTAACTGGTACTCATGCGGACTTATACCGCCTTCCGCTCCTATTGCTATTACAATAGTCTGCGGTTTTGCAGATAAGCCTTCATGCAGACTTATAGTTTCTCCGCTTTTTTCGCTGCATACAATGCGGAACGTATCGGAATCGGTAACAGTTGCTGCAAGAATATCCAATGTTTCAGATATAGTATGTGGCTCTGCAATTTCCGTTGGGGTAGGGGAGCCTGATTGTTGTCGTGCCTCGCGTATAATGCGCTTAAACCGTTCATACTGCATACTGCTTTGCTTTTTTGCAATAGAAAACTCTCCGATAACTGGCAAAATCAATCCTACCCCTGCTTCTGTTGCTTGGCGTACAACACTGTCATTTTTTTCCCCTTTGAGTACCCATTGCATAAGAATAAGTGAGTAGGGGGATGCTGCTGTGCAAAGCTGCTGCTGCGGAGTAGATACTTTGCGGAGTAACAGCTCTTGACTGGAATACTCAATGCGGATCACTTCCATATTGGTACAGCCGCTTTCCGGCAATACGACGGGTACAAGCATCCCTGCTTTTATTCTCCGTACCTTTACAAGATAGCTATAGGCTTTGCCGGAAAGCTTTAAAATGCCAGCCTTATCCGGTTCATATTCAGCGATAAATTGACGCATAGTAGAGCCGGTTACGAGGCTTCTTTTTCTGCCAGTGATTTGGCTTCAGCAGCTTCTTTGTCTTCACGTACCGTTGTCGTTTTTTGTAAAAGATCGGCAAGGTTCTCTTTTGTCAGTATGGTAACTGCCGCTTGCAGCTGCTGATCATAGGCTATATCAGTAATCGGTGTAGTATGTTTATTGTTATACTCTTGCCGAATGAGTAAACGGAGTACCTCTTTGTTCAGCTGATACTCTGCTGCTAGTTTTTCTGCATAGGCAGTAATTTCCTGCGAGGAAAGTGTTGCGTGTTCTTTTATAAACGTAGGAATTTTAGCATCCTTAAAAAGTTTTTCAAGTTTTTTTTCATCTTCAGGGGTAAACGGCGGATATAATAAGACTGTTCTATCAGGTTTAATGCCGGTCTTATCAATATTGACATCGCTTGGAACATAATAGCGCGCAACCGTTACTTTAAATGAGCTGTTTTGTGTTAAATCTAAAATTTGTTGGACAGATCCCTTGCCGAATGTTGTTTCTCCAACAAGATATGCCCGTTTGTAATCTTTTAATACGCCGGCAAGAATCTCTGATGCGCTCGCAGATCCTTTATTGATAAGCACTACAAGCGGCATATCTTTAAAGACCGCAGGAATCTTAGGATTTTTTTCAAAAACAATATTTTGCTGCGGTATACGCGATTTTGTTGATACAATGGTGCCGTTTTCAATAAAGAGGCTTGCAGTGTCCACTGCTGCACTAATCAATCCGCCCGGATTATTCCGTAAATCCAATATTAACTTATCTGCACCTTTTTGCTGCATTGATTCCATCGCTTCCCGTATTCTCCGGCTGGCGTTAGGATTAAAATCAATTAACCGGATATAGCCTATTTTGTTATCAAGCATTTCATATTTGATTGTCGGTACTTCTATCTTTGCACGGGTAAGCGTAAGGGGAAATTCTAACGTTTTGCCCCGCTGTATGGTAAGAGTAACAGGCGTACCGATTTTCCCCCGTAATTTTGATACGACATCGCTATGGGTCATCTTAATTGTCGATTCATTTTCTATTGCGGTAATTAAATCGCCTGATTGAATACCGGCTTTCCAGCTTGGGGTATCTTCTATAGGGCTGGAAACTTCGACATACGCAGGTTTTTCAGGAGTAGATACTAATGGCTTCACAAATGAAACACCTATACCGCCAAAAAAACCTGTCGTTGTATCATGCAAATCAACACCGGTTAGACTGGTATTATCAATAAGCATGGTGTAAGGGTCTTTCAGCGCATTCAGCATTCCTTCTACTGCACCCTGATACAGCGTTTCTGCTTCTACAGGGTCTACATAATACATTTGCAGAAATTCATACAGCGATTGAAACTTTTGTAAATAAAATGCTGATTCTCGCGGCTGTGTATTTGTTTGTGCAAAAATATTTGGTGCAAATGCCACTGCAAATAATAGAGAGATTGAAAAAAGACAGGTTAAAAACCAAATTTTAGGTTGTTTCATAAAATTTATTTTCTATTATATTGAAAAATTGTCAAGTCTTTCAATGAGAAATTATCGAAAAACTTGCGTTTCATAGCATGCCTAATCTTTTTTGCCCTGTCCCGTAAGGGGATGCTTGAAAAACTCTGCCATTTTTACTATACTAGGACTGTTTGATAACTTTATTGCCGAATAGGTTTATTCAAAAAAGGAGAGACTGTTTTTGAGTGTTCAGCCTTTCTGGAAAGAGGGATTACGGTTTTCATGCCAACAATGTTCAGCGTGCTGCCGTTTTGATCCCGGATTTGTGTATCTGACAGAACATGATTGTACGATGCTGCAAAAATGGGCATCTCTTGATCGGGAGCCGTTTATTGAAACATTTTGCCGTTGGGTGTTAATGGGTGACGGGTATGAATATCTTTGCTTAAAAGAAAAGCCGAATTATGACTGCATTCTGTGGGACAACGGATGCACGGCATATTCGTATCGCCCACTACAATGCTCATCGTATCCGTTTTGGGATTATCTGCTGAGCAGTCAGGTTTTATGGAATAAGAATGCAAAAGACTGCCCGGGTATTAATTGCGGTAAATGGTATTCTGAAAAAGACATAGCTGCCTTTCTTGCCGAATCAGAGAAGAATCCGGTTATTAAAAGAAAAAAACAAATGTAAAGAACGCCGTATTTTGCCGATAACACTGTAGGGCGTTTTTAAATACGTACCGTAGTATGAGGGGTGTATGCGAATACATTTTTGGGGAGTGCGCGGTTCTATTGCTACTCCGCTAAGTTCAGAGCAAATACAGGCAAAAATATCTGCTGTTGTCCAGCGTATAACCGCCAAGGACATTGAAGATGAAGATTCCCGTGAACGGTTCCTTGCATCGCTTCCGAGCTGGCTGTTTGGGACTGTCGGCGGTAATACCACTTGCGTGGAGATAGAAACCGAAAACGGCGAGCATATTATCTTTGATGCTGGTTCCGGTATCAGGCAGCTTGGCATTGACTTACAGAATCGTATGGATTATTACGAGAAACCTCATACCTATCATCTTTTTTTTACTCACGCTCATTGGGATCATATTCAAGGACTGCCGTTTTTTAATCCTGCCTATGATCCGCGGAACACTATTATTATCTATAGCCCGCGCGCGAAAATGCAAAGTTTTTTAGAAGAGCAAATGAAATGGCCTTATTTTCCGGTTACGATGTTTGGAAAGGGAGGCTTTACTGCGGATATTTCTTTCCATTATATAGAACCTCATGAGCGGTATGTTACTATTGGCGATGCACAAATCGGTTGGCATAGAGTGCGGCATCCCGGCGGATGTGTTGCATATTCGGTAGCAAATAATGAGAAGAAAATTATATTCTCAACTGATACAGAACTGCGTCCGCAGGATTTTGAACGCAATGACGCTAACATTGCATTTTATAGCGGCGTTGATCTTTTAATTATTGATGCACAGTATACTATGAGTGATTCTATTCAAAAAATAGGATGGGGACATTCAACCTTTTCACTTGCAATTGATTTCGCAAATTCATGGCAGATTAAAAAGCTTGCATTGTTTCACCATGAACCAACCTATAATGATAAGAAAATTTTATCTATTCAAGAAAATGCACAGCATTACTGTAGTTATGTTTCTCACAATCAACTGGAAATTTTCACTGCAGTAGAGGGAAAAGATTTTTATATATGAGTGCTGCTATGCTATATCAGTATTCCTTTTCAGAAAAGGAATTAAAAGAGCTTGCCCGCCTTTTGTGTCGCGGTGCTGTTTCCAATGAATTGCGGAGTTTTCAGCGATTCCTTACAGACTATCTTAATGAGACTATGACTGTTGAAGAAGCCGAAGGTTTTTTTGACACAGATTAGTATGTAGTCCGGTTTACTATATGAAAAAACGAGTATTGATTTTTTTTGTTTTGATTATTCCTATTGTATGCGCTGCTGTTTTTGCCATAGTTTGTATGCTTCCTGTTTCTCGTGATAACTTTGATGGTCCCGATACGCTATTTGTTATTCAAAAGGGTTCTTCATTACGCCGTATTGCAGCACAGTTAAAAAAAGAGGGCTTGGTACGATCTGAGTATGCAGTATATGTATATTTTAGATTGACAAAGAGCCGTGTGCAGGCAGGTGCGTATAAACTTTCAAAAACTATGTCTGTACGGGAGTTGTGCGCATATCTTGAAGCAGGAAAACAGGAGTATATAAAAATAACCATACCGGAAGGGATTACCGCATCCAAAATAGCATCCATCCTTGAGCAAAACACTATCGTTTCTGCCGACGCATTTTTAAAAGCCGCTTCTGATAAGGTGCTGCTTAGTAAGTATGCAATACAGGGAGAAACTGCGGAAGGCTTTTTATTTCCTGATACATATTTTTTTACCTACAATGAAACCGGTGAATCTGTTGTCAAAGTTTTAATAGACAATTTTTTAGCAAAAACTGCCGCACTTCCGCAGTTTCCGAGTGATGCCCGAAAGCGGTATGAAACAGTTATTCTTGCAAGCATTATCGAACGGGAGTATCGTATTCCGGAAGAAGCGGTAAAAATAGCCGGTGTCTTTACTAATCGGCTGGCAATAGGCATGGGATTACAGTCCTGCGCTACCATCGAATACATCATCACCGAAATTCAACATAAACCACATCCGCAGCGGCTTTTTACGAAAGATTTGGAAATAAACAATCCATATAATACCTACAAGCGGCGGGGGCTGCCTCCCGGTCCTATCGCTAATCCGGGAATAACATCGCTTTATGCAGCGTGCAATCCTGAAAAAAATGACTATTACTTTTTCCGATTGGAAGATTCGGCACGGGGAAATCATATTTTTACTAAAAATCTTTCTGAGCATGCCCGTGCAGGTGCCTTAATTACTAAAAAAGCTGCGGGACAGTAGGTACTATGGTAAAAATTGCAACTGAAACCATTGATGCAGTGAATATGCACACTGATTTGGTGTCGTTGGTAGAAAATTATACCCATCTGGAAAAACGGGGTTATGATTGGTGGGGCTGCTGTCCTTTTCATAATGAAAAAACTGCTTCGTTCCACGTTGTTCCCGATAAAAAGATGTATTACTGCTTCGGCTGCGGTGCAGGCGGTTCAACGGTAAAGTTTATCATGGAAATGGAAAAACTTTCGTTTACGGAAGCCGTTGAGTACCTCGCAAAGCGGGCGGGCATACCGGTAGTATATGAACAGGGGGTATATACACCGCAAAAAGAAGATACCATCAAAGAAGCGATGCTTGAACTCTATGATAGGGTAACCGGTACTTTTCAGTATTTTCTAAAAGAGACTGCTGACGGTAAAAAGGCATTGCAGTATCTGTACGCCCGCGGGGTTAATGAGGAAATGTTTACTCAGTTCCGGCTGGGGTATGCTCCAAAAGACCGCCGATGGCTCTACCGGTTTTTAAGACAAAAAGGGTACTCTACTGAGTTTTTGGCACAGTCGGGGCTATTTTCAAAGAAAAACCCACAAGGAGCATTTTTCTTTGATAGAATTATGTATCCCATTATGAACCGGCATGGGCAAGTTATTGCTTTCGGCGGAAGAATTATCGAAGGAGATGGTCCTAAGTATCTTAATACAGGAGATTTACCTCAATATAAGAAAGGTGCTACCCTTTTTGCTTTTTCACAGGCTCTGCCGGCTATTAGAAAAGAAAAGACAGTGCTGTTTTGCGAAGGCTATATGGATGTCATTGCATTTCATCAGGCGGGAATTGGAAATGCTGTTGCACCGCTCGGTACCGCCTTAACGGAAGAGCAGGTAAAATTGATCCGTTCATTTGCCGATACCGCAATCCTCGCCTTTGATTCTGATGCAGCAGGGCAGAGTGCTGCATATAAAGCGATTCTTCTGTGCAAGAAGCAGCGTTTGCAAGTACGCGTCTTTATTCCTGCTGCAGAAAAAGATCCTGCGGAAATACTGCTAAAAAAAGGAAAAGATTACTTGACGCAGTGTGTTAAAAATGCTATATTGGATATTGATTATCTTATTAAAATAGCCCTAAACCGTTTTAAAACGGTGAGTCCGGAAGGAAAAGCGCAAGCAGCGGCTTTTCTTTTTCCATTTATAGAGGTATTAGAATCGGATATTCAAAAAGAGTCAAGTCTTAATAAATTTTCAGCGGACGTGGGTATAAGCTCAAAAGCGTTATTTACTGATTATTTTCAGTATAGCCGAACAAAAGAGCCGCTGGCGTATATACAGAAAAGTTCTTCTGAAGACAGGGGTATGATAAAAATGACCGCAGAACTAAGAGTGGTTCTTGCGGCCGTTGCGAATCCTCATCTGTTTCAAAGAATGCGGACTCGCTTGACATCTGATGACTTTGAAGATTCTTATGCAAAAGATTTGTTTATTGTCCTGGAGGAATGTTACCGCGCTGATGCAAATACCTATGATAGTTTGCTAAGTCATTGTTCGTCTGATGTTTTGCGTAATATGGTGAGTTCCGTGATTATTACTGGAGAGTTTTCCGAAAACGCAGAACAGCTTGTTCATGACGGTATCTATTACATTAAGCAAAGTGCATTGCAGCGGCAGAAAGATATTATTCTCAGGAAATTACAAATATTACACGGCGGACACAGCATTGATGAAATAGATCAGATACATGCATTGTTGGGCGAAAAGCTGCATATTGATAAAATGCTTGCTGAACTAAAGGAAACAACCTGAATGATAGATATTTCTGAAGATCCTGCAGTTGTTAAACTGATTGCACATGCAAAAGAGCATAAAAATTTAACATGGGATGAATTTAATGATTTATTGCCGGAGAAAATTGCTGCCTCTGAAACGTTGATGGAGGAAGTTTTAGAGCTGCTCGAACAAGAGCAAATTCAACTTGTTGATGATGCTATCGAAGACAATGAGTCTGCTTTTGCCGATGATTTAGATGAACTTGAGCTGGAAACTGAAGAAGAGTTTTTTGAGGAAGCTGTGCTTGAGCGGGATGATACTGATTTTTCTCAAGTAGAAGAAACTCATAAACGAATGTTGAATAATAACCGTGATGCTGTTATAGATGATCCTATTCGCTTGTATTTACGGGATATTGGGCGGGAGACTCTCTTAACTGCTAATCAAGAAGTTCAGTTATCTCAGGCTATGGAAGAAGGTGAACAGGTTATTAAGCATGTAATAAAAAATTCAGGGGTGCTTATTGTTGAGGCGTATATGATTGGGCAGAAAGCTTTTGCGAAAATCAATGCTTCTGAAAATAATAAACCCCGCAAGGAACTTAGTTACGAAGATGCTGAAAAAAAACGGCTCCGGCAAGCATACGATGAGCAGCTTCGTCCTGTGTATGCAGAGATAAAATCGTATATGTTATTAAAGAAAAAGCTGTATGATCGCGAAGCCGTTGAAAGTTTTTTGGAAAATGAAGAATTGCAAAAGATGAGAAAGCGTATTCTTACGTGCTTGCAAAAAATTGAATTTCAATCGGAGGAGATTGAAAAGATTTCGGATCATTTTTTAGAAGCGGCGCATAAAATAAAAGAATATGGGCGTAGACGAGAAAAACGGCAAAAACAGCTCGGTGTCCGTGAATACGGTGATTTGCGTAAGATCGGCAAGGGACTTGCTATACCTCGTGAGCGTCAAAAGCTGGAAGAAGAAATAGGTATGAATGCAAATGAAATACGGGATATTTACACCTATATTCAGACGCTCATCCGGAAAATCCGCAAGGTTGAATATGATTTTGAAGCTTCTACAGAAGAAATTATTACCATGGCACGGGAAATTAGACGCGGTCATGTTAAATTAAAGCATGCAAAAGATAGGCTTATTAATGCTAATCTGCGGCTTGTCGTTTCCATCGCAAAAAAATATACCAACCGCGGTTTGCATTTTTTCGATTTGGTGCAAGAAGGCAATATTGGGTTGATTAAGGCGGTTGAAAAGTTTGAATACCGCAAGGGGTATAAGTTTTCTACCTATGCAACGTGGTGGATACGGCAGGCAATTACCCGCTCTATTTCAGATCAGGCACGGACAATCCGTGTGCCGGTACACATGATTGAGCAAATAAATAAGGTAACAAGGGAATCGCGTCAGTTAATGCAGAAATTCGGCAGGGAGCCTACTGATGAAGAAATTGCAGCGCAGCTTGGTTGGAATATAGAGCGTGTTAAGCAAGTAAAAAATGTTGCACGGGAGCCGATTTCGCTGGAAACCCCGATTGGAGAAGAAGAAGATTCGTCTTTGGGAGATTTTATCGAAGATAAAGATGTGGAAAATCCATCTAATCTTACTGAGTATATTTTGTTGCAAGAGCAGTTGCATGGAGTGTTGTCATGTCTTCCTGCACGGGAACAAGAGGTGTTAAAGATGCGTTTTGGGCTTGACGGCGGATATGCGCTGACGCTTGAAGAAGTGGGGCTGTATTTTAATGTTACCCGTGAACGTATTCGGCAAATTGAAGCAAAGGCATTGCGGCGGTTACGGCATCCGAAACAAAGCTGCAAATTGAAAGATTACATGGATACATAAAAGGGAGGTGTTATTATGGTAACAAAGGAAGCATTTGATAAGCTGCGCGAGTTGCAGGATATTTTAGCCCGAAAAAATCAGTTAGAAATTGAAATAAAAGAAGCTCCTGAAAAGTTAGGAAAATTAAAAGAGTTGCTCGCTCGCTATAAAGAGAATTATATCAAAAAAAATACTGACTATGAATCAATGCGTCAGAATATTAATGCCTTAAAAGCTGATCTTTTTGCGGTAGAACAACGGCTTGAGCAAGCTGAAAAAAGTATGGACAGTGTTACTACGCAGCGTGAGTATGATGCGCTTGATAAAGAAATTCAAGAGGCAACGAAGAAAGAGAATGAGCTGCGCAAAGAAATTTTGAAAAATGAGACAACCTATAAGCGGCTTGATGAGGAAATTAAGGAAGATGAGAATTCTATTCTGCAGCAGGAAAAAGAACTGAATGACCGCAATGAAGTAATCAATCAGGAAATTGCGGCAAAACAGAGTGAGCTTGCTTCGCTCAATGCTGCGGAAGAAAAACTTTCTCCTGACTTAGACAGTGATACGCTCTTTAAATTTGATCGTATTATCAGAAATAAACACGGTGTGGGTATTGTTCCTGTACAAGGTAATGTGTGTATGGGCTGCCACATGATTCTTTCCGCTCAATTTGCAATTGAGGTGCGGGAAGGAAAAAATATTATGTATTGCCCGTATTGTAGCAGAATTTTATATTATGAAGAAAGTGATACTGATTCAGTACAGGAAATGCTGTTTGATGATTCCGATATGGGGAGCTTGGCAGATTTGGATTCGCTTGACGATGCTTCTGATGAGGCAGCCGAAAGTGATTCTCTTGCCGATTAATACACTTGTCCCGAAACAGAAGTTTCCGAACAGGTTTGGTGATGTATAGTAAAAGAGAGCCGATAACCGCTGTATATACAGAGGAAAGTCCGGACTCCGTCGGATATGATGCCGGCTAACGACCGGGCATCTGTGTTGTAAAATGCAGGTGACAGATAGTGCAACAGAAAGGATACCGCCGGCTGTTGAAAGCCGGTAAGGGTGAAATGGCGGGGTAAGAGCCCACCGCGTTCCGGTAACGGAATGGTAGTGTAAACCTCATCAGGAGCAAAATCAGATAGTAAAGGATATCCGATCCACTGATTTACGGGTTGATTGCATAAATTGCGTACAGTAATGCCGCAATAAGAAAGATGGTTATCGCTGTTGTGTATTATACACAGCAGAACAGAATCCGGCTTACGGCTCTCTTTTTTTTATTAAACCTATTTGAAAACGGCGTTATCGAATAGGTCTATTTAGGATCGCTATGGGTTATCGAAGAAGAACAACAGTATTATATTCCTCAAAAAGCCGTTTGTTCAAATATCTGCTCTTTCTTTTTCTTTTCGGCAGTTGTGCGGTCGGCGGATATTTTCTTATCCGAACCTATGCTGTTTTATATTTCCGCACACCTTCTTTGTCCTCTGTGTACCGTGATTGGGAAATCGGTAATTATATGGATGTGTATCAAAAGACAGCGGAGATTGTCGGTGCCCGCCCTTTTGACGGCACAGTACTTGCTTTGCACGGTTTTGCAGCGTATTATTTGTTTGCTGAACAAACGGATTTGTCGGTTGGGGCTGATTATTTAACCGATTCGATTATTTATCTGCGCCGTGCTTTATATACCGTGCGGAAATCCGATATGCCGAAAGTTGCCTATATGCTTGGAAAAGCATATTATCAGGAAGGGTATTATTATTCGGATCTTGCAGTAAAGTATCTTGATATGGCGCAAGCTGGAGGAATGGAAGCAGCTGACTTAGCTGAGTTCCGCGGCATGGCTGCATCACTGCTTGGCGATACGGATAAGGCACTTGCGGCATTTACCGATGCGCTTGCAAACGATCCTTCCGACCTTGTGCTATATGCAGTTGCAGAAAATTATACGAAAAAAGGCGATATAAAAAATGCGCAGCTGTATTTATTTCAGACGGTAAAAACAACAGCGGATGCAGTGCTGGAACTACGCTGTAGAAATAAATTGGCGTTTCTCTTTTTACAGGAGGGAAACATGACTGCGGCAGCAGAGCAATTTACTGCCGTTCTTGAAAAAGATGCAAATTCAGCGGATGCGCATTATGGATTCGGATTGCTTTATGAACTGCAAGGGGATATAATCAAAGCTCGGTATGAATGGCGGAAAGCACTGCGCCTTAATCCGCTCCATGCCGAAACACGAGCTAAACTAAACATACAATAGGATTAATTTCGGGGGTATATATATGGGGTTTTTTGACAGATTTTCTGCGGATATAGGTATTGATCTTGGAACCTGTAATACAATTATTTATGTAAAAGGAAAAGGAATCGTTGTTAATGAGCCTTCTGTTGTTGCAGTGGAGCGGGGGACAAAATCGGTTGTTGCCGTCGGTGCCGAGGCAAAACGGATGCTATGGAAAACTCCTGAAAATATTATTGCAATTCGGCCTTTAAAAGATGGTGTTATTGCAGATAAAGATACAACAGAAAAAATGATCCGCTATTTTATTTCTAAAATTTTACCGCGGCACCGTTTAATAAAACCCCGTATGGTGGTTGGTATTCCCAGCTGTATTACTGACGTTGAAAGCAGTGCAGTGCATGAAAGTGCCATGAAAGCTGGTGCCGGTAAGGTTGATGTGATTGAAGAATCGCGTGCAGCAGCAATCGGGGCAGGTATTCCCATCAATGAGCCTGCCGGTAACATGGTATGCGATATTGGCGGCGGTACAACGGAAGTTTCTGTTATTTCCTTGCTTGGTATGGTTGTTACCAATGCTATTCGTGTCGGCGGCGATGAGTTTGATCAAGCAATTATCAAACATATCCGCTCCGTTCATAATCTCTTTATCGGTGAGCAGACTGCTGAACGATTAAAAATTGAGATAGGAAATGCCTCTCCTGAAAAAAATATTGAACGGGTTGAAATTAAAGGTACTGATGCTATTACGGGGCTGCCGCGCCGGCTTGAGATAGATTCGGTAGAGGTTCGCGAAGCACTGCGCGAACCTATTACCCAGATCGTTGAGGAAATAAAATCAACCCTCGCACAAACGCCTCCTGAACTTGCAGCTGATATTGTAGAGCGCGGCATTGTTATGACCGGCGGCGGTTCGCTTTTAAAAGGACTGCCTAAACTGATTTCAAAAGAAACCCACGTGCCGGTTATTTTAGCAGAAAATCCCATGGACTGTGTTGCAATCGGTGCAGGCAAATACTATGATGTCTATAAAGATATGTCGAATAACCGCAGTTTATATGAAAGTTTGAATCGCTAGCTTTATGAAAAAAGCATTCTTTAAAATTAAGATTGATGTTTTTTTATTGATTTTTTTTCTCATTACTTCATCAGTTTTGCTGTCATTTTCAGGAGGGCGGTTTATTATCAACTTTAAATCGCTCGGTTTTACCCTATCTGCCGGTACTGAAAGTGCAGTATATTCCTTATCGGCATTTATCACGCGGTCCATTACAGCTGTACGGGAACTCGCTGAGCTGCGGCAAAAATATGCAGATCTGACTGAACAGCTGAAAGATTATGAACTCTTGCAGCGTTCCAATGCAGATATCCGCCGTGAAAATCGGGAACTGAGGGAGCTGCTCGGTTTTGCACAGGAGATTGCAACAAGAAATATCCCCGCTCAAGTTGTAGGCTTTGATTCTGATAATTTATATTCAGGTATTATTATTAACCGCGGTACCAAGCACGGCATCAAAAAAAATATGCCGGTATTGGCATTTCAGGGTACAAACCTTGGTGTTGCGGGTAAAATTATTTATACAGGCAGAAATACGAGCATGGTAATGCCTTTGTATGATTATCAGTGTTATGTAGCAGCAAAAATTCAGACAACAAAACACCGCGGACTGGTAAATGGGCAGGGGACAGCTGGTAAACCGCTTATTATGAAATATGTACAAAAACACGCCCGCACTGAAATTTCTATCGGTGATAAAATTGTTGCATCAGGTGAAAATATGCTTTTTCCAAAAGATAGCCCAATCGGTATAGTCAAAGCAATACGTGTTCATGATTATGAAACATATCTTGAACTTACTATCGATCCGATTATTGATTTTTCGCGTTTGGATTATGTTTTTGTTGTTGATACTTCGGCAGCTGAAAAGGAACTTATCAAGTGAAATATGTAATCTGGTGGACATTGATAGCTGCTTTTGTATTCAGTATTTTTGATACAGCGGTTCTTTCTCATATTGATGTACTGATAATGCGTCCTGATTTAATCTTGCTGCTGGTTTTATATATTGCTGTTACAAACGGTTCCGTTCCGGGCGTGATCGCCGGTTTTTTTTCCGGCTTATTTTTTGACTTTTTGTCGCTTGCACCGTTTGGACTGCATTCTTTTATCTTTACGTGTGTGGGCTTTTTATACGGTATCATATACAAAAAATACAATATCAGGACAGTTTTCTTCCCTTGTTTGTTCGGAGGAACCGCAACAATACTGAAAGCGGTATTGATTTTTTTATTGCGGTTTTTATTTGGTGAAATCATCCAAGTGTATAGCATGTTTTCTTTTCTGTTTTGGATTGAGGTACTTATTAATATGTTCTGTACACCGCTAATGTTCTTATTGCTGCGGCTTTTCCCCACTGCATTTGAAATAGGAGAGTACAAACAGTGATGCAGGATAACGGCGTATTTAAGAACAATTATCGGCTATCATTTCTTACTGTATTTATTTTTGTAATACTTGCATTCTATCTTATGCAGCTTTTTTCATTGCAAATGATAAAGGGTGAACAGTTTAGGAAAAAATCGCAAAGTATTTCTCAGCGGGCAAAACGTATACCGGCGCAGCGGGGAGAAATATTCGACCGCAATGCAAATATTCCTATGGTACTCAATACTAATACGTTTGCTGTATCAATTACACCGGGAGAGGTTCCTAAAGAATTATTTTCTACTACGCTTGTTCGTCTTGCAAATATCTTGCAAATTCCAGTGTCGGATATTGAAAAAAAAATGCCGAGGAATCGC
Organism: Treponema sp.; assembly: GCA_052173475.1. Classification (GTDB taxonomy): domain Bacteria; phylum Spirochaetota; class Spirochaetia; order Treponematales; family Treponemataceae; genus Treponema. Next base: position 45,967 of record JBQMYN010000004.1, read on the forward strand.
CGCTCTTTTCAAACAATAGAAATACAGTCGAATATTTCTTATGATGTTATCACTGCAATTGCCGAGCAGATTGACGAATTGCAGGGAATATCATGGCAGTCAAAACCGATTCGGAACTATGTTGAAACAGGTTCGTTTTCGCATATTCTCGGCTATGTCGGCGATATTACCAAAGAAGAACTCAAGTGGTTTTACAATAAAGGATATGAGCCGAATACGATTATCGGTAAAGCCGGTATAGAAAAATATTATGATGAGCTGTTGCGCGGAGAAGATGGCAGTCAGTACCGCACGGTTGATGCGCGCGGGCGGTTTATTGAAAACAGTATTTCTGTTACACCGCCGAAAATGGGGCATAATCTTATTCTTACTATAGATAGAAAAATACAGAAACTTGCGGAAGATGCCCTTGGTCCCCGTATCGGCAGTGTAGTTGTTTTGCAAGCAGGAACAGGTGAAATTCTTGCACTTGTTTCTTACCCGTATTTTGATTCTAATTTGTTTTTGCAGGATAATGCCAATGAAATATATAATCGTTTGCTGAAAGATACGCGGAACCCGTTTTTAAATCGTGCGGTAAATGCAAGTTATCCGCCGGCATCAACATTAAAAGTAGTTATGTCAACGGCAATATTGAATGAACGGGCGTTTCCGCCTGATAAAAAAGTGCAATGTGCTGGTGAAATTGAGTACGGAGATCGGCTTTTCCGCTGCCATATACGAAAACCGGGACACGGGTATTTGGATCTACGAAATGCACTTGCACAGTCATGTGATATATACTATTGGACAGTGTGTAGAGACAACCTCGGCATTGAAAAAATGATAGGTTATATCCATGACTTTGGTTTTGGTCAATCGGCAGAAATTGATTTACCCAGTCAAACAAGCGGATTAGTGCCGAACCCCGCATGGAAAGAGCGTAAATTCCATGATAAATGGCTCGCAGGCGATACAATGAATGTATCTATTGGGCAAGGCTTTATGCTTGCTTCCCCTTTGCAGGTCGCTAATATGATTGCAATGACAATAAATAACGGTGTTATCTATCGTCCTCATTTGTTAAAAGAAGTACGTGATTCCCGTACTAATGAAGTTGTTAAAACGGTTGAACCTGAAGTTTTGAAAAAAACAGAAATACCCCCCGAAATTTTTGCACGGGTGCGCAGCGACCTGCGGTATATTGTAACGGACGGTACGTCCCGTTATCCAATGCGCAATACGACAGTACAGCTTGCCGGAAAAACCGGTACTGCTGAAGTTGGTTTTTCCGACCGTTGGCATGCGTGGATGGCTGCTTACGGTCCTTATAATGCGCCTGCGGAGGATGCTATTGTAGTAGTTGTTATGGTTGAGGCGCAAAATGTGTGGGAGTGGTGGGCACCTTATGCAACGAATATCATTTTTCAAGGCATATTTGCTGATCAAACCTATGAGGAAGCACTGGAAGCTCTTGGCGGAACAAAATTTCTGCCTACAATAAGGGTACGTCAGGAATGAATATTAAGAATATTACGAATTTTGATTATCTGCTATTTTTAGCAGTGATTGGTCTATCTGTAATCGGGGTGTTGTTTATCTATTCCTCAGGGGTAAATTCGGAAGGTGTTTCTGTTTCCCATGAATACATAAAACAAATTATCTGGGTCGTTTCCGGCTTGGTTTTATTGTTTATGGTTACATTTTATGATTATACTAAAATAGCTGATAGGATACCCATTGTATTTATTTTTTTTATGCTGCTGCTTGTGTATACCTTGTTCTTCGGAAAAACAGTGCAGGGAGCAAAAAGCTGGATAGGTATTGGAACTCATTTTAGTTTACAAGTGTCGGAATTAACAAAGATTATTTACATTATCTTCCTTGCATGGTTCTTAACCCGCTCAGAAAATGAAAAAGAGTTTAAGCGTTTTATAAAAGCCTGTTTTATCATGCTGATCCCTATGGGATTAATTTTACTTCAGCCTGATTTAGGCACCGCTTCTGTGTATTTTCCTATTTTTTTAACCATGTGCTTTATAGCTGGTTTACCGCTGCGGTATGTATTCGGCTTACTGAGTATTGCTGCAGGCACATTAGTTTTTACACTCCTGCCCTTGTGGGAAAGAAGCATTCGCCAACACCCTGGAATAGGGGTTAAGATAATAGGTAATAAGGATTTAACAATTCTGATTATCCTTTCTATAACAGGGGCGGCTGTTATAGCTGCATTAGGTTATCTTATTTCAAAGAGGAAATACTATTACTGGATTTCATATATACTTGGTATTCTTGATATTGCGCTTGCCGGTGCCTTAGTAGGTACTCGTATTTTGAAAGACTATCAGGTCAAGCGGCTTATTATTTTCTTGAGTCCTGAAGTTGATCCGCTCGATGCAGGTTGGAATATTATTCAATCAATGACTGCAATCGGCTCAGGCGGAAAAACAGGATTAGGTTTTTTAAAAGGAACACAGAGCCATTATAATTTTTTGCCTGAAAGCAGTACCGACTTTATTTTTAGCATACTTTCGGAGGAATGGGGCTTTTTAGGAGGTCTCATAGTATTCGGCTTATATGCGCTTATTTTTTTACGGGTCTTGTTAGTGATTAAACGCGGTCCTGATATGTTCGGCAGGTTGATTGCCGCCGGCGTTATCGGTATGCTTTTTTTTCATTTTATTGTAAATGTCGGTATGGTTATGGGCTTTATGCCGATAACCGGAATTCCGTTGCTGTTTCTTTCCTACGGCGGCTCTTCATTGTGGACTGCAATGACCGCAATCGGATTAGTAATTGGGATTAATTTACGCCGATTATAAGATTTCATTGAACAGCAGATTTTATATGCGTGAATTTTTAATCGGCATCTGGAAAAAAATATACGCATAGAGTATACTATAGAAATGAGTACATTGATAGAACCTAAGATACTAAAAGGGTTTCGGGATTTTTTGCCCCACGAGGAAATCCGGCGCGGACTTCTCATAGAAACAGTAACCAGTATTTTTAGAAAAGCTGGTTTTGTTCCTATTGATACGCCTGCCTTGGAATATTCGGATATTCTTTTGAGAAAAAGCAACGGCGAAACAGAGAAACAGGTGTTCCGCTTTACTGATAACGGCGGGAGAGATGTTGCGCTCCGGTTTGATTTAACCGTACCGTTTGCCCGCTATATTGCTGAACATTACCATGAATTATACTTTCCTTTCAAACGGTATCACATTGCAAAAGTATGGCGGGGCGAAAAGCCGCAGGCGGGTCGTTACCGGGAATTTGTACAGTGTGATTTTGATATTGTCGGTTCTGACTGCGCCTACACCGATTTTGAAATTCTTTCGGTTATGTGCAAATCAATGCAGGCAATCGGTGTATCTCATTTTAAAATCCATCTTTCTCATCGCGGAATTTTTAACCGGTTTTTAAAAAATCTATCGGTAGAAACCCAAAGCGAATCAATTTTGCGCATTGTAGACAAAACGGTAAAAATCGGTCAAGATGCCGTATTAGATCAGCTTACTGAACTCGTCGGTGCTGAAAAAGCTGCAAAAATTCTTGAATATAGTACCGGTGCTTCGGATAGTGATTTTTCTGCTGCCCTCAAGCGTTTGGAAACTCTTGCAGGCGGAAGTGCAGCCGATACCCTGCGCATGAAAGAAGTATACCAATTATTGTGTGATGCCCGCATTGAAAATTATTTTATGCTCGATCCTTCAATTACACGGGGACTTGACTACTATACCGGTATTGTATATGAAACATTTTTAACAGAATTGCCGCAAATCGGTTCGGTATGTTCAGGCGGACGCTACGATAATCTTACTGGTCTATATATGAAAGAGGCTGTCAGCGGGGTAGGGGCATCTATCGGGCTTGATCGGCTTATCGCTGGTCTTACGCAACTGGGTATCTGCGAAAAAGACATGAGTTTTATTGACCTATTGATTTTTAACGAGAAAAATCATTGTATGAGTGGAAATCTCCGTGCAGTAGCGTACTTAAATACAATCGGCATTCAAGCGGAAGTATTTCCCGAACCGAAGAAAATGCAACAGCAGTACACTTATGCTGAAAAAAAAGGCATTGTGTGGGGATTGTTTTTTGAAAGCGCATCTGAATATGATGGTTGTGTACCTCAAGATGTTGCAATCGAAGAAAATTTTATTCGATTAAAACATTTACCCAGCAGAACTGAAAAACGTATTGTGCTGAAAGATATAAAACTCACTATGTACGATTTTATGTAAGGAGAAGTGATGATTATAGCGATTGATGGTCCTGCAGGATCGGGAAAAAGCACTGTTGCAAAACTTATTGCAGAGAAATATCACGCAGTATTTATGAATACCGGCAGTTTCTATCGTGCATTGGCACTTGCCTTGCTCCGTAGTGCCGGCGGTACGTGTGATGGATCAGGCGCAGCACTGCCTCCGTTGACGGATGAGAAAAAACTTGTAGAGTTCGCCAAAAATATTTCTCTTGAGTATTGCAATGGAAGTGTGTATATTGCAGGCGAGAATGTAGAGCCGTATCTCCGAAGCGATGCTGTAGAAGCAGTGGTAGCACCGCTTTCGGCACTTGTTCCTATCCGGCATATCATCAATGAAAAAATTAGATATGCTGCGCGGAATATAGATATTGTATGCGAGGGAAGGGATATGACAACCGTTGTATTCCCCCATGCTGAATATAAATTTTATCTTGATGCTTCTGTGGAAGCTCGTACCCGCCGGCGGTTTACGCAGGGTACAAGTACGCTGTCTGAACAAGAAATACGGGCTGCAATTGAAACAAGGGATGAAATTGACCGAAATAAAAAGGAAGGCAGCTTAAAAAAAGCAGAAGATGCTTATTATTTAGATACTTCGGACTTGACGATAATGCAGGTTTGTGAGAAAATAGCTTCTAAAATACACGATAAAGGGTTATCTATGGAAAAAAAGGAAGTGGTACTGGATGCCGTTACAAACTCCGATCAGAGCATCCAAACACAATTACCGGAGGAGTATTTGAATTTTGAATCTCCTGAAGTCGGAACTCTAAAAGAAGGAAGAATCATTGCTGTTACCGATGATTCAGTATTTATTGATGTCGGCGGTAAGTCGGAAGGACGGGTTGAACGGAAAGAATTTTCTGAGACACCGAATGTAGGAGATTCTGTACAAGTTTACATTGAAAAAACTGAAGCAGACGGCGGAAAGTTGAGTATTTCAAAGCAAAAGGCTGACCGTATTATTTTACGGAAAGAATTGCAGGATGCATACCATAATAAAACTCCAGTAAGCGGAGTGATTGTTAAAACCGTTAATAAAAGCGGTTTTGATGTAGACCTTGGTGCTGGTATGATTGCATTTCTGCCAATTAGTCAAGCTGCTAGTCAAAAAATTGACAAACCTGAAACCTTGCTCAAACGGAAAGAAACTTTTTATATAGAAAAAATGGTTTTTGACCGCAAGGGAAATCGTGATAATATTGTTGTTAATAGAAGAAAATATTTAGAAGACACTGTCGAAAAAGAGCGGGACGCTTTTTTTGAAAATACTAATATCGGGGATGTTGTACAGGGGACTGTTAAAAGTTTTACCAGCTTTGGTGCATTCATTGACCTTGGCGGTTTTGATGGATTGCTGCATATTAATGATATGAGCTGGGGTCATGTAACTCGTCCAAAAGATTTTGTTAAGAAAGGGCAGGAAATTGAGTTGAAAGTTATCCGCCTCGATCCTACTGAAAAGCGGATTAATCTTTCTTTGAAGCATTTTACTCCTGATCCATGGCTTGAATTTGAAGATAAGTTTCAGGTAAATGACGTTGTAAAAGGTCATGTAACAAAAATCACCGATTTCGGGGCTTTTGTAGAGCTGTCTGAAGGTATTGAAGGGCTAGTTCATATCAGCGAATTTAGCTGGGTTAAAAAGATCAGTAAACCGAGCGATATGGTAAAAATCGGTGATGAAGTTGAATGTATGATCCTTGGCTATGACATTCAAGCAGGGCGTGTTTCTCTTGGTTTAAAGCAGGTAACGGCAAATCCGTGGAACAATATTGATGAATTATATCCTGTTGGCACCCGCTTAACCCGTAAGGTGGTGAAGCTGACTAATGCCGGTGCATTCATTGAGCTTGAAGAAGGTATTGACGGTTTCTTGCATGTTGATGATATTTCATGGACTAAACGGGTACGCCATCCCAATAGTGAATTGGAAGTTGGACAAGAACTGGAAGTTATTGTTATTGAGTGTGATCCTGAAGGACATCGTATTAGACTTGGTATAAAACAGCTGAGCGATGATCCATGGAAAACATTTGCCGATGCATATCGTCCGGGTTCGTTTGTCGAAGGTGAGGTAACATCGATCACTGATTTTGGTATCTTTGTGAAGGTTCCCGGTGGTATTGAAGGGCTTATCCATAAGCAAAACCTTGTTGAAAACCGTGATGATAATCCCGATGAGGTTTTGAAGAAATATGCTGTGGGTGATAAAGTGAACGCAGTAGTGCTTGATGTAAATGTCCGTGAAAAGAAAACGGCGTTCTCTATCCGTGATTATAAAAAACGGTTGCAGCAGGAAGAATTATCACGGTATATGTCTACCAAACGGGAAGATTCGGAAGGATCATTTACGCTTGGCGACTTGCTGAAAAATAAGGCAGGTGAATAGCATTTGTGAGTGCGGATGCTGTGTATTGTACACGAGTGATAAGTAATGCTCATGCAAAACAGTGGTTCTTATTGCGGCAGTATTGTTGATACTACTGCAATGGCAGCTCATATACTGGGACTTGTGCTAAAGGCAGCGGATGCTTCCGCTGCTTCGCTTTTTTTCCGTAATGAAATCACTCAGCAGCTGGAACTTGCGTATTTTATGCATAGGGAATGTCAATGCGTAAATAAAGCTGTTGAGCCTGATTCAGTTGCTGAGTGGGTGCTGCGTTTTTGCCGCCCGCTTTGTGTGAATGATGTGCAGCATGACCGCCGTTTTGCGGATGTGCTAAGCCGCTGTGTAGCGTATAGCCCTCAGAATAGTGCAGCAGTTCCTGTTATGTCTGGTTCGCTCTGCATTGGCGTACTCGAAGTTGCTGATAAGAAAGGGGACAGGTCGTTTGGTGCTGATGATATTGCGCTATTACGTGATGCAGCATCCTATATTCATTTTCTGTACAGTGTACATAGTGCTGCAGTGTGCAGGGAAAGCAGGAATATGTGCAGCAGACTGTATGCAGATAGGTGTGTAATTGCAGAAAGTGCAATCATGCGTGAAAAGCTTGAATTATGCAATTATTTTGCATCTTCGCCTATGCCTATTCTGATAACCGGTGAAAACGGCACGGGTAAAAAGGTTTTTGCATATCGGCTTTACATACAAAGCAGCAGAGCGATGCTGCCTTTCGAGCATATCCGCTGCGGGGAACTTGATCAGCGTACACTGGATCTGTTGCTTTTTGGGGACGGCAGTGGGCATCCGGATTGTTTTGCCCGTTCAAACGGCGGTACAGTTTTTTTAGATGAGATAGCTGCCTTGCCGCTTTCACTGCAAGATAAACTGTTGCCGGTACTGAATAAGTATGTTTTCCGGCGGAATTCTGAAACAGATGCTGACTCTGTGCGGCTTATTGCGTCTACAGAAAAGAATATTGACCAGCTTGTTGCATGCGGAGCATTTCTGCCTGAATTATATTATTCCCTGAATGTAATGCCGATTTTTATTCCGCCGCTTAACCGCCGTATTGAAGATATTATTCCCCTTGCTCAGCTGTTTTTAAAACAATATGCACAGGAAACAAAAAAAGCATTTACCGGCTTTTCTGATGATGCGCTTGCGTGTATGCAAAAATACCGCTGGGAAGGAAATATTCGCGAGTTAAAAAATACTGTTGAGCGAGCATGTATTAAGGGTACTCCGCCGATTATTACGCAAGAGAATCTCCTGTTGCGTAATAGTTTTGATTTTATTCCGCCTGATAGTACGCATAATATGAAAACAGCAGTTGATTTTTTTAAGAGATATTATATACTATCTGTTCTTGAAGAAAATGCGTGGAATAAAAGTGCGTCTGCTGCTGCACTGGGGATTCAAAGGACGTATCTTTCACGGCTCTTGAATGAATTGGAAATACCGCATTAAGAATGATGGCATCAGCAAAAATCTCAGGTGTAGCTTTTTAAGGATGCCCTCTAATATTTTACGAGTAGGAGAAAATAGTTATGAAAAAAAATGAAGATACGCTTTCTTTTTCTGACAAATGCGCTGAGTTTTTGTCTAAAAACCGTAAAGCACTGGCGTTTGTCTTTGCTGCTGTATGTATCGTTATTGCAGTTGTCATGGTAACTACTGCACTTCATACGTATAAGCTGCAAAAAGGATCTGAAATTACTGAAGCCCTCATTACTGATTGGTTGAATATTCACAGCAAAAAGCCCGAAGACCTTATTTCGCAAGAAGATGCGCTGCTTGCGAAGTTAGAAGAACAAGCTCATAAAAATGAGAAGTCATATATTGGCTATAGAGCATATACTGTGCTGGGGGAAGCCTTTGTGCAGCGCAAGGATTGGGAAAAAGCACTTAACTTTTACCGGAGTGCCGGCGATACCTTACCGCAGATGTATACCGCTGGTATTGCGTATTTTAATGCAGCGGCTTGTGCTGATGAGCTGCAGAAGAATGAAACTGCATTAGAACTTTACACTTTGTCTGCTTCATGTGAGGATTTTCCTTTGAAGCCGCGTGCACTCTTTAATATCGGAAGAGTAGAAGAAGCACTCATGCATAAGGATAAGGCAATTGAGGCGTATACGAAACTTACAGAACAGTACCCTAATAATAATTGGTCATTATTGGGAAAATCTCGTATTATTGCTTTATCAATCCAGTAAGCGCATGGGGGTCTCTCTGTATAAACGGTTTTCAATATCTTACACTATGCTGATAGCTTTGTCGTGTTGTCTTTTTTGCGCTGGCTGCGGTGTTGAAAAGATTATCTATTTGAAAGCACCGCGCAAGATTAACGATACGAGTCATCTTGATGATAAAAGTAAGCGGTATTGTGAGTTTGAAACCGCCGACAGTGATAATTCTCTTAGCGTCGGTAATTATTTCAAGGGAACAGAAATTTACTACCGTATTTATGCATACGAGAATGCGTGTACGAGCGATGTGCAGGCAATATATGATTATAATCAAAAGAATCCTTCTGCATCGGCACGGTATTTAACCGATACAAAAAAATATCACTATTTAACGTTGAATAGCATAGGCGCTAATGAACGTCCGCTGCTCAGTGCTGCTTCAAGTAATAGAATTATACGTTTCAGGCTGCAAGATTATGATGCATCTGACAAGGCTGCGCTGACGGTTAGAAGCGGCGGCAGCGGAATCGGCAGTTTGGTCGGTATTCCTCTTCGGAGTAATATAATCCCTTCGGTAAAGCGCCAGTTTCAGGGGGCTACTATTCAAAAAGAGGATGGCGATGTAGAACAGTCAAGTTCAACTTCGCCGCATGATTTTTGGTATGTAAATTTTTATGCGGTCAGCTATGGCTGGGATGACGGATTCCGCAATATTTACAGCGCATTGGAGCCGCTTGGATATATTAAAATCGAAGTAACGAGTTAGCAATAAGATGTAGCTGCAAGATGCAGCTGCCGTTTGATTTACGGCAGACGGTATTCGCAGTAGCGGACACGCTTATTTTCTATAGCCTTTTTTAAGGAGCGTTCAACGTTGCTCAATGAAGAAGAGCCTGTCTTTACTTCGATAAACACTACCTCCTCTATATTTCCTGTTGTAGAGCCGGTGAAAGCAATAAAATCAACAGGTTTCCCGATAAAGCGGACTTCAGCGGGGTTTGCAGGAAAATGAGGAAAAAAAGCGGCAAGCTGTTCGCTGTATTGCCCATTTAATACTGCGCGGGAACGCTTTACCGCATCATGCCGCGCCTGTTTCACTGTCTTATGGATATGACGGTGCGCTGCTAGAGAACCGATAACAATACCGAGCATCAGTGCAGTGATAAATGCAACTGGTACTGCTGCGGTACTGTATACATCAGTAAAAAGTGAATGGAGCATAGGGTAATCCTTACAGGTCTACTGTACTGCTTGTGCAATATCAGGGTATAAAGGCGAATTCGCTTCAGTGCGTTCCAGCAGCGCAGTGTTTTTAGCTTCTGTAAGAAAGATAGCCTCGGATTTTAGCAATCTTCCGGCAAAACGGTAGGTTTTTTTCCAATACGAATCTTGTATTTTTGAAATAATCACACCGGTTTTCGGACCATCGGAGGCTGCATGAATAAATTGTCCGGCACCAAGGTAAATACCGGTATGGGTAATTTTTGTGCCTGCTTGAAAAAAAAGCAAATCACCCGGCTGAATATCAGTGTCGGAAATGCGCTCTACTTGTTTTGCAATGGCAGCCGCTTGATGAGGAAGCTGCTGGGCAAGTGCATCCTGCACTGCCCTGCACACGAAGCCCGAACAATCCATGCCCTTTGCTGTTGTACCGCTATAGCGGTACGGAGTTCCCAAATAGCTGACGGCTGACTCTATCAACTTCAACCGTAAAGAATCCGATGCTGCAGATTGAGCGTGAACGGCAGGTATACTTGACAATATAATCAATATTGAATAAAAAAAGACTTGTTTCTTATGGCGATGCTGCATATAATCCCTCTTATATAATTAATATCGGCATAAAAAAAAGGAGTGTGAGTATTATGAATACTGTGCAATCTACACCATGGGCTTTTTTGGAGTCGTGGCGCGGAAAAAAATTTACCGGTGAATGGCCTACCTTACCGGAGACATTTGAAATTACTGTTGAGCGGTTTCCGCAGAGAAATTTTCTTACTGTATTTGAGCCGGATAGAATAACGCTGACGTATTCGGAAGCTTTAGCTGTAGTGCGAAAACTGGCAGGGTGGTTTGTGCGGAATGGGGTAAAAGCTGGGACACATATTGCGGTTTCCGGAAAAAACTCTCCTGAATGGGCGGTGGTATATATCAGTGCGCTCTATGCCGGTGCAGTTATTGTTCCTATTGATTACGGACTGCACAATGAAGAAGTTACTTCATTATTGAAAGCAGCTCGTCCGCGCTTCTTTTTTGTAGATGAAGAAAAATACACGTATTTTTCAGATTCTAAAAATTATCAGTCTTTTATGGGCGGCATCTATTCATTAAGTCCGAAGCATACTGATACCTATGTTTACGGTCTTGAAGCAGAGCCGTTGACTGCTCCTGTGTTCCGTACTGAATATGATACGGCGGCAATTCTTTTTACCTCTGGAACTATGGGAAATCCTAAGGGGGTAATGTTGTCGCACCGCAATCTTATTTCCGATGCGTATATTGCACAATCGCATCTAACAGTATATGAAACTGATATTTTCTATGCACTGTTACCCTTGCATCATTCATACACGATGCTTGCGGTATTTATTGAATCGCTTGCTTCCGGTTCTGAAATTGTGTTTGGTAAGTCCATTGCGGTTTCCTGTATGCTGCGCGAGCTAAAGGAAGGAAAAATTACTATGCTGCTGGGAGTTCCTCTTTTGTTTAATAAGCTCCTTGCAGGCATTATGAAAGGAATACGGGCAAAAGGTGCTCTTGTCTATGCAGTTATTTCTTTATTGATGCGTGTTTCTTATATTGTAAAAAAACTGACTGGAAAAAATATCGGCAAGAAACTGTTTAAAAACGTTCTTGAAAAAGCCAATTTAACCACTATCAGAATTGCAATTTGCGGCGGTGGTCCTCTTTCAAAAGATGTATTTCGAGCTTACAATGAGTTTGGTATTGATTTTGTGCAGGGCTATGGACTTACAGAAACTTCGCCCATTATCGCTTTGAATCCTACAGAACATTTTAAAATTGAAAGTGTCGGCAGTTATTTTTATCCCTATATGGAGATGAAGATAGATAATCCTGATGAAAAGGGAAGAGGTGAAATTTGTGTTAAAGGACCGATGGTTATGCAGGGTTATTATGGTATGCCGGAGGAGACTGCTGAAATTTTATCCGAAGACGGTTGGCTGAAAACCGGTGATATAGGCTGGATTGATTCAGAGCGGTATGTGTATCTGTGCGGACGGGCAAAAAATCTTGTCGTTACTTCAGGCGGGAAGAATGTCTATCCTGAAGAAATAGAGAATGCCTTTCAAATGTATTATAATGAAATTGAGCAAATTACCGCAAAGGGGTATCATCCTGAGGGAGATTTGACCGGAGAAGAAATAGAAGTTTTTGTCTATCCTGCTGATGAATTATATAAAACGCTCGGTGTACAGCGGGGAACTCCTACCGGTGATGCAGAAGCCTACAAGCGGATTGAAGACATTATTTCAGTAGTCAATGCCGGTTTACTGCCGTATCAGCGAATTACGAAAACAACCTTTTTAGAAAAGCCTTTTGAAATGACTACAACAAAAAAAGTAAAAAGACACCGGTAAGTACGATAGCACTTTAATAAAAGGTATGGATCGCTATGAATATTATAAAACGGAATGGGGAACAAGAAGTCTATAACGCTGAGAAAATACTGCTTGCAATGCATGCGGCATTTCACAGTGTTAATCCAGCTGCTGGTGCTGAACTTTCTGCGCTTCTTACAGAACTGACAGCAGAGATAGAAGCTGAGATTACAGAAATGTATAACAGCGGCTTGGCGGTAGCGGTAGAGACTATTCAGGATTTGGTAGAAAAAACGCTCATTGAACACAATTACTATGCAGAGGTTAAAAACTTTATTCTATACCGCGTGGAACGGACAAAAAAGCGGGATGCTCGGCGGCATCTTGCTGAATGCTTTTCTACCGTGGATATATTGCCGGTGCTCAACAGTATTCAAAGAGATTTTCCCGATGACCGGTACAGTCTTACCCTCTTACTCCATAAGTTTGAATCATTCCGTAAAGCGGATATGCCGGAAGAGGAGCTTTTTGACAGTCTGATTAAAGCCGCTGTTGAGCTTACTGCTCAAGAAGCTCCAAAATGGGAGTTTATTGCGTCCCGTTTGCTTATGCTGCAATTTACTGAAAAGCTGCAAGATGAACTTGCAAAACGGAATATTGATTCATTTTATGAAAAAGTAACGTATTTGGAGCATGAGGGACTGTATGGGGCTTATATCCGTGCAAACTATTCAAAAGAAGAAATTGATTATGCGTATACATTTATTGATAATACGCGCAATAATCTGCTCACTTACAGCAGTCTTGATATTTTACTGCGTAGATATGTTATTTCTACACGGGGACATATACCGCTTGAAACACCGCAGGAGATGTTTTTAGGACTTGCGTTGCATCTTGCAATGCCTGAAAAGCAGAACCGGATGAAATGGGTAAACCGTTTTTATACCATGCTGAGTACACTGCAAGTAACAATGGCAACACCTACGTTGTCCAATGCGCGTAAGCCGTATCATCAACTTTCATCATGTTTTATTGACACGGTTCCTGATTCGCTGGAGGGGATTTACCGCAGCATTGATAACTTTGCACAGGTTTCTAAATTCGGCGGGGGAATGGGACTTTATTTTGGAAAAGTGCGGGCAGTTGGTTCTGCAATCCGTGGTTTTCAGGGTGCTGCCGGCGGTATTATCCGCTGGATAAAACTTGCAAATGATACGGCGGTAGCAGTGGATCAGCTTGGGGTGCGGCAGGGATCGGTTGCAGTGTACTTAGACATTTGGCACAAGGATGTTCCGGAGTTTTTGCAGTTAAGAACCAATAACGGTGATGACCGCATGAAAGCGCATGATGTCTTTCCTGCTATTTGTTATCCTGATTTGTTTTGGAAAACAGTGGAAGAAAATATTGATGCTCCGTGGTATCTCATGTGTCCGCATGAAGTGCTGAAAACAAAAGGCTATGCCTTAGAAGATTTTTATGGCGAAGAATGGGAAAAACGGTATAAAGAGTGCATCAATGACAACCGTATTATTAAGCGGGAAATATCAGTAAAAGAGCTGGTACGGCTTATTCTTAAATCAGCAATTGAAACTGGTACGCCGTTCATGTTTAACCGTGATCATGCTAATAAAGCAAATCCTAATGCTCATAAGGGAATAATTTACTGTTCTAATCTTTGTACCGAAATTGCACAAAATATGAGCGGTATAGAAACAATTGATACCCGTATTCAAACCGAAGACGGCGATACGGTTGTAGTTACCGCAACAAAACCCGGCGATTTTGTTGTGTGCAATCTTGCTTCACTTGTGCTTGGAAATATTGACACTGATAATGATGAGGAATTGACATCGGTGATTGAGGCGGCAGTGCGCGCTCTTGATAATGTCATTGATTTGAATTTTTATCCTGTTCCGTATGCGGAAATTACCAATAAACAGTATCGCGCAATCGGGCTTGGTGTATCGGGGTATCATCATATATTGGCAAAAAAACATATTGCGTGGGAAAGTGATGCGCATATTCGTTTTTGTGACGAACTGTTTGAACGGATTAATTTTAAGGCGATACAGGCAAGTACCAGTATTGCAGCTGAAAAAGGTGTGTATCGTTTTTTTACCGGCAGCGATTGGCAAACAGGGGCATACTTTGATAAACGGAACTACTGCTCGGAACAGTGGCTGGAACTGAAACAAACGGTGGCGCGCTGCGGTATGCGCAACGGCTATCTTTTAGCAGTGGCTCCTACCAGCTCTACCTCAATTATTGCCGGGACAACCGCAGGTATTGATCCCATTATGAAGCGGTATTTTTTGGAAGAAAAAAAAGGCTCGCTGGTTCCGCGTGTTGCACCGGAACTTTCGCTGCAAACCTACTGGCTTTACAAGAATGCACATACTATTGATCAGCTATGGAGTATCAAAGCAGCCGGAGTCCGGCAACGGCATATTGATCAGGCACAATCTATGAACATATATATTACCAATGACTACACATTCAGAAAAGTGTTACAATTATATCTGACTGCATGGAAAGATGGTGTAAAATCGCTCTATTATATACGGAGCCGTTCACTTGAAATTGAAGAGTGTGAAAGCTGTAGTTCGTAGCTGTATGGGTAGGAAAGAGCAGATCAGCAGCAATGGTTTGAGCGTTTGTATTGACTCTCCGCTGTGCGTGTTCTCTGCTCTTGACTCATTTTATTGTTTCTTTTATAGTAATAACCGTGTGTATACCCCCCCTACAAAATAGTGCTATAACGATAGCATTTTTAGTACATATATGTATGTGTTATTTTTTTAATAGTTTCCAATCTCTGGAGTATAGGACTGCCTCAAAAGATGCTTACTTTTTGTCGGTAGCTTTGGCATCCTTTTCTCTTTTTTTATTCCGTATAAGTCTTATGTTAAGATATAGAAGCGGCAGACGTAGTGTTGCCATTATATCTGCTTTCTTTGACCATGATAAAAATCTTCTTTATAGAGAATCTACGCATGGAATACAGCGTAGCGGGAATCTGCAAAAAAAATTAGTTAGATTTTTAGAGTGACCTTTTAGTATTTTATAATCTGCGGAAGGTTAGGCTGGCAAATTGGTTATCAAAACTTACATTTGTGCGGAACCGGTCTAACAGGCGATTTTAAAATAAAACCATAAGAATAGGAGTGGAATAGTCAATAGCAGTGTAGTGCCTAAATATCCCAAATGTATTTAAGCAATACCTTTTTAGCTGTTGACGAGTTTTAAGTCGTTGAAATAGGAGAACTTAAAACATCGTATTTCAAGGTAACTATTCGGGTCTAGTATTTCCCAACAATTGAAACATCTGCACCAAACCATTTATTAGAAATATCCCGTAATGTTGAATCTTTTGATAATTCTGTTAATATAGAATCAATAGTAGTACATAAATGTATATCATCTTTCCTAAAGGTATAGCTATAGGTGGCTATGACAAGGGGATCGCCTATTATCCTATATTTTTTCTTTTCTTTTGTTATTTTATTAAAATACGTTAGCAGATTCATAACAACAGCATCAAGCTCGCCATAGTCTAAAGCAGTTAAGAGTTGTTCCATACGGGGATAAAAACGTAATTCAGCAGAACTATCTGTAAGAAGCGGAGAATCTTTCGTTATTTTAATAAGCTCAGCATCGGAGACCATTCCAATACGTTTATTACGTAAATCAGAAAATGTATTAACCACATTAGTCCTACTCATGCTATCATATACAACAACTACAAGGGCATCCCGTAAGTAGGGCTGGCTTAAGCCCTCCCTCATATCATGGCGAACGGTAAAACCGCTTGCAAGATAATCAATAGTACTGTCTGCTAATTTTTCAAAGCGGTTTTCGGAAGTAATAGGGACAACATTTAATTCAACTCCAAGTTTATCAGCAATTTCATGTGCAATATCTACTTCATAGCCGACGAGTTTTCCCGTGCTGGCATAAAAACTTAAAGGAGGTATGGTTGGGTCAACGCCTATCGTAAGTTCTTTTTTAACAATTACTTTTGCCAGCGAAGGATCATTAATACGTACTTTTTGCCGGGTTTTCTGCGTACAAGAACTAAGCGATAGAATACACAATAGAGAAAAAACTATATACTTCATACACATACCTCTTTTTATTTTCACTACACGAGCAAGTGATATACAAAACGAATCCGGCTTGCCGATAGGACTAATAACCGATAGCGATTTTACCGGAATGTGAACATTTAAAACTCTTTCTTCTATTCTATCGTAGTATTCTTATAAATGCAAGAAAAAAAATGTACTACTCGACCCTTGATTATTTTTTATTTTTACCATAGCATCTTGAGGGGAGCTTCTAAAACTCGGTTAGCATCTAGAGGTTCTCTACACAGCTGCAAGAATATATGCAAGAGTATTCTTGTAATAAGCCAGTTCGATGGCAGTGCTATCAAACCGGCTAAATATGTGCGGTAATCCGCAAAGGAGTAGAGTTATGAAATCATTGAAAGGAACTAAAACAGAACAAAATATCCTTTCTGCATTTATTGGAGAATCTCAGGCTCGGAATAAGTATACATACTGGGCTAGTGCAGCAAAAAAAGAAGGCTTTGTGCAAATTGCAAATATCTTTACCGAAACAGCCGAACAAGAAAAAGAACACGCAAAACGTTTGTTTAAGTTTTTAGAAGGCGGCGAGGTAACCATTTCTGCAACAGCACCAGCGGGGGTTATAGGCACTACATTAGAAAATCTTAAGCAAGCTGCGGCGGGTGAAAATCATGAATGGATGTATATGTATCCTGAATTTGCACAAACAGCCCGTGAAGAAGGCTTCCCACTTATTGCAGCTGTTATGGAAAACATTGCCGTTGCAGAAAAGCAGCATGCAAAGCGTTATGAGCTGTTTATTAAGCGGATTGAAGAAAATAATATGTGGACACAGGAAAGTCCGACAACATGGAGATGTTTGAACTGCGGATTTATTGTAGTTAGTACAAAGGCTCCCGAAAAATGCCCTGCTTGCGATCATCCTAAGGCATATTTTGAGCGTTTAAATGAAACATGGTAGGAACCGGTAGGGTTCTTTTATTTTTGAATAAAAAAAGCCCCACTATAAGGGGCTTTGCAAATAAAGTCGTAATAAAAAATTTACCAGCGGTAGTGTGCAAAAGCTTTGTTTGCTTCCGCCATACGATGGGTATCTTCTTTCTTTTTAAAGGCAGTACCGGTATTGTTATATGCGTCAATAACTTCTGCCGCTAATCTATCAGACATTGCATGACCGTTCCGCTTACGTGCAGCACCGATAATCCAACGCATACCAAGAGCCTCACGACGAGCCTCGCGAATTTCAATCGGAACTTGATAGGTAGCACCTCCCACACGCCGGGATTTAACTTCAACCAATGGCTTTACATTTTCTAGAGCCTTTGTAAATACGGCAAGCGGTTCTTCCCCTGTCTTAGATTTAATTACATCAAAGCAATCATACAAAATCGCAGTGGTAATAGATTTTTTACCGTCAAGCATCATTCGTGCAATAAATTTTGAAAGCATTACACTATTATACCGAGCATCAGGGATAATAGGTCTGTTAATTGTCTTTTTTTTACGTCCCATACTATTCTCCTTTATGCCTTAGGTTTCTTCGCACCATACTTTGAGCGGCTGCGCTTGCGATCGGCAACACCCAGTGTGTCTTTTGTACCTCGAATAATATGGTAACGGACACCCGGAAGGTCCTTAACACGTCCTCCACGGATAAGTACAACGGAGTGCTCCTGTAAGTTATGCCCAATACCGGGAATGTATGCAGTAACTTCAATGCCATTGCTTAAGCGCACACGGGCAACTTTCCGCAAAGCAGAATTCGGTTTTTTGGGAGTAACAGTCATTACACGAGTGCATACGCCGCGCTTTTGCGGGCATGATTGCAATGCAGGGCTTTTGGTGTGCGAGACTACCGCTTTTCTTCCCTGCTTTATTAATTGATTAATTGTAGGCATTTGCCTTAACTCCTTCAAGTCTATCCGCCAGCACCACGGATAAAATAACTCGTTAGACTTGTTCGGCAACTTCCTTGCCAAATAAGTCTACTATGCAAAACCGGTTAGATACTCCGGTAATGTATGTGTATCAAAAAAAACAATCGCTGCTCTATAATAGGTCTGTTCGATAATTCCATTGCCGAACAGATCAGCAGCTCATTTCAAGATAACCTGTCCTAAAACTGACGTTTCCAAACAGGTCTCCTAATACGATAAAATACAACGGCAATGGCACTGCCCTCAGCATAGCTGATACTATCACAGCTCAATCTAAGGAAACAGATACACAAAGCTCACCATCAAAAACTGAAGTTCTTGACAGTCATAGAAAGTGATTATATCCTACCTGTATAAATATGTCAATGCAAAAATTTACAGATTGGAATAGTCAATAGGACACCTCTAAAAACTCAGGTATAGATTTTTAGAGGTGCTCCATCAGCATAGCTGACAACGAGTTTAAAATTAAGTCTTTATACAATAATTACTATCAGAACCGCCATGGATGGCGGTGTTTCTAAGCAGTACCGAGTTTTTTGTTAGAAAAACTCAATACTGTTTGGAACCACTGACATCCTGTCAGTACAGCAATGTTTCGGCGATGCCGAAACTCGTCGATGAAAAATGTACAAGGAAGTACATTT